>JANNJO010000322.1:0-22220 GCA_031395755.1 Acidobacteriota bacterium
AGCGCGCCGTGTTCGTCGCAGAGCTGCGCCCCCAGCCTGACCAGCCGGCGCCCGTAGCTGGCCTTCGCCGGGAACGGCCGCGCGCACACGTTTTCGATCCGTGTCCGGATCTTCAGCTTCTTCGCCGCGCGAGTCTTCAGCGGCCCGTTCCTGAAGAACCTTTTCCGCACGTCAATCTTCGCCTTCGGTGTCGCGCCCGGTATGGCGTTGCCGAGTCCGGTCATATCCCAGATCTCGTGCTTGATGGCGTCGAAATCAGTGGTGCCCGGCGCGAAACGCCGTGAGAACGCATTTTCCGGATGATCGGTAATCTCCCACGACAGCCGATCGACCCCGATATCGGCCGCCATCCTGCGCGCCTGTTCCATCTCGGCGTCGCTGTCGTTCCACTTAAAGAGAATGTAGCGCCAGTTCAGGAAGGGCACATCGCGGCGGGCGCGGTGCTTCTCCTCGGCCATCACGCGCAGGTTCCGGATGGCGATGTCGAACTTTCCGCGCTGCCGGTACTGAACGTAGCTGTCCTGCGAGGCCCCGTCGATGGAGAAGGTGACTTCGTCGATGCCGGAGTGCACCAGCCGCTTCGCCGATTCCTCGGTAAACATCAGACCGTTCGTACTCGTGTACAGGTAGATGTGCGGGAAGCGGCTCTTGATGTACTCGCACATCTCAATCGCGCGTTTGTGCAGGAAGGCCTCGCCGTAATTGAAGAAATCGATCCGGACGAGCCCGGGACCGGCTTCGTCGACGACGTTCCTGAACAGATCGAAGTCGAGCATGCCGGCATTGCGCGTCTTGGTAATCCCCGTCTCGGGCGCGCAGCACGCTTCCGTGCACGAAATGTTGCAGGCCGCCGTGCATTCGACATACATCCGGCTCGGCAACCGTCCGACGTCGAGCGAGCGGACCGTCGGCGCGTCGCTTCGAAGGGGGAGCTTCAGCGGGCAGTCGCCGCAGAACTTCGCTCCGCCCGCGTTGAGATCCGCTCGGAGCGTGCTGATCGTCGTGTCGTTCCAGATTTCAGCAATGCTGGCGGTCTTCGCATCCCCGAGCACGCGCCGCCCGTACGGATCCGCGCACCCGCAGACAATGCGGCCGTCGCACAGCATGACGAGCGTGCTCCACGGCCAGGTACAGGTGAAACGGGTCGCGAGGTAGTTCAGAGACAAGGGATTAAGGAGGGGGGGTTAGGGATTGACACGTCTATTTCTTGGTTAATTTTCGCATAAGTGCCTCTGCCCGGTCGTTCTCGTATTTCACGCTGTTCAGGAAGAGGCTCTCGGCGAGATAGGCGCGGCGCTCTTCCTCGGTCATCTGATCGATGAGCTGCCGGATTTCCTCGATCATATCCTCGAACGACCGCTCGAAGTTGCGCTTGACCGTCACCTCGCGATAGAGCGTCTCGAGAATTGCCAGCAGATCGCCGTCGAGGCTGATGGACGCGCCGGTGGACGTCTTGATAGTGCGCATGGTCATCCTCTCAAAAGCTCTTCACCGCGGCGGCCGTGTCGGGATGGATCTCCATGAACTGGTTGGCACCGGTCAGCGTGAGCATCGTCTCGACCCGTCCCTGGATGCCGGCGAGCTTTAGCGTGGCGCCCGTCGCAGCAGCCTGCCGGTACAAGTCCATCAGACAGCCAATGGCGGCGCTGTCGAGGTATTCGACGCCGCCGAGGTTGATGACGATCTTGCGCGCGCCTTTCGCGATCTCGCCCGTCACGAGCGTCGAGAACTCGGACAGCGATGGATGCATCAGCCGCGCGGGTCCCGCGTGGACGATCACGACGTCGCCGGATTGTTCGCTCGACACGTTCATGTGGATGCTCCTTCTTTGGCGCGCAGCGCCTCGATTTGCTTCGCCAGCTCGGCCCGTCCTCTGTTGATGCGCGACTTGACGGTGCCTTCGGCGACGCCGAGCTGATCGGCGATTTCCTGGTACGACAGCTCATGAATGTCGCGCAGCAGCACCGCCGTGCGGAGCGGCGGCGACAGCGCGCGAAGCGCCTCGCGCAGCACCGCCACGCGATCCTGCAGCTCGACCCGCGCATACGGGCTCAGCCCGGGCGCTTCAGCCTGCACCGTGGATGCGTCGACCTCGCGCGCAAAGACCGCGCGATCGCGGCGGCCGCTGCGGTAACGATCGATGCAGAAATTCCGGCTCACGCTGATGAGCCACGTCTGGAAATTCGCCCGCCGGTCGAAGGTGCCCAGCGACTTGAACACCTTCAGAAAAATCTCCTGGGTCAAATCCTCGGCTTCGTCGTAGGTCCCCACGAAGCGATAGGCGATGTTGAATACCTTCCGCCAGTAGGTCCGGACGATCGTGTCCCACGCGGCTTGATCGCCGTCGCCCGCGCGCTGGATCGTCGCTTCGATGGACACCGGCGCTCGAAATCATACTAGGGATTAGGGATTAGGGATTGGGGATTAGACAGTACGTAGTGTCCGGCTTCAGCCGGACCGTGTAAGATCCGCGTCGTGTCCGGTTTTTTTCGCGAAGGAACTGCGCTGGTGTGCGACGGCGTACCGCTCGAGCGCGTCGCGCGCGACTACGGGACCCCGCTGTACGTCTACAGCGCCGAGTCCATTCGCGAGTCGTACCGCGAGCTCGATCGGGCGTTCGCCGATCATCCCCATCGCATTCATTACGCGCTGAAGGCCAACTCGTCGTTCGCGATCGTCTGCCTGCTGAGACAGCTCGGCAGCGCCGTCGATGCCAACTCGATTGGCGAAGTCGAGCTGGCGATGCGTGCCGGCTTCGACCCGGCCGATATCGTGTTCAGCGGGGTCGGCAAGTCGCCCGATGAGATCGAACGGGCGGTGCAGCTCGGGCTCAAAGCCATCAACGCCGAATCGGCGGGCGAGCTCGAGCGCATCGATCGCGCAGCCCGGGCGCGAGGCGTGCGTGCGAGGGTCGCGGTGCGTGTCAACCCGGATATCGACGCGGGTACCCATCCGCACATCTCGACCGGGCTCCACATCAACAAGTTCGGCGTGCCGCTCGAACAGGCGGGCAGTTTGTATCGCAGGATGCAGAGCCAGCCGGGCCTCGAGCCGGCCGGCATTCACGTGCATCTGGGATCGCAGATCGTCACGCTCGAGCCGATGCAGCGGGCGGCCGCGGCCGTCGTGCGGCTGGCACATGAGCTGCGCGACTCCGGCATCGCGCTGGACCATATCGACGTCGGCGGCGGGCTGGGCATTTCCTACGACGGCTCCCGCGTGCCCACCGCGGCGGAATACGCGGCAGCGCTGCTGTCGATTGTGAGGCCATCGGGCCTGGCCATCGCGCTCGAGCCCGGCCGGTTTCTCGTCGGGGCCGCTGGCGCACTGCTCACCCGCGTGATCGATCTCAAAGACGCGCCCGGCGGCCATCACTTCGCAGTGCTCGACGCGGGCATGACGGAGCTGATGCGGCCGGCGCTGTACGGATCGTTTCATCGAATCGAGGCGGTGACGCCGCGTCCGTCCCGGGAGCTCTGCTACGACATCGTCGGGCCAGTGTGCGAGAGCACCGACGCGTTCGCGCACGACCGGAAGATGACGTCCCTCGAGGTGGGCGACCTGCTCGCGATACTCGATGCGGGGGCGTACGGATCGGCGATGTCGTCCAATTACAACCGGCGCCCGTTGCCGGCCGAAGTGCTGGTCGACGGTGGCGACGCCAGACTGATCCGCCGCAGGCAGACGATCGACGACATGCTGGCGCTCGAAACGCGAACTGGGGATTAGGGATTTGGGACTGGGGATTGGGGGTTAGGGATTAGGCATGTCCGGAATGCTCATCGCGTTTGAGGGGCTCGACCAGAGCGGGAAAGAGACGCAGGCGCAGCAGCTGCGCGAGCGGCTTCGCGAGGCGGGCCATAAGGTGCGTCTGCTGTCATTCCCCGATTACGGAACATCGATCGGCGAGGAAATCGCCCGCGCGCTGCAGGGCGAGCGCGAGTACGGCCCCGACGTGATGCAGTTGCTGTTTGTCGCCAACCGTCACGAACGGCGCGAGGCCATCCTTGAATGGATCGCCGGCGGCCTCATCCTGTTGTGCGACCGCTACCGCGCCTCGAGCATCGCCTACGGCGAAGCGCAGGGCCTTGACGCCCGGTGGCTCGAGGACATCCAGCGACTTCTGCCGCAGCCCGATCTGACGATCTACGTGGATATTGCTCCAGAGACCGCAGCCAAGCGGAAAGCCCACGACCGCGATCGCTACGAACGGGACCTTTCCCTACTTGAACGTGTGCGCGCCAGTTATCATCGCCAATCGGCACAGGTGAATTGGGTCCGGCTCGACGGTGAACGTTCCAAAGAGGAGATCGCCCTTGACGTGTTCTCGGCGGTGACGGCGCGCTTGCCTTCGAGGGACCAGGGTTAGGGGTTAGGGGTTAGATACGCCGAGCCTCCGCGCGGCTCTCGCCAGGGGCGCGTCGAGCGTCCATAGCGCCGCCCTGGCCAGCAGCGCCGACCCGAGCAGATGCGCATCAATCCATCCAATCCCCGACGCCATGAGTCGATGCCGCTCGATGAGAATCAGCACTTCGGTGTGTTGCATCAGCGGCGCTTCCGGCAGCGTCCGAAGCCACTGGATCGTCGAGACCCTGGAGGGCAGATGTCCGCACGCGAGTTCGCCGAGGATGAACGGGTGGCAGAGCGCCTGATCGTTCTCCAGCGACTCGGCCAGGAACGCATTTCCGTGCCTGAAGTGGTCGATCCAGACCGACGAGTCTGGCAGCATCATGAATTGCGAAAGTGCGGGGGACGCCGGCGCGGCGGTGCCTGCGCCTTGGGCTGGGTCCCTCCGAGCGCGATCAGTCGTCGCGCGCTCTCGCGCCTGATCAGCGCCTGGAGGCCCGCGTGGACGACAGCGGTTTTCTCCTTGAGGCCGGTGAGGCGCATCGCGTCGGCGAGCATCGCGTCGTCGATGATAAGCGTCGTTCTCATATGCATAAGTATGCCTGTCACATACATATAGTCAAGGGATTGGGGATTAGGGATTAGGGATTAGCTCCGATCTCCGCGGCGCCGCGTGACGACGCGGGCGGCCGTAAGGGCGTAAACTTCCGAAGCTCCCGCTTCTTTCAGTACTCTGGCGCAGGCCTCCAGCGTTGCGCCTGTGGTGCTGACGTCATCCACGATCACAACCTTGAGCCCATCGATGGCACGCGGTTTTCGCAAGAGCGGCTTCCGACATTCGAACGCCGCCTCGACGTTCTCGCGTCGGCTCTCTGCGGCGAGCTCGACCTGGGGGCGGGTGTGGCGCGTTCGGATCAGCACGTCGAGGACGGGCAGATCCAGGTGCGTCGCCAGTTCGCGCGCCTGATTGAAACCCCGGTGATATTCGCGCCGCCAGTGGAGAGGTACTGGCACGACGCAGTCAGCCTCGTCGAGCAACTCGCGTCCCCGGCTTCTCATATGCGCGGCCAGACGGGGTGCCAGCGAACGCCGGCCGCTGTACTTCAAGGCGTGGATGATTTCCCTGAGAGTGCCCTCGTACTCGCCGATCGCGCGCGCCCGCTCGATCGCGCCCTCGCGGGAGCTGCAGTGTCTGCACCGCTCGACAGGCCTCGGCAGCGGATCTCCGCAGCCATCGCACACCGGCCGCGTGATCGGGCGAATTGCACCCCAGCAGTGTCTGCACACGCAACCACGGAGCGGATCGTCAAGAATTGCATCACACACGGCGCACGCGGGCGCTAACAGCGCCGCGACAAGGCTGTTCGCCGCAGATCTCAGAGCCCCGGGGATTAGGGATTGGGGATTAGGGATTAGGGGGCGGGGATTAGGGATTAGATCAGTCACGGGTGTCACGCTGTGCCAGTGATTCAACGAGACCGTGGAGCATGTTTCCCACAGGCTCAGCGAGTTGGACACCCTTAATCAGAAGAGGCGGCGGCACGAGCTTTCGGCGCCTGATAACTTCCAGCACGGTCTCGACTTCGGCTTGCGATCCGAGGGAATAGGACAAGTGATTTAAGTAACCCTTGGTCGTGCGTCGGCTGCCTTCGGCAATGTTGGAAGGAATTGAGATACCTGCTCGCAGCAATTGATCGCAGAAAATGAAACGGTAGGGGTGTGGTATCGCCTCAACAATGTCGAAGCACACATCCACAAGGTCCATGCTGGCCTGCCAAACCGTGAGATCTTTGTACGAATTGATTTGTGTCATGCGGCGCAGGAAGGCAAGCCGCATGCCGCACTGTTCTAATCCCTAATCCCTAATCCCTATCATCCGAACATCGGTGGCATCCATGGCGTGGAAGATGCCCCGGCGGCCGGCTCGGGGCAGGCGCCTCTGTGACCAGGATCGCTTCCGCGAGCGCGCGCCGTATCTGTGTCCCGATCGACGATGGATCATCGATGTGTTCCTTCGGACTCAAACAGCGCGTCCCCGCGCAGAACGAATCCCCAATCCCTAACCCCTAATCCCCAATTCCTTGGGCGGAACGGGGTCAGCAACAGGAATCCGCTCCGCGGCGCCCCACAGCCGTTCGAGCGAATAGAACGCCCGCGTCTCGGGCATGAAGATGTGCACGATGAAGTCGAAGTAATCGAGCAGGATCCATCCGGCGCGATCGCCGCCTTCGATGTGCGCCGGTTTCGTGCCTTTCTCGGCGAGGGTCTCCTGGACCGCGTCGGAGATCGCTTGAACCTGCCGCGTGTTCTGGCCCGTCACGATGACGAAAAAATCCGTGAACCCGTCGGCGGGGCGAAGATCGAGCACCACGACCTCGGACCCTTTGCGGTCGTGCGCGGCGTCGACGGCATGCTGAACCTGCGCAGGAAACTTTCTGGACGAACGTTTGCGTGGAGTCACATCACCGCCGGAACAGGGGCCGGTACATACAGCCGATGCCGCCGAATGTGCTCGGCAACGCCGGGGGGAACAACCCCCTCGATCGATTCGCCGCTGGCCACACGGCGGCGGATGTCGGTGGATGACACGTCGGGGGTGTTTGCGTCGACGTGCAAAATCGAAGTCGCCGCAGATCCAGGGATTCCAGGGATTGGGGATTGGGGGCTAGGGATTAGCTCAGCCCTGGAGAACGGCGCGCCCGGGCGAGACACGACCACGAAATTCGCAAGCGTCAGTAGCCGCGGATAGTCATACCACGTGCCGATCTCGGCAAACGCATCGGCGCCGATGATGAAGACCAGCTGCGAGGGCGCGAGACCCTCGTGCTGCAGCGCCTCGAGCGTCAGCGCCGTGTACGACGGCCCGTCCCGCCGCAGCTCGAGATCGGACGCCAGCATCCCCTCGCGGCCGTTCGCGGCGATCGCCGTCATCGCAAATCGATGATAGACAGAGGCGCGCGGCTCCATGCTTCGATGGGGAGGCGTCCGCGACGGCAGCAACAGCACGCGATCGAGCGACAGCGCACTCCGCGCGGCCGACGCCGCTTCGAGATGACCGAGATGAATGGGATCGAAGGTGCCGCCAAGAATGCCGACGCGTGTGGAATGGCTCATGCGTCGCGATGGGTCTCCACGAGCGTCTGAGCTGGCTTCGCGTCGCTGAGATATCTCCAGACAGCTTCCTGCAGTTTGTCGAGGCCCTCGCCGGTCACCGCGGAGATTCGTAAAAATCGGAGGTCGTGAGCCTTCACGTGCGCTTCGAGGGCGTCCACGCCCGCCTGATCGCTGAGCGCGTCCATCTTCGTCGCGGCGACGATCTGCGGCTTGGCCGCAAGTGCGGCACTGAACGCAGCCAGCTCGCGCTGAATCGTCTCGAAGTCCTCGACCGGGTCGCGGCCCGAAGCGCCGGACACATCCACCAGATGCACGAGCGCTTTGGTCCGATCGAGATGCTTGAGGAACCGGTCGCCCAGCCCTTTCCCTGTGTGCGCCCCCTCGATGAGCCCGGGCACGTCGGCCACGACGAAGCTGCGATTGCCGCTCAGGGACACGACGCCGAGGTTCGGGATGAGCGTCGTAAACGGGTAGTCCGCAATCTTCGGCCGCGCCGCAGAGATGCGCGAGATCAGCGTCGACTTTCCGGCGTTGGGGAATCCGACCAGGCCAACATCGGCCAGCAGCTTCAGGTGCAGCTGGAGCTGTTTGGTTTCGCCCTCCATGCCCGGTTCACAGCGCCGCGGCGCGCGGTTGGTCGAGCTGGTGAAGCGGGCGTTGCCACGGCCGCCGATGCCGCCTTGCGCGACCAGGATCCGCTGGCCCGCCTCAACGAGATCGCCGATCAGCGAAGGTGGCTCCGACGGGTCTTCGGACTTCTGGAAGATCAGCGTGCCAATCGGCACTTCGAGCTCGATGTCCGGGGCAGCCTTGCCGGTGCGGTTGGATCCTTCTCCGCCGCCGCCGCGTTTGGCGTGGAACTCGCGGTTGAACCGGAAGGCGACGAGGGTGTTGACGTGCGGGCTGGCGACCGCGTACACGGACCCGCCCTTGCCTCCGTCACCGCCATCGGGGCCGCCGCGAGGAATGAACTTCTCGCGCCGGAAGCTCAGGCAGCCCGCGCCGCCGTGGCCGGCCTCTACGAGGATGTCGACTTCGTCGACGAACATTTCATCAGTCGGCAGTCATCAGTCAGCAGTCGGCAGTCATCAGTCGAGACTGACGACTGACACCTGACGACTGTCGACTGCATCATTCTACCGGGAGGACGCTGATCTTGCGGCCGCGGGCGCCGTGATCCTCGAACCGGACGCGTCCCGTCACTTTGGCGAACAGCGTGTCGTCCTTGCCGAGGCCGACGTTGAGGCCGGGCGCGAACCGCCGCCCGCGCTGACGCACGAGGATGGATCCGCCGGTGACGATGTTGCCGTCGTGGCGCTTGACGCCGAGGCGCTGCGAGTTACTGTCGCGCCCGTTGCGTGAACTGCCTTGTCCTTTTTTATGGGCCATGGGGTGATGCTCGAAAGTAAAAAGTGAAAAGTAGAAAGTAGAAAGTATTGGGCTACCCGACGATGTCGGTGATGCGGACCCGCGTGTAGAACGCGCGGAACCCGGCAGACTTGCGGAATCCCTTGCGGCGCTTCTTCTTGAACACGCGGACCTTCGGACCGCGCGACTCGCCATCGATGACGCCGATGACTTTGGCGCCGCTCACGAAGGGGGAGCCAGCCTTCAGCTCTCCGCCGTCGTTCGACAGAAACAGTACCTGATCGAAGGTCACTTCCTTGCCCGTCTCGGCGGCCCTCCCGTCGAGCTCGACGGTGGCGCCTGGCGCGACCTTTACCTGACGACCCCCGGCTTGAATAATCGCGTACACGAACACACTCCCTTGCTTAGAGAACACAAGATTATAACAGCTTCCAGCTCCGAGCTTCCAGCTACCAGTCCAAAAACACTGTGTTTGCCCGTAAAACTGGAAGCTGGGAGCTGGCAGCTGGCAGCTATTTGATGAGGACCCTGGAGCCCCGGACCTTCTGGGTGCTCAGCGTGCTCAGGAACCTCGGGATGATCTCGTCCATCAGCTCGAAATAGGACGATAGCGCGGGCGTGTTGTCGTTCTGGTTGTAGAGCCGCTCCTCGCGCAGCGCCTCGGCGTGAATCTGCGCGCCCGAGCGGCCGTCGATGAAGATGAACCGTTCCTGCAGGATGAAGCCCTTGCGCTCCATGTACTCGCGCACCGGCTCGACGCGGCGGCGTCCGAGCGGGTCAATGATCTCGCGCTCGCGCTGCACCATGCCCGACTGCGAGTGCGGCGTGAACAGCACGGTGCCGGTGACGATGAGCGGGTTCTGGTATTCCTCGCCGATACGCTTCCAGTAGTCGGCGTCGGCGAAAATGTGTTCGTAGGGCTGGAGATCTTTTTCGTTCTTGATTTCGAGCTCCGTCACCTCCCGCGCCTCGGCGGCCAGGCCCGCGGCCTGGCCTTGCGGTCGGCTGTTCGCCGCGTCGGTCATCAGCGGGAGGACGTCGGCGTCGATCACGCGCAGGTTCGATTTCATGCGCAGCTGGCTGCGCAGCAGGCGGACCGTTTCGAGGTTGCCGTCCACATCATCGGTGCCGCCGGCGAGGAAGCCCGCGATGAAGACTCGCTGAAACGCCGACACATCGAGCTTGGCGGCGATCGGGGTTTCGATCGGAATCTCGTAGAAGCTGGCGCATCCGGCCATGCCGACCGCGAGGATGCCGCTAAGGAGTTTGAGACTGATTCGTCCGGTCATGGATTTCCTTGAACAGCTCGAAATTCTGGCGCACCAGCGCGTTGTTCGGCTCCAGCTTCAGCGCGCGTTCGTAGGCCTCGGCAGCCTTGTCGAGCATGCCTTCGTGCTCGTAGCCCACCGCGAGGTTGTTGAACCCGGCCGCGTAAGTCGGATCGATCTGGGTGGCCCGCTCCCATCGGTAAAGCGCTTCTTTCCACAGGCCTCGCTGTGCGACGGCAATGCCGAACTCTACCTGCGCCTTGGCATCCGAGCGCGCATCAGCGTAAGCGACGCCGGTGAGGGCCGTCAGGAGCAGGACGACAGTGAACAGACGCTTTGGCATAGCGAATCTCAACTATAGCAGGGAAGGGGATACCGGGTGAGGGAGGGAGGCAATACAGATACAATATTTAGTGAGGTTGGGCAGCGGAGCCGCGCGCCGCGGGTCTGGAGCAGCCATGAACCTCGCCGTTTTCGCCGTTTCCACGGGAGATCTCCGGTACCCCACCGCCCTCGCCGCCATCCACGATCCTCCCCCGACGCTCTGGATGACAGGACAGCCCGATGTGCTCTGCACGCCGTCGGTGGCGATCGTCGGATCGCGCGCCGCATCGCCCTACGCGCTCGAAGTGGCGCGGCGGCTCGGCGCCGATCTCGCGCGTCGCGGCGTCACGGTCGTCAGCGGCATGGCGCGCGGCGTCGACTCCGCGGCGCACCGCGGCGCGCTCGACGGCGACGGCGTCACGATTGCTGTGCTCGGATGCGGCGTGGACATCGTGTATCCGCGCGAGCACGCCGCACTCGCCGCGCGCATCTGCGAGCGCGGTGCGCTCATCAGCGAGTTTCCACAGGGGACGCCTCCGCTCAAGCACCACTTCCCGCAGCGCAATCGCATCATCAGCGGCTTGTCTCTCGCAGTGGTCGTCGTCGAGGCAGCCAAAGGCAGCGGATCGCTGATTACGGCAGACTTCGCGCTCGAGCAGGGCCGCGCCGTCCTCGCGGTACCGGGCAACGTGCTGGGCGGGCGCAACTACGGCGCGCACGCGCTCCTCCGCGACGGAGCAAAGTTGGTGGAGTGTGCCGACGATATCCTGGAGGAATTGCCGCCGGGGATTAGGGAACAGGGACTAGGGATGAGGGATTGGGGACTAGCGCAGAACGAACCCGCGAACCGGAATCCTGCGTCTCAGGATCCAGTGCTCCGGCGGATGACCGAGGGCGAGGCGTACGATTTGGACGAGCTCTCGCACCTCTCGGGACTCGATCGCGTGAGGCTTTTGCCGCGGCTGCTCGAGCTGGAACTCGGGGGCGCGGTGCGGCGTATCGAGGGCGGTCGATTCGTACGATTCCGCGGACCATGCTAAGGTATTCGAAAGGCTCACATGGCTAAATCGCTCGTCATCGTCGAATCACCGGCGAAGGCAAAAACCATCAATAAGTATCTCGGACGCGACTACACAGTGCTCGCGTCGATGGGGCACGTCCGCGATTTGCCGAAGAGCAAGCTCGGGGTCGACGTCGACGAAGGTTTCGCGCCGGTGTACGAATTGCTGGCCACGCGCAAGAAGGTGATCGCCGAGCTGAAGAGCGCAGCGAAGGACGCGACCGACATCTACATCGCGACCGACCCCGATCGCGAAGGCGAAGCCATCGGCTGGCACCTGGCCGAGGAGCTCGGCACCAAGAAGAAAAAAATCCACCGCCTGATGTTCAACGAGATCACCAAGAAGGCGGTGCTCGAGGCGATGAAGCATCCGGGCGCCATCGATATGAAGATGGTCGACGCGCAGCAGGCGCGCCGCGTGCTCGATCGACTCGTGGGCTACAAGATCAGCCCGCTGCTCTGGGACAAGGTCCGCCGCGGCCTCAGCGCCGGCCGCGTGCAGTCGGTCGCGCTCAAGCTGATTTGCGAGCGCGAGCAGGAGATCTTGAAGTTCGTGCCCGAAGAGTACTGGCATCTCTTCGCATCGCTGGCGGGCCCGCAGCCGCCGGAGTTCGAGGCGAAGCTGGTGAAAAGGCGCGCCGACACCCTCAAGATCGGCAACGAGCAGCAGTCGAAGGACGTGCTGCGCGATCTGGAAGGCGCCACCTACGTCGTCTCCTCGGTGGCGACCAAGGAGCGCAAGCGCAACGCGGCGCCGCCTTTTATCACCAGCAAGCTGCAGCAGACCGCGCGCTACCCGGTGAAGCGCACGATGCAGATCGCCCAGGGGCTCTACGAGGGCGTCGAGCTGCCTGGCCTGGGCGTCGAAGGGCCGGTCGGCCTCATTACTTACATGCGCACCGATTCGACCCGCGTCTCGGATGACGCGCTGGTCGCGGTCCGGGAGTACATCGGGGCGACGTTCGGCGCCGAGTACCTGCCTGAGAAGGCGAATACGTTCAAGACCAAATCTGACGCACAGGATGCGCACGAGGCGATCCGGCCGACGTCGATGGAGTACGACCCGGAGAAAGTCAGGCCGTTTCTTACGCCGGAGCAGTATTCGCTCTATCGGCTGATCTGGAACCGCTTCGTCGCCTCGCAGATGCCGCCGGCGACGTTCGACGAAACGACGGTCGACATCACTGCGGGGGACTATCTGTTCCGCGTCAAAGGCACCGTGCCGAAGTTCCCGGGCTGGCAGGCGACGTACGGGCAGGTGGGGGAGGAGAAACCGGACACAGAGAAGGACAAGGACGAAGAGGACGAGAGTCCTTCGTCCGGCATGTTACCGCCGCTGGTGGAAGGCGATCGGCTCGAGCTGCGGGCGCTTCGCCCCGAGCAGAAGTTCACGCAGCCGCCGCCGCGATTTACCGAAGCGACGCTCGTGAAAGAGCTCGAGGAGAACGGCATTGGCCGTCCGAGCACGTACGCCTCGATCATCGGCGTGCTGCAGGATCGCGACTACGCCAACAAGGTCGAAGGCAAGTTCAAGCCGACCGCGCTCGGCCTGATCATCACCGACCTGCTGATCAAGAGCTTCGACGACATCCTCGACGTCGAGTACACGCGCAGCCTGGAAGAAGACCTCGACCGCATCGAGCAGGGCAAAGCCGACTACAAAGGCACGCTCACCACGTTCTACAAGAAGTTCAAGAAGGACCTCGCCAAGGCCGGCAAGGAGATGCAGAACCTCAAGGAAGGCATCAAGACCGAGGAGATCTGCGATCGCTGCGGCAAAGGCATGGTGATCAAGGTCGGGAAGTTCGGCCCGTTCGTCGCCTGCAGCGGCTATCCCGACTGCACGAACACGCGCGAGCTGGAGAAAAGCGAGCCGGGCTCCGACACCGACGACACGCAGGACGAAATCTGCGAGAACTGCAGCAAGCCGATGGTGGTCAAGCGCGGCCGCTTCGGCCAGTTTCTCGCGTGCACGGGTTATCCCGAGTGCAAGACCACCCGGAAGATCATCTCGACGCAGGGCGGCCTGAAAGCCGCGAAACCCGACCAGATCCTCGACGAGAAGTGCCCGAAGTGCGAGTCGAACCTCATCATCAAGCAAGGGCGCTTCGGCGAGTTCACCGCGTGTACGAACTATCCCAACTGCAAGTACGTGAAGATGAAGACCACTGGTGTGACGTGCCCGAAGGACGCGGGCGACATCGTCGAGCGGAAATCGCGCCGGGGGAAAGCCTTCTACGGATGCGCCAACTATCCGGACTGCGACTTCACGCTGTGGAAACGGCCGATCGCCGAGGCCTGCCCCGAGTGCGGCACGCCGTTCCTGCTCGAGAAGATCACGAAGAAGGCGGGACGGCAGCTCGTCTGCAGCAAGGATGATTGCGCCTACGAGCGGGATTCGCCGCTGGAAGAAGAACCCGTACCTGCCTAAATGATCCGAATCATCGGAGGCGGCTTAGCGGGCTGCGAAGCGGCCTGGCAGGCGGCTGCTCGAGACGTTCCCGTCACCCTCTACGAAATGCGGCCGGTCCGGCCGACCGAGGTCCACAAAACCGATCGCCTCGCCGAGCTCGTCTGCAGCAACTCCTTCCGGGGAGACAAGCTCGACAACGCCGTCGGCCTGCTCAAGGAAGAGATGCGGCGGCTGGACTCCCTCGTCTTGCACGCCGCGGAAATCGCGCGCGTGCCGGCCGGCGCCGCGCTCGCGGTCGACCGCGAGCTCTTCGCGAGAACCGTCACGCAGGCGATTCACGAGCATCCCCTCATCACCCTGTCGCGCGAAGAGATCACGTCCCTCCCTGACGCGACGCCGGAGTCTCCCGTCATTGTCGCCACGGGTCCGTTGACGTCGCCCGGGTTGTCCGCGGCGATCGTGCGGCTGGTCGGCAGCGAGCATCTCTATTTTTACGACGCCATCAGCCCGATTGTGCTCGCCGAGACGATCGACATGGGCCGAGTGTTTCGTGCCTCACGCTGGAACCGGAACAGTCGGCAGTCGGCAGTCATCAGTCGACAGTCGACAGTCGGCCGTCATCCGTCTCAGTCGACAGTCGGCAGTCAGACCGTGTGCGGTCTCGACGATGGTGAGGGCGACTATCTGTACTGCCCGATGAACGCGGCGGAGTATCGGGCGTTTTACGCGGCGCTGACATCGGCCGAATCGGCGACGATTCACGATTTCGACCGCGAGAAGTTCTTCGAAGGCTGCCTGCCCATCGAGGTGATGGCGCACCGCGGCGAGGATACGCTGCGATTCGGTCCGATGAAGCCGGTCGGCCTGACGGATCCGCGCACCGGACGGCAGCCGTACGCCGCGGTGCAGCTGCGGCAGGACAACCTCGCCGGGGATCACTACAGCCTGGTGGGATTCCAGACGCAATTGAAGTGGGGGGAGCAGGCGCGGGTCCTGCGGATGATTCCCGGACTGGAGCAGGCCGAGTTCGTGAGGTTCGGCATGGTCCACAGAAATACGTACATCAACGGACCGACCGTGCTGCTCGAGACGTGGCAGACGCGCGCGAACCCGGGGCTCTTGTTCGCCGGGCAGATTTCCGGCGTCGAAGGCTACGTCGAATCTGCGGCGTCGGGGCTGATCGCCGGCCGCAACGCCGCGGCGCTGGCCCGCGGCCAGGCGCTGCGCGTCCCGCCCCGGTCGACCGCCATCGGCGCCCTCGCGTTCTACGTCTCGCATGCCAACCCGAACGACTATCAGCCGACGAACATCACGTTCGGGATCATGGAGCCGCCGGCGACGCCGGTTCGCGACAAGCAGAAGCGCAAACTCGCCATTTCCGAGCGCGCGCTGGAAGCGTTGGAGGAATGGAACCACGCCGAGGAAGGGGCAAGGGGCGAGGGGCGAGGGGCAAAGCCTGCATGAAGGCACTGCTTCGGAGCTTCCTTCAGTATCTTCGCAACCGCAACGTGTCGCGCCACACGCTGACGGCGTACGAGAACGACGTCACGACGTTTCTCCAGTTCACCGCGGAGATCCGGCAGAAGTCCTTCGAGGCGCTGAGCCCCTCGGACGTCGATGCGTTTGCCATCCGGTCGTTTCTGGGCGAGCTCCACAAGCAGCGCATCTCCGCAACCTCGTCGGCCCGCAAGCTGTCGGCGCTTCGCACGTTCATCCGGTTTCTCCGGCGGGAGGATCTCGTCGACAACGATCCCGCGGCGCTGGTCGCCGCGCCGAAGCGGGGCCAGACCATTCCCGCCCATCTCACGGTCGAGGAGATGAACCGGCTGCTGGCGATGCCGGACGCCTCGAACCCACTCGGGCGCCGCGACCGGGCCATCCTGGAGCTGTTTTACGCGTCGGGACTTCGACTCAGTGAGCTCGTCGGACTTGATATGGAAGATGTCAACCTCGCTGGACGAATGGTGCGGGTGCTCGGGAAGGGAAGGAAAGAGCGGCTGGTCCCGTTCAACACGACGACTGCTGACGCGATTCGCTCCTGTTTAAAGGACCGCGCGACGACGCTGGCTCCGAAGACAGGGCAGGGGGCAGAGGGCAGAGGGCAGACGAAGCCCGCCCGCCATGCGCGGGCGCCGGTGTTTCTGAATTACCGTGGCGGGCGGTTGTCGACGCGCAGCGTGGATCGGCTCGTCCGGCGGTATGTGGCGGCGTGCGGCGCGAAATTCGGCATCAGCCCCCACGCCCTGCGGCATTCATTCGCCACCCATCTGCTCGCCAACGGCGCCGACCTCCGCGCTATCCAGGAGCTGCTCGGCCATGCGCGCCTCAGCACGACGCAACGCTACACCCACGTGAACGCGGCGCAGCTGATCGAGGTGTACAAGAAGTCGCATCCGAGGGCGTGAACGGTCGACCGTCGCCGGTCGACAGTCTTCGGTCTCAGGCGACAGTCAACAGTCGTCACGTATCATCCGTCTCCGATGATGCGCTGGCGCCAACTCGCGGCAGCAGGCGGCCTTGGCGCCGCGATTCTGGTATTGCTCGCTGCGGTCTCGCAGTTTCTCGCCCCAAACTTCAGGTACAAAATCACGGATAGTGTCGGCCCGGCGCGATCTCCCCGGACGGGTGGTGCGCGACATCCTCGAGGCTCTCTACGATCCGCGGTTTGCGCGTGATATTCGACAGGACTTGTCGGAAGAATCAGGCCGGGCGGTCGGAGTCTTCCCGCTCCATCGCGCGGCAGAGATTTTCCATCATCGCAACGATCTCGTCACGTCCGAGCGAATCGGGCGCGTCTCGTTCGTGGCCTCGGTGATCGGAGTCGCGTTCGCGTCGACACAGTTCGTCGTGCGCTTTCGCCGGGACGAGCGCCGAAAGGCGCGGAAGCGGCTGCTCCAGCTGGACATCGCCGAAGCGGACGGGATTCTGACTCGCGCGGAGCACGATGCCGCCGCCGATCTCCTCGACTCGGAAGGGATTCAGGCTCTCAGGTCCCTCCATGGGATCTGCTGGCGGGCACTGCAGCAACGGCCGACTGGAGAGGCACCGGCGTCGTTCCACAATAGCCGACGGTCGCCAGTCCTTAGTCGTCAGTCGACAGTCGAACGCGACCAGCTCGCAGTCTTTACCTTTGCTCCAAGGTTGAAATAAAAAAAGGGCGACGGCTTGATTGCACCGTCGCCCCCGTGGTGATTGACGACCAACGACTTGGACTGCCAACTGATGACTGAGACTGTCGACTGACGACTATTGACTGACGACTAACTTGCCGCCGCCACCATGGGCCGTCGGCCCCGCGGAAATTCGATCCGCAGCGTCTTGATCTTGTAGTTCATCACGCGCGGGCTGATGCCGAGCAGCTCGGCGGCGTCCTTCTGCACCCAGTTCGACATCTTCAGCGCTTCCATCAGCGCGCTTCTCTCGATTTCCTCCAGCGGCACGCCCGCCGGCGGAATCTTGACGAGCGACGGTTCGCGGGCGCCGGAAGAGGAGGTCGTCGCGATCTCGCCGAGCCGCAGATCGTCGGAGGAGATGAACTGGCTTTCGGTCATCAGAATCGCGCGCTCGATCGAGTTCTCGAGCTCGCGGATGTTGCCGGGCCAGTTATAGCGCAGCAGCATCTTCTGGGCTTCCTGATCGATGCCGTCGAGCTTCTTCTTCAGCTCCCCGCTGAATTTCTTCACGAAGAACATCGCGAGCGGCAGGATGTCCTCCTTGCGCTCGCGCAGGGGCGGCATCTCGACCGAGACGACGTTGAGGCGGTAGTACAGGTCCTCGCGGAACTGACCGGCGGCCACCATCTGCGAGAGATCGCGGTTCGTCGCCGTAATGAGCCGGACGTCGACTTTCTGCGTGCGGGTGGCGCCCAGCCGCTCGAACTCGTGCTCCTGCAGAACCCGCAGGATCTTTGCCTGAATCGCGCCGCTCATGTCGCCCACTTCGTCCAGGAAGAGGCTCCCGCCGTCGGCCTGCTCGAAACGGCCGATCCGCTGCCGATCGGCGCCCGTGTACGCCCCCTTCTCGTGGCCGAACAACTCGGACTCGAGCAGCGTCTCCGGCAGTGCCGCGCAGTTCACCTTCACGAAGTTGCGCGTGGCCCGCAGCGAGTTGTGATGGATGGCGCCGGCGATGAGCTCCTTGCCCGTGCCCGTCTCGCCGCGAATCAGCACCGTCGTGTTGCTCTTGGCCACCTTGCGCACGACCCCGAGCACGCGCTGCAGCGGAGGGCTGTTGCCGATGATGCGGTCGAAATCGTAGATGTCGTTCTGGGTGTGGCGGAGGTAGTCGAGCTCGTGGCGCATCCGCCGCATCTCGAGCGCCTTCTCGATCTTCACTTCCATCTCTTCGATCTCGAACGGCTTCTGCACGTAATCGAACGCGCCGCTCTTCATCGCCTCGACCGCGGTGTGCACCGAGCCGAACGCGGTCATCAAAATGACGGCGGTCGACGGGTGCAGCGCCTTGGTCGTCCGCAGCACGTCGAGGCCGTCGCTGCCGCCCATCTTGAGATCGCTCAGGACCACGTCGAAGTGTCCCTCGTGCAGGCGCTCGATGGCCTGGTTGCCGTTGGGCGCCTCTTCCACTTCGTGACTCGCGGAGGTCAGGGCCCGGGCGAGTCCGCGTCGAAGGGCGTCGTGATCGTCGGCGATGAGAATGCGACCCATCTGTCTTCCTCGTTTTCCTTAGTCGTCCGTTGATGTGCGTAAGTGGCGCTGCAGCCTGGGAGCGAACCAGTCGTTCGCGCCCGACACCGGAAGGGTGACCTGGAACCGCGTCCCGCCGCTGCCGGTCTGAATATCGATGCGGCCGTCGTGCGCGTCGACGACTTTGCGCACGATGGCAAGGCCGAGGCCGGAGCCCTGGGGCTTTGTCGTAAAAAAGGCGTTGAAGATGCGGTCGCGCAGCTCGCGCGGCACGCCCGGGCCATCATCAGCTACCTCCACGATCACCGTGCGCGTCTGGCCACTTGCGGCTTGCGCGTCCTCCTCGAGCACGCCTTCGCGCGCCGAGATCTCCACGTGACCGTTGCCCTCGAGCGCCTCGAACGCATTGATCAGCAGGTTGGTGAAAAGCTGGCAGAGCTGATGCTGGTCCCCCTGAATCGGCGGCAGCCCTTCGTCCACCTTTACCGTGAGGTCGATCTTCCTGCGAGGAATCTTGCTGTCGGCGAGGGCGATTGAGGTCTGCAGCACGTCGGCAATCGCCGTATGCTCGACCTGCAGGCGGATCGGTCGCACGAACTCGAGCGCTTCGTGCACGATCTGGTTCGCCATCTTCGCTTCGTTGATGATGTCGTTGAGGAGCGACTGCGCATCGGGTGAGTCGACGACCGAGGGCTGCCGCTTCAGCAGGCCGGCCATCACCTCGATGCCGGCAAGCGGGTTCTTCACCTCGTGCGCGATCGCGGCAGCCATTTCGCCGAGCGCGACCAGCCGGTCGCGCAACCGTTCGCGCTCCTCGAGCTGCTCGACTTTCGTAAGGTCCTTGAAGAACAGGGCGACGCCGCTCGATCGTCCGCGCTCGTCTTTCACGTGCGAGATCGTGTAGCCGATCACCTTGTTGGTCGTCTTGAGTCTCAGCTCGGCGCGGTTCGGCAGGTGGCTGAGCTCGAACGCGCTGTGGAGGACGCGCACCATGTCCGGGTGCTTGGCGAGTACTTCGGAAAAGTGGCGGCCGACGGACCGTGACGATCGCTTGAGCTGAAAAATTCGTCGCGCTTCGGCGTTGAGCTCGGCGACCAGGCCATCGCGCGTAATCGCCAGCACGCCGTTGCGCATACCCGCCACGAGCTGTCGGAAAAAGTGGTCGGTTTCGCGGCGCAGGTGTCGCCGCCCCGCGGGCTTGCGGGGGCTGGACGGCCGCCGGGTCGTTTGTGGCATGTCAGTAACGAGCGGCAGCACAGTCGTCTGCGGGCTTTCCATCGGGTAGGTCCAAGTCGCCGAAAGGGCAAACGGCGTGCCCGGCGCCACCCGAGTAAAAACCCGCTAAATCATTGACGCGTAAGGCTTCACGTCTTACCTTGCGACCCCTTGATTACATTATCGTCAGTTAGGGGGCAGTTCTGTAACGACTTCTGCAGATCTTCCCACTGATGCAGAAGGTCGCCGAGCTCCCACATAAGGGTGTGATGGCGGTCGATCAGCGGCTGCGCCCGGTCGCGATGATCGTAGAAACCGGGCGTCGACATCGCGGCCTCGATCTCCCTCATGGTGTGTTCGCGGTCCGCGATCCTGGCTTCGAGATCTGAGATGCGCGACTGGAGCTTTTTGGTTTCATGGTCGCGCTTACGCTCTTCGGCCTGCGCCCGCTTGCGCGCGTCGTGTTCGGCGGCGGCGTCGGCTTTGTTGGCAGGGCTGAGGCCCTGCGCCACTGACGCGGGTTTCTTCGCACCCCTCGCACCCCTCGCACCTGTCGCACCTGCCGCACCATGCTCCTTGCTCCAGAGAAATTCCTTGTAAGTGCCGGGGAACACGCGCGCGTCGGCGTGGCCGATCTCGACGATCTTGTTCGCGAGCCTCTCCACGAAGTACCGATCGTGCGACACGAAGATGAGCGTGCCGCCGTAGTCTTCGAGCGCTTCGAGGAGGATGTCCTTCGAGTCGAGGTCGAGGTGGTTCGTCGGTTCGTCGAGCAGCAGCGTGTTGGAGGGGATCAACAGCATCCGCGCGACCGCCAGACGCGTCCGCTCGCCGCCCGACAGCACCGCCGCCTTCTTGTAGACGTCGTCTCCAGAAAAAAGAAAGCCTCCGAGGATGTTGCGGATCGCCGGCACCATGCGGGTCGGCGAGTCCGACGACATCGTCTCGTACACCGTCAGACCGGGGTTGAGCCGAGTCGCTTCATCCTGCGCGAAGTACTGCATGACAACCTGATGACCTTCGCGCCGCGTGCCCGCGTCGGGCGCCTCGACCCCCGACAGCATCCGCATCAGCGTCGATTTTCCGGCGCCGTTCGGTCCGACCAATGCGAGCCGATCGCCGCGCTCGATCAGCAGGTTCAGCTTCGAGAAAATCACGTTCTCGCCATACGCCTTGCGCGCGTCGTGCAGCTCGAGCACCGACCTGCCGCTCTTCGCGCAGATCGGGAAGGTGAAATGAATGCGCTTGCGCTCGGGCGGCGCCTCGATCGGCACGACCTTGTCGAGCATCTTGATGCGGCTCTGCACCTGCGCCGCCTTGGTCGCCTGGTACCGGAAGCGATCGATGAACATCTTCACGCGCGCGACTTCCTCGTCCTGCTCCCGCTTGGACTTGCGCAGCTGGTCCATGCGCGCGTCGCGCTCGGCGATGTAGTGGGTGTAGTTGCCGGGATAGTCGGTCAGCTTGCGAAGGTTGAGGTCGCTGATGCGCGTGACGACGGCGTCGAGGAAGAAGCGATCGTGCGAGACAAGGATCACCGCGTGCGGGTAGGCGGCGAGATATTCCTCGAGCCAGTTGCGCGCCTCAAGGTCGAGGTGGTTCGTCGGCTCGTCGAGGAGCAGCAGCGTCGGCCGCCCCAGCAGCAGCTTCGCGAGCGCCAGCCGCATCTGCCATCCGCCGGAGAGCGAGTCGGTCGGGAGGTCGAACACCTCGTCGGCGAAGCCGAGGCCGCGCAGCACGGTCGCGACTTTAAGGTCGATATTGTAGCCCTCGCCGATCCTGAAGCGATCCTGCAGCGCGCTGTAGCGTTCGAGCAGCGCGTCGTGCTCCCCCCGAGGCACCGACGCATCACCCAGGCGCTCCTCGATTGCGTGCATCTCCGATTTCATCTGCAGCAGATCGGCAAACGCGGCGCTGGCCTCTTCCAGGATGGAATGGCCGGCATGCGCGAGGCCGTCCTGGGGCAGGTAACCGACCGTCAGCGCCGACGGCTTGATGATGCTGCCTTCATCGGGCTCGTCGTAGCCCGCGAGCATCCTGAGCAGCGTGGTCTTGCCGGCGCCGTTCGGGCCGCACAGGCCGACGCGCTCACCGGTCGAGATCTGCCAGGTGACGTCTTCGAGGAGGGAGCGTTCGCCGAAGGACTTTGAGACCGAGGAGAGTTGCAACACTGGGGATTAGGGACTGGGGATCGGGGATTGGTTATGCGGGCTCTCCCATGGCCCTGGCGGCTGCGGCAAGGACCTGAGGAACGCGGAAGGGCTTGGTCAGATAGCTGGTGACGCCGAGATTCAGGGCCTCGATTGCGGCGTACTCGGTTGAAAAGCCGGTAATGACGATCACCGGGATTTCAGCCTTGAGCCTCTTGGCTTCCCGTATGACTGTGAGACCATCGATCCCCGGCATTTTCAGGTCCACGATCAGCAGATCGTATGGATAGAGGCGCAGCCGGTCCAACGCCGCGCTGC
>JANNJO010000325.1:0-5999 GCA_031395755.1 Acidobacteriota bacterium
GTTTCTGCTCTGATCCCGAATCTCGAGGCAGAGACGGCTGTGCTTCGCGATCAACCTGAACGTATTCCCCGAGCGCACGGGTTGCCACAGTCTGTCGTGTGCTCCCGAACATGCGGCCTGGATCGCCCGAGCACCCGTGGACGTAGAACCCCGGTCAATGGCTACGCACTTGCCGCTCGTCACGTTTCGCAGCTGAACATAACCGTCGTCGATCTCGCGCAGTTCCCAGAATTGGCCGGCGCTGGAGTCACATGCGGACTGCGTGATTCGCGCCCCGGCCGCAAGCGACTCCTTCTCGACACCGAGGCAGCGTCCTGCGTGATATGCGGAGATCGAGGTCGGCAGGGCACTCTCTGCCGGACTCGAAACGGGATCGATCAGCACGCACGTCTCCTGGCGGACGAAACCCAGTTTCTGACCGGCGCGCGTTCTGCAAATCGAATGGCCGCTGGCGGCGTCGACGTTCCGCGACGCGTCCCAATGCGTGAACGGGAGCACGTCAAACGGACTTTGTGGCACCCAGCGCAGCGGACCATGTAGATCGCCGGGAATGGCGCGGTGGCGAGCGTGATTCCAGAGATCCACAACACCTCGCGCAGACCGATACAGCGGCTCGAGATCGGCGAGCGTGAATCCCAGCAACCTGAGATTCTCAATGAAATCGGGAAGCATGCCGATGTGCGCCATCCCCACTGTGTTGTAGTCCCACGGACGTCTCGCGTCGGGCCATTCGAACCGCTCGAGCGTGTGGGTGCTTCCAACGGCGGCTGTCACCAATTCGTCAGGAAGCTTGATGGGATATACGACCTTCGCTTCGATGGGCATCGGCTGGCCGCCGGGCGCGGCTCGCGGTACGCAGGGATCATCCTCTGAGTGACGCGGCCCGGGCCATCCGGCGAATCCATTCCAGTCGGCGCCGAAGGCGATCACGGGTGTTCCGCCCGAGATTTTGAGTGCGTTTCGAATAAACAGATAGGCATTCGCCCACTGATCCACCCCTCCGCCCTGTTCGTTGTCACAGCGAATCGGAACCGGCCCCGGAGCCGTTCCCGTCGGCGCGAACTCATGGGCAGGCGTACTGAGGATCGGGGCGACCATGCCGCCGGTTCTTAGAATCCGCAGCAGCTCGTTGGACGATCTCGCGCGCTCGGTCTGATCAGATTCGTTCAACTGCAAATCCAAAGGCAACAGATGACCTGCCAGCACCGGGTATCGAAGCGGCTCGAGGACGCCCATCACGTCATCGAAGGATCGCGCCGAGAGATGCTCGGTGTCGATGAGCATTCCGCGCGCGGCGAGCTCCCGAATCAGCACCCGCCCAAGCGGGCTGAGGCCGGTCGACGAACAGGGGTGACCGAGGTGGAGGCACTTTTCAGTAGGCCCGCTGTTCAAGGGCTGAAACGTTGCGGGCCCGCCGAACTGATTCCATTTGTGGTGCACTGGGAAAACGTAGTTGACTCCCATCGCTTCCAGGCGGCTCAGCCCTTCGGCGATCGTGTCGGGCGTGCAGATGGGTCGATCGATATCGCAGTTGAAGAGGTGCTGTAGCTCGGTACCGAGAATGACGGCGAGTTTCCCTTGCGCGATTATCTGTCCGGCCTCTGCCGGGTCACGCGCGATGCGATACCATCCCTGGCCGCTACCGCCGCTTTTCGCATCGACGTGATCCTGCATTCGATACGCTTCGCGTACTTGAAACTCGAGCGCCTCCATATCGTTGCCGGTTCGGCCGGCTGCAATCGCCTTCTGGAACCTGAGTGTCCCGACCACCGGCAAATGATTCTCGCCACGTCCGAACGGATCCTCGCTATTCACAGCAAGCATCACCATCAATCGGAGGCCGCCTTGATACGCGCGGAAGAGCCAATCCTCGTACACCTGTTGATGCGTCCAGATGTCGTGTCTCGGCCAGGAGCGAAATGTCGGATAACCATCTTCGCCATGCTTGAATGCGTCGAATAGGAGCGCGTTTACCAGCACCTGAGGGATGCGGCTGTTAACTGCGTCTTCGGTCGCGTCATGCCCTCGTCTGTAGCGCCCCGGAATCGGCGTCAGTTGAGAGGACGGATTGCCAAACGCACCTCCCCAGACAATTGCCTCGCCAAACCCACGATGCGCCATCTGGTGAACATGAAGATCGGCGAATCCCTCGAGAGGCGCTGAAGATGCGAGCGTGCCGGTTCCGCCTGGCGCGGGGCGCTGGGGCGGCGACGACAGGCACGACGCATCCGGCACATCCCACTCGCCCAAGTGAGCGCCACCGAACGTGAGAAACCGTTTCGCTCTGGTGCATCGAGCCGGCACCACCGTTCTGCCCAGCACGTTTCTGGGGTTCGTCGCACACGCGATGTGCCATGATGTGCCCTCCGGTACATCGAACAAACGGGCTGAGACGTGTCTGACACCATCGGCGCCGCACTTACCTTTGTTCAGCGGTCCCCATGTGCCCAGTTGCTGAGCGACGGCAACATTGCAGGGCGTCAGACATGCGACGACTAGCAGGACCAAGCGCGGCAAAATGTAAGAAGGCATTACGCAGTGGCTGCCTATGCTGCACAGGCGCGCGCGCGCGGTCAACTGCGAACTTTTCCGTAAGGAAAACCGACACACTTGTAGTCTGGTTGTTGACCAGTGATCTGACCGCTTTCGCTAGAGTGACGCCTGTGGCGCTGTGGGCGCGTTCTTGGCGTCCACGGCGGCGGCAGCGTCCCTGGGGTCGGCTCGGTGACGCCGATCTCGACGGCATCCTGTGTCACGAAGAAGATGAGACACGGGCGGAAGTCGACCCCCGTGACCACTCGTGCACGCTTCCATCGAGATGCGGCATCTCCCCCAAGCACGCGCGCGGCTCGCGACGGAGACGATGCCGGCCGCGCGCCCGATGCTTCTCCACCAACCCGGCGGCGTGCAACGTCTGTTTCACAAAGATGTACGACACCGTCACCCCGTGCTCCCGCCGCGCCATCTGATGAAAGTGCCGTAGATTGGGTGACAAGGGCGTCGCTAAGGCTGAGCGCGCCTCGACCGAGCACGTTACGCATGCTGGAAGGAGGACCTCTTGCTCCCGCCTTTGAGGAATGTGCGACTTCTGGGAGCGCTCGCGACCGATTCGATGGACTTCAAGTGGACGTCAAGCAGGTCGTAATCGTTGTAAACTCTCACCGCCAATTCGACGAACCAGGAGCCAATATGAAGCGCTCGAGCGTTTTCACACTCGCCCTCGTTTTCATCAGTGGTGCGGCAGCATGCGGCGATGCTTACCGGCGGCCTGTGGACACGACGCCGGCAGCGCCGGCCGGCGTCGTAACTGCTGGGACGGGAGTTCTCCGCGACGTTGTGCTAGTCGGTAACAACTGGGCGGGCACCGTCACCGCGTTCGATCCCATATCCTTCGCAACTCTAGCGAAAATCGACATAGTTCCCGACTGGAGCGTGCGAATCGCCGAGATGAAGTCGAGCGTGACGCGCGAGGCTGCATTCAACCTCATTCGCCGTGTCGCCGGCGAAGGGAATAATCAGCTGGTCGACGATGTTTTCACCTCAGTTGACGGCCGTTATCTTTTCGCGTCGCGCCCGAGCTTTGCCGACGTAGTGGCTATCGATCTCGAGACGCGGCAGGTTGCATGGCGCACACCGGTTGAGGGTACGCGAGCCGATCACGCGGCACTTTCGCCGGATGGCAAAACGCTGCTCGTATCCGCATCAACCGCTGGCAGGGTCCACGCCATCGACACGGCAACAGGGCGAATCATCGGCGGTTTCAAGTCGGGCGATGAACCGCATGAGAGTAACTATTCAACCGACGGGTCGAAAATCTATCACGCTAGCATTGGACGCGTATTTCTTCCGACGACGAGCCGGACATTGGATTTCCTCAAAGGCGATCGCGTCTTTCTGGTTGTCGACGCGAAATCGATGCGGGAGCTCGAGCGATTTGACATGCGGGCGAAGTCTAAGGAATCAGGCGAAGAGTGGATTCACGCCGCGGTGCGACCCATGGCGCTTGCGCCGGACGGGCGATTTATCTATTTCCAGATGTCGTTCTATCACGGCTTCTTTGAGTTCGATCTCGAGAAGAAGGCCATCACGCGTCGGGTACAGTTGCCAATTCCCGACAGTGTCAAGAAGATGCCGCTCAGTGCGTATCAGTTGAACTCAGCGCACCACGGCATCACTATCAGCGGCAACGGCGAGAAACTGTGCGTGGCTGGCACGATGTCCGGCTATGCGGCGATTGTGGACCGCGCAAGTTTTCGCTATACCGTCGTTCCGGTTGGACCTAAACCCTACTGGGCCACGACCAGCGCCGACGGACGAAGTTGCTATGTCTCGGTCAGCGAAGAGAACCGAGTCGCGGTGATCTCATTCGCGGAGGAGAAGGAAATCGCGAGCGTGGGGGTGGGCGATCATCCGCAACGCGTGCGGACAGGAAAAGTGCGCATTGCGGTGAACGGCAAGACCATGTGACGTCTCTGGCGGAGCATGGATAGCTCAACCACGCCGGCGGCCGACGTCGTCCTGATTAACTATGAACGTCTTCCGGACGCTCGCTCAACGCTTGTGCAGTAGTTACGAGCACAGCCGGCGTTGTTAGTTCTTGACGAAGCCCACAGAAGAGAGTTCGGGCAGCACCAAGGAAGGGCATGCGACGAGCCTGCTGCGGCTGCGCGAGGGGGACATCGAGCGGGGTGTCGCGATTACGGCAGAAATTCGCGAGTGCATCGACTCGCGGCAGAAAGAGACGACGGTCGCTCGAAAGGCATTCACCTTCACTGCGAGCGACGGCACGCCTCGCCATGTGCCAGAACAGCGTGGGACGGTGGCCGGCGTCTCGAACGGCGAGATCAACTCAAGCGCATGTTCAACTTGGCGATTCAGTCAGGGAAGCTCCTCCAGAAACCCCACATTCCGTTCCTCAAGGAGGACAACGTCCGGGTAGGCTTCTTCGAGCGCGAGCAGTTTCTGTCAGTGCTTCAGCGACTGCCGGAGCAGGTGCGCCCGGTCGCGATCTTCGCGTACATCACGGGGTGGCGGATCGACAGCGAGGTACTGCCGCTCGAGTCGCGACAGGTCGATTTGGTCGCCGGCGAAGTCCGGCTCGATCCGGGTAAGACGAAGAACGGCGAGGGACGGACCTTCCCGATGACGCCTGATCTGCGCGAACTGCTTGATTACCAGCGAACGATCACTGAGAATCTGCAACGGCGGCTCAAGGTCGTCCGTCCGCGCGTCTTTCATCGAGGGGGGCGGCCAATCAAGAGCTTCCGGGCCGCTTTCCGGACGGCCTGCACGGAAGCTGGATGTCCTGGGCGCCCCCCCGCACGACTTCTGCCGGACGGCCGTCCGCAATCTTCCGCGCCGGGATTCCGGAGCGTGTCGCGATGACGGGGCACAAGACTCGGAGCGTGTTCGAGCGATACAATATCGTGAGCGCGGGCGATCTCCGCGAGGCTGCCAAGCGTCTCGACGCCGAGACAGGGGCAATTTCAGGGACAATCGAGCAAAATCAGCCAGCGCGGTCGAAAGCCTGAAATCAGCAAGTCCTTGTGCGACAATAGTTAGCTCCATGCGGTGAGGTGGCCGAGAGGCTGAAGGCGGCGGTTTGCTAAGGCTGCCAGGGATCACAGAACGGGCCTGAAATTGATGATTTCAGGCCCGTTTTTTATTGGGAACTTGGTTGGCGTTGGGTGCTGAGTGATGCTCTTAGGACCGCGTTTGGGCACACTCCTAGGCACACTCTGGCTGATGCCAGTGTGTGCCTTTCAGGCACACGTTGTGCTACGCTACAGGAGGTGAAGTACTTCGACTGGGACGCCGCGAAGAACTCGAGGCTAAGGGCGGAGCGCGGCATCGGGTTCGAGGACGTCGTCTTCCACATCGAGCGCGGCGACTTACTCGACATCCTGGAACACCCGAACCCCAGCCGTTACGCTGGTCAGCGCATCTTCGTCGTCCGGCGCGAGGACTACGTGTACTTGGTGCCGTTCGTGGAGGACGAG
>JANNJO010000063.1:0-21385 GCA_031395755.1 Acidobacteriota bacterium
ATTTTTGATGAGGACGGCGACCTCGCGTTGGCAACACTGTCGCCCGAAGGCATCAATGTCCTATCGCAGGCGCGCATCTTCAACACGGTGTCGTGAACCGTGCCCACCCTGGTCGGGAAGACGCTGTATGCGAGAGATAGAGAGAAGATCGTCGCGCTCGACGTCGGTGCGCGGTAGCCGCCTCTACCCATCCGTCGTCTGACCTATTTGCGCCCCCGACCACAATTTGCTTGAACCGTCCCTTCGACGATGGCATCGTCGCGTCATGTTCGAATGCAGAAATCGCCTGGCTCTGGGCTGGGTGGGCAGGCGGAAAATGCAACGGCGAGGGTGCATTAGCACAAATCCTCAGGATTTTGAGTCCGTTCGACTGGCACGGCCGCTGCTCTGCGGATAGACATGGAAGACACCGAACTGAAAACACGCTTCGATAGTATCGACAGCGACCTCAAAGCCGCTGACTCCCGCTTCAACAGGGTCGACGCACGATTCGACAAAGTGGACGCGCGGTTCTCAGAGGTCGACGCGCGATTCGATAAGGTCGACGCGCGATTCTCGGAAATCGACGCGCGATTCGATAAGGTCGACGCACGATTCTCGGAAATCGACGCGCGGTTCGATAAGGTCGACGCACGATTCTCGGAAATCGACGCACGGTTCGATAAGGTCGACGCGCGGTTTATGCAGGTCGATGCCCGCTTCAACGAAATGCAGCAACTGATCCTCCAGGAGGGCGAGCGAACGCGACAACACTTCGACGTGGTCGCGGAGGGGCTCAAGGACGGAATCAGGCTGATCGCTGAGGGCTATACGGCACTGCGGGAAGACAATGCCGAAGTAAAGACTCGTCTCCAGCGCGTAGAAGATGGGCAGGAACGCCTGGAAGTACACGTGCTGGCCATTGAGTCCCGTGTGACGGGCGTTGAAAAGACGCAGAAGATCGTGTTGACGGAAGTGCGGGGTCTGGCGACCAAAGTCGACCGCTTGACGCGGGTACGCCGTCCCGGCCGCACCAATCCCTAATCCCCAATCCCTAACCCCAGTTCCACTGGCCGGCGTTCGTCTTCGCCGCAGCCTTCGTTATCTCATGCATGAGCTCCCGAATCGTCGCCGTCGCTGTTGTGTTCCTGCTGTTCGCGGCGCTGGGCATAGCCAACGCCCAGGCCTCGTTCGGCCTTGAGCCGCAGAGCACCGGAGATCGGGACCGAATTGAGCGTCTTATGACCGAGATGGCGGTCTTGTCGCTGCCAGTCAGGGTTGAGCGGGCCTTGATGCTCACGCTCCAGGCGGCTGATGCCGCGGTCCATCAGGGACGGATTCCGGCGGCACGGGTGCTGCTGCGGACGTTCGCGTACGAAGTACGCGGGGTCAGGCGCGCGGGACGGCTCGCGGCGGATACCGCCGATGTCTTGATTGCGAAGGCGGAACGGGCGGCGGGAGGGCTCTAGAGAAGGGAGAAGGAAAACGACAAAAAAGAAGGGGCGGGAGGCTATTGCCCCTCGCCCCTTGACACTTACCCCTACGGCATCAGTGCCGTCAGACCGTCAGCAGATCGATCTCCGAGGTGCTGTCGCCGAATTTCTCCTCGTTCACACCGAACCGGTCCATGACGCCCAGCATCAGGTTCGCCAGCGGTGTGCCCTTCGGGTACTTCACATGGCGGTTCCCCTTGAGGTGCAGGTCTTGCCCACCGACCACAACCACCGGCACGTTGTAGTTGTTGTGAACGTTGCCGTCGCTCATGCCGCTGCCGAAGAGTACGACCGTGTGATCGAGCAGGTTGCCGTCGCCGTCGGGAATCCCCTTCAGCTTGTTCAGGAAGTAGGCGAGCGTCTCGACGTGATAGGTATTCAGCTTCGTGAACACCTTCATTTTTTCCGGGTTGTTGCCGTGATGCGACATCGAGTGGTGCGCCTCGGGCAGGCCAATCTCGGGATACGAGCGGTTGACGTTCTCGCGCGCCATCATCAACGAGCTGACGCGCGTGATGTCAGCCTGGAACGCCAGCGCCTGAAGGTCGAACATCAGCTCGATGTATTCCCTGAACGTTGCAGGCACGCCGACCGGCTGCTCGGGCACCGCAAAATCGCTATTGGTCGATTCGGCCCTCAGGATGCGCTGCTCGACGTCGCGAACGGCGTCGAAATACTCACCCAGCTTGGTGCGATCGCGCGTGCCGAGCCTCCTGCGGAGGTTCGAAATCTCCTGCGTGAGGCCGTCGAGGATGCTGCGATCTTCCTTGGCTCGAGCGAGGCGTTCCTCGGCGGTGGCGCCGACGCCGAACATGCGCTCGAAGACGAAGCGCGGATTGGTTTCCGACGGCAGCGGCGTCGTGGGATTCTTCCACGACATCGAGTTCATGTAGGCGCAGGCGTAGCCGTGGTCGCACGCCCCGACGACGTCGTTCCGATCGACGGAGACCTCGAGGGACGGCAGCTTCGTATCACGACAGATCTTCGCGGCAATCATTTGATCGATCGTCGTGCCCGCCTGCACATCGGAGCCCTCGGTCTGCCTCGGATGCACGCAGCTCATGAAGGCCGGCGCGGCGCGTGGATGTTGGCCGCCGACATCCCCCTGATCGGTTGCCGGGAAGTTATCCAGCCCGGTGAAGACCTGCGTCCGGTCGCGGAAGGACTCGATCGGCTTCAGGCTCGGCGAGAACTCAAAGCCCACGCCTTCGGTGGCAGGCGTCCAGTCGAACATGTTGGCGCCGTTCCCGCAGTAGATCGCCGCGAATCGAGGCGCGCCCTTCGCCTGGGCTTTCATCGCCGGCGTCATCGCGTCGAGGAACGGCAGTGCCACGGTTGCGCCGATGCCGCGGATGAACGTCCGCCGGGGCAACGCTATCTTTGAAATCACCATTCGCCAGCCTCCTAATTCGTGCTTTCCTGCGCCATTCTCATCTGAAATGGCGTACTCGTGACAACGCCCTGGATAAGTGTAGCAAACCGGTAGTTTTCGCGCGCGGCGTCACGCTTGATCTTGCGGACGGCAGGCGCATCGCTCGCCTCGAGCCCTCTTCCCAGCGCGTAAGTCAACAGCTTCTCGCTGATGGTCGTCAGGAACTGGTCAGAATGCTGGACCAGCACCTTTCGGAGCTCCGCCGGGCCGCTGAACTTCGTGCCGTCCGGGAGCTCGGCCGCAGCGTTGACAGGCGCGCCTGATACATAGATATCTCGCCACTCGCCGATCGCATCGAAGTTTTCGAGCGCGAACCCCAGCTGGTCCATCTGGGCATGGCAGCCCGCGCAGGCGGGATTGGCCCGGTGCGCCGCCATCTGCTCGCGCATCGGCAGAACTTTCCGCGGGTCTCTCTCGTCCTTCAGCTCGGGCACGTTCGGCGGCGGGGGGGGAGGCGGCGCGCCGAACACATTCTCCAGGATCCATTTCCCGCGAATCACGGGAGAGGTCCGATTCGGGTACGAGGTCGCCATCAGAATCGAGCCCTGTCCCAGCAACCCGCCGCGCACGCTGCCTGCAGGGAGCGTCACGCGTCTGAATCGCTCGCCGGACACACCGGAGATGCCATAGTGCTCGGCGAGCCGCTCGTTCAGAAACGTGTAGTCGGCGTCCAGCAGGTCGACCACGCTGCGATTCTCGCGGATGATGCTCTCGAAGAACAACTGCGTCTCTCGCTCGAAGGCCTTACGCAGGTTGTCGTCGTAGTGGAACAGCACTTCAGGGCTCGGCTGGTGGCCCGCCACATTGCGAATGTGCAGCCATTGGCCCGCGAAGTTGTCGACCAGCGCCTGCGAACGCGGATCGGCCAGCATCCGGCGCACCTGCTGCTGCAGGACGTCGGGTCTTTGCAGTTTTTTCCCCACCGCCAGGTCGAGGAGCTCGTCATCAGGGATGCTGCTCCACAGAAAGAACGACAGCCGAGATGCCAGATCGAGGTCGCTGATGCGATATGACTTGCGATCGGCCATCGTCGATCGTCCAGCGTCCAGCGTCGGGTCGGCCTCGAACCGGAACAGAAACTTCGGGCTCACGAGGATGCTGCGAATCGCCATTTCGAGGCCCGCCTCGAAGCTTTGCGGGCCGCCTCGGGTCGCACCCTCGCGATACGCGGCAAGCGGCGCCTGAAGGTCCTCGTCGGTCACGGGACGCCTGTATGCCCGCCGGGCCAGCGTCGAGATAATTTTTTTCGCGCAGGGCGCCTCATCTGCAGCCGACGCAGGGGTACAGATCAACACCCGACGGCGGCTCGGCGACTCGCTGACTGCCGCCGTCCCGGGCAGAGGGCCGGTGAGGGTCAGGCTGGAAATCTCTGGCTCCCCGTTCCCATTCCTGTAGGGATCTCGACGCAATGACGGGTCGAAGAGGTCTTCGACGAACGCGGAGGTCTTTGCGGCGAAGTACACCTGAACCAGATGCGATCCCGCCTTCACCGGTACGCGGAACTGCAGCAGATCGACGACCTTCTTGTTCCGCTCGTCTCCACGCGTACCCTCGAAAGCCGGCCCCCCCAACGTTGTTGTCCAGACCCTCACGTTGTCGAGGCTCACATCGAGTTGATGTGGTTCCGCGGTAATCCCCTCGAACCCCCCGCCCGCTCCACTCTCTTTCGGCCGCATTTCGAACAAGTACTCGCCATCGGCGGGAAACAGATAGCGCATCGCGAGCCCGCCGCGAGACCCGAACGGCAGATCGTCGCTGACACGCGTACCCTGGTCGCGATCGGTCGGCACGAAGAACGTCTCCGCTGTCGCCAATCCTCGCGGCCGTCCGAGGGCGATCTGACCGATCTTCGCCGCAGCTCCGAGGTAGCGCTCCGTCAACGCCGGCGACAGCGTCAGGGCATCGGCGTTGTTGTCGAATCCATACCCCGCGACGTCGGTCGGCAGCATCGAGGCCGCGTCGATCTCGACCGCAAGCAGGTCGCGGACGGCGTTGCGATATTCAGCGCGATTCAGCCGTTGCAGCGATGGCCGGCCAGGATTCGGATGTTCGAGCGCCGCGCGGTCGAGCTCGGTCTCGAGCCACGTGGTGAGATTCTCGGCGGCAGCCTTGTCGGGCCGCGGCCGCCCGACCGGCGGCATCGCGCCCGTCCGAATCTTGCGCACCACGTGTTCCCACGCCTCGGCGTCTTTGCTCAAATGCGCCAGATCCAGCGTGCTGAGCGCGAGCCCCCCCGCTTTCGCCCGGTCATTGTGGCAGGTCGCGCAGTACTTGCTGAGCACAGCTCGTTGATCGTCGATCGTCGATCGTTCGACATTCGACGCTGCACGCTGGACGATCGACGCTGGACGATCTTGTGCAACATAGCTCGCGGAGGCTGCGAAGCAGAGAGCCGCGACTATCAGGGCTCGTGCCCTCATCGGAATGCCTCCTCGGGAAATTTCTCAATCGGGATCACCGCTTCGCAGGGATGCGGACACGGGATTTCCTTCGCCCCCAGCTTGCGCAGCAACACCGCGGTGTGTGGGTTCGCGGCAAACGAATTCCCGTACTCCACGCCATCGGCGACCTGCAAGGGCGTTCGTCCATCCAGCGCCACCACGTCGAGCTTCCCACCTTTGTCGAAGAGGTACTGGACGACGCTGTTCGCGCCGCGATAGGCGGCCGCGTGCATGGCGGTCTCGCCCGTGTCATTGACGGCGTTGACGTCGGCGCCTTTTTCCTCCACCAACAGCTTGACCGCCTCCAGCACCTGCGCCTCGCTGGCGCGCTCCTGGTTTGAGGCCCAGGCGATGCCCGCGGCGGCCATGAGGGGCGTGATCCGGGCACCGGTGTTGATCGTGGGATCGGCGCCGTGCTCGAGCAGCAGGCGCATCACCTCGACATCAGCGACTTTCGCGGCAAAGAGAAACGCGGTCGCGCCGACCAGCCGTCTGCGATACCTCGCCCCCGACCATCTGGGCTCCATATCGGTGTTCCGGCCGTTGACGTCGGCGCCGTGCTTCAGCAGCGACTTAATGACGCGCAGCCTGTCGATGTTGACCGCAATGAATTCGTCGCTGATGTGCCAGTTGGCGACGTGCACGGCGGCCTGCAGCGGCCTGCCCCAGCTGTTGTTCCTGCCGTTGCCTCCCTCGGTCGCGACCTCCGCAAGCTGGTCGCGTTTCGCGGGCGTCTTCAGCTCAATATTGACCGGCCGTGCGCGCTGGCCCTGGATCGTGAGCTGGGTCGTGCCGCCCTCGGCGTTCGGATCCGCGCCCTTCTCGAGCAGCAGGTCCACCAGATCCTCGTGCCCGTTGATGATCGCCACGAGCAATGGAGTGGCACGGTCGGGCCGCTTCTCGTTCACGTCGGCGCCTGCCGCCAGCAGCGCCTGGACCGAACGCATGTCGCCTTTGCGCACCGCGAACAGGAGCGGCGTCGTGCCGCCGTTGGACCGCGCGCGGATGTCGGCGCCGGCCTCGATTAACGCCTCCAGAACCGGCGCATGCCCTTCGGCAGCGGCCCACATCAACGCGGTCTGACCGTTCCAGGTCTCGTGCGCATCGATCTGCGCGCCGGCCTTCAGCAGCATCTTCACCGCATCCACTTGCCCGCTGCGCACCGCGAGCATCAGCGGCGTCTCACCGGCGCGCACCGCGCTGTTTGGATCGGCGCCGGCTTTGAGTAACTGCTCGATGACCGCGGTGGAGCCCGCTCGGGAGGCGAGCACGAGCGGGGTGACGCCGTAGTAGTTCGGCGCACTGATCCGGGCTCCGGCGCGGATCAGCAGCGCGGTCGTCTCCGCATCGCCCAGATACGCAGCCCAGTGCAGCGCGGTGGCGCCATCACCCTGAGGGGCGTTGACGTCGGCCTTCTTCTTCAGCAGCGACAGTACGGCAGCTTTGTCCCGGCGCTGCACGGCGTCAGCGAGCGGCGCAGATGTGCCAGGGCTATCTGCCCCGAGGACAGCAAGGCCGGCCAGGATAAGCAACCCCGTAAGCGAGAGTCCGGATAAACGTCGAACCCGCATCTATTTGTGACCTCTTTTGAAGGTCAATTTTACTATGCGGATGCCCGGATTGGACCCGTTTTGTTTGTCGCGGGATGTAGCAGGGAGGGTTCCGGGTTGCGAGGTTCCAGGTTCCGAGTTCAGGATTTAGCATGAACCTGGAACCCGGAACCTAGAACCACCGGCCTACCGAACCGTGCTCCCCTGGTTGGTGACAACCACTGTGAACTCACCCCGGTTGTCGGCCAGGTGATCGTCGTTCATGCCGAAATACAGGCGGCCGCTGACCGGGGCGGTGATTGAGCGCCGATCGCCCACGAAGATGGGCCCGTAGTTGCCGATCCGTGCGAGCAACGCGCCGGCAGGCTGGTTGAGAATCGGTGCGTCCGGCGCCCGGCGCCCCGTCCGCGATCCAGCCGGCGTCGCGATGTCCTGCGCGTCGTCGCTCATCTGAATCGTTCCAGTGGCATTAAGGGCCAGCGTGTCGCCCGCGCGCACGTCGATTCCCGCGTCGTTCCAGCCGCGCTGGCCGTTGACGCGAACGGTTTGCGATGCGGCAACGGGCGCCGCGGTGTTCGCGCCGCCGGTCACGTCGAACTCACGACGCGAGAGCACGTTGTCCCGGTTCAGATCGCGCTTGTCGAAGCTGCCGAGCGACCAGTGCCACTCGTTGCGCGCGATTGTGCCGTTCCCGTCGTAATCCAGGCTGGCGAACTGATCCCACGTGTCGCCAGTCGTTTCCTGGCCGCCGAGCACTTCAAAGCGGCTGAGCACGCCGTCCCTGTTCCGATCGAGGTCGTTGAAGGCCTCGGCGCCTCCGAGCCACTCGTTTCGCTCGACGCGTCCGTTGTTGTTCATGTCGAGATCGTCGAAGTTGTCTTCGCGGGCGTCGTCCCAGTCCTCTCCCAGGAATTCCGTCTGATCCAAAAACCCATCGCGATTGCGATCGACCCGCCGGAACGTTTCGACGTCGTGATGCCATTCCTTCCGGGAGATCCGGCGATCGCGGTCGTGGTCCAGCGTGGTGAAGCCCGCCTGCGTCCAGCTGACGAAGCGCTCGTACCGGTTGGGCATGTGGTCGGCTTCCTCCCAATTGCTGTTGCGCTGGGCGCCGACGGCGACCTCCTGACCGGAAAGCTGGCCGTCGCCGTTCCAATCGTGGTTCTGGAACGCCTGGGGCGAGCCCCTCCACTCTTCCTGCGAGATGGCGCCATCGCGGTTGGTGTCCATGGCCGCAAATCGCATTTGGGTCTGCCCCCCGCGGCCGCGGCCGCGGCCTTGGGCGTGAGCGTCTGCCGGGACGAGCGCGTGGTGAACACCGGCCCATAGCAGGACCAGCGAAGAAAGCGCGAATAATTTCCGAAGCATTAGAATCCTCCTTGCAGGAACGCATGCACGGCGTATGCCTTCATAAAGGCTTGAAATTTCGGCGTTTTCCCGCGCTGGCCTTGAGTTTCTGGGTCGTCATCGCGACGGGTTGTATTGAGAGCGTCCCCCCTCGCCTGGCCGAGAGCTCGCGGCTTTCGATGGGCTCGACGCTTCGGCTGACCGCCTGGACCAGCGATCAGACCGGCGCTCTGGCGGCGTTCGAGGAGGTCTTTACGGAGTTCGCCCGGCTCGAAACGCTGATGAGCACGTGGGTCGCGGGCAGCGATCTCCAGCGCGTGAACCAGACGGCGGGCGTCAGGCCGGTGCCCGTGGGCCCCGACGTGCGTGAGGCGCTCAAGACCGCGCGGCAGATCAGCGAGTGGACCGACGGAAAGTTTGATGTGACGTTTGGCGTTCTGTCGGGCCTCTGGAAGTTCGACCACGATCAGGACGATATCCTCCCGGACATGCGCGAAGTGCGCCGGCGCCTGCCGTTCATCGACTACCGCGCCATTCAGATTGATGACGCCGCGGGCACGGTGTTCGCAACGCGCAGCGGCATTTCCATCCACCTGGGCGGCATCGGCAAAGGCTGCGCGATCGATCGCGGCGTGAACATTCTGCGGCGCCGCGGCTTTCGGGATTTCATGATTCAGAGCGGCGGCGATATCTACGTCGCGGGGATGAAGGAAGGACGCCCATGGCGTCTCGGGATTCAGGATCCCCGAGGCCCGGCGAATCGCACCTTCGCGGAACTCGATCTCTCAGACGGAACCTTCAGCACATCGGGAGACTACGAGCGTTTCTTTATCAAGGACGGGCGCCGTTATCACCACATTCTCGATCCCACCACGGGCGAACCGGCCCGCGGCTCACGCAGCGTGACGATCGTCGCGAACCTCGCATCGATCGCCGACGGGCTGTCGACCGGCGTGTTCATTCTGGGTCCCGAGGCAGGCATGGCGCTCATTGAGCGGCTGCCGGATGTTGAGGGGGTGATCGTGTCGGATCAAAATGAAGTCCTGATGTCTTCAGGCTTGAGAGGGCGCGTCAGGCTTGTGGCGGCGCCGACGGACGCGCCGTGAGTCGCAGTGCGCATCCTGGCTTAGGTGCGTTGGCGGCCCAGAAACCTCGACCGGCGGTTCTGGCGGCGAGCTGCGCGGTTGCCAGCGCCCGATCCGACGAATATCGCGTGTAGTGGCACGCGAGGCCTGATTCCACGAGCGTCACGCTCGAGTCCCGTCCTTCGACGCTGATTCTCGCCACCAGCCGGTCGTAGCGATCAACGTCGGTCGCCTTGACCTGCACTTTCTTGTCGAACAGCATGACGCGCGTCGCATTGCGCGCCTGACCACTGAACGGCTCGCCCGTTTCGGGAGCGTCGATGCCTTCGAGCCGTACCCGAACTGCCCACCCCGTACCGTCCATCCGTACGCGTACGGTATCTCCGTCGGCAACCGAGATCACCGTTCCGGAAACGGTCTGGCCAATCAGCCCCATCAGCGAGGGCCGGACCTGCGCGTCCAACCCCAGACTGATCGCCACAGCCGCAGCGACGAAGGCAAGTTTCTGTTTCATAGATGCCAGACTGATGACTGTCGACTGAGACTAACGACTGCCGACTGGCGACCGACGACTCTCCTCCGGCGCAGCATTCCGCCGCCGGAGGAGTATCCAATGCGGGCACTTCTGTTGATCCATGTAGAGGCGCTCGCAGTCGTCGCAGCGCACGCACTCGGTCATGATGATCTTGGGACCCTGAATCGCTCCCCACTGGCAGGTCTTCTCGCAGAGCTTGCAGCTGTTGCATTCCGACCAGCGCTTGATGCCGAAGATCGTCAGCTTCGAGAGCAGCCCCAGGGCGGCGCCGAGCGGGCATAGAAACCTGCAGTAGAGATTTCTCACGAAGACCGTCGCGACGAGCAGCACTCCGAGCGCAATCCACAAGCCGGTCGATGCCTGGCCGGTGAACATCCAGAACGGCTCGACGTAGCGGTAGATCGACATGTCTCTAGTGACGAGAAAGTACAGCAGCACCGCGCCGAGCAGCGCGTACTTGATCTTGCTCGCGTGGCGTTCGATGCGCAGCGGGACATCAAGCCGGTAGCGCGCCGGCACGATCGGATCGAGCAGTTGCGTGAGCGCGCCGTAGGCGCAGATGCGGCCGCAGTAGAGCCGTCCCCACAACACGGTCGATACCACCGCAAACAGCGCAAAGAAATACCAGCCCAGGTTGTATTTGAATAACGGCAGGTTTCCGCCGAGCACGCCGAAGATGTTGACGATCGACAGCAGCTGGCTCTTGTGGATGCCGAGATACGCGACAGCCGCCACCAGCGTGATGTACTTCAGCCGAACGCTTTTGCGGAAGAAGCTCACGAGCGCCACCGTGGCGAATGCCGCGAACAAGGCGATATCCAGCGACTGGTCGGTGAAGAGCTGCTGCCAGGTCTCAACGTGCGCGACTTCCTCTTCGAAGTCCCACTGGCTCATTTCGGCGGGACCAGCAGACGGGTGGCCATTCGGCGCGCGCTGATCCTGATGGCTCGCGCCGCGCTGGTGACGGTGATGGTGGCTCTCGACACCGCGTCGACGTCGGCGCCCACCCTGAACGCATCGCGGATGCTCTTCCCTTTGAACTGCGCGGCGAACTGCGGCGTGTCGACCGAGAAGTCGCCGTACGGCTCGTTGTGCTGCGCGACGATGACGCCGGTGAGGATGCCTTTGGTATCCATGCCGACCAGGATTTTAATGGGGCCGTCGTAACCCCGCTCGAGCGGCTCGATCTCGGTGGTCCAGAATGCCAGCCCGGCGTCAGTTTGGGGGCCGCCTCCCGGATTCGCGGCGAACGCTTTGTAGTGCGGCGGATCGAGCACCTTTGGCGAGAATGCCGCAGCCGCCGGAAACAGCTGCTTCAGCTGCCCCTGCAGCTTCGGATCGACGGCCGTCTGCGTCTGACCAACCGTGACGGCCCCGACGATGAGCGCCACAACGGCAACAGGATTTCGCATCTGCAATTTGGGTGCGATTATGATGCGAGACGGGATGAGGAACAAGCAAAGCAGTCGTCAGTCGTCAGTCATCAGTCATCAGTCGCCAGGTGCGCGCAGCGCTAGCCGAGCTGAATGGAGACGCGGCGCGGCTGTTGGCCTTCGCGCGCAGGGTTGGTAATCAGCAGTCTGAAGTCCTGCGGCCGGGTGCCAATCCTGCCAAAATCACGCACGCCTTCTGACGATCGGCTGAATCGGAACAGGCACGCATAGTACTCCGAACGGTACCGGCCGGCCGTGTGGACGGGAGCGACCGCTGACGGACTGGTTCCGATCGAGTTGCCGGCGGCATCGACGATGGTGATGCGGTCGATGAAGGAGGATGAGAAGGTGTCGGTGAACGGCGCCGTGTCGTCGCGGTGCACACGAAGCCGCACCACGATCTCGCGATAGGTTCCCTCGGCCGATTCCCATTGTCTGCCTTGCGTTGCTGAGACAACCGAGAACATGTAAGGTCCCATTTCGAGCATCTCGCCGATAGCGGCGGGCGTCGTTCCGCCGCACGCCGAAAGGGCGAGCATGGCGAGCGCGACGATCGCGGTTGTACGCATAGGGCTATTGCAGCCGGCGATAGTGACGGCGCGCTTCGTCATAATTCCGCATGGCCGCACCAAGCTCGGCGGCCGCCGCCTGGCGCGACTGCGCGGCGAATTGGTTGGGTTCTTCAAGAATGCGGACCATATAGAAAGCCTCGTAGCGTGCGACGGCGTTGCTGATTCTGAGGTTGAGGTCGGTCAACCGGCGGTCCTGCCACCGCTCGAGCAGATTCCGTCCGCCGGCGGCCTTCATCAAGGCGTTAACCCGCCCCAGTGTGGCCCTGCCATCCGATCGCGCCTGCCGATCGCCGCGCGAAGCCGCCTCGCTTTGCTGTCCGAGCTCGTCGAGCGCTCCGACGATCTCGCCTGCGCACGGAAGGTACTCGAGACGCGACAACCCCTGATCTGTGTACACGAGATTCCGGCAACGGCTCTCACTCGGCACGTCAGAGCCGCAGGCCGCAGCGATGACAGGGAGCAGACAGAGCGTGAGTGCGCGGCGGCGCTGGTGTGCAAAGGTGTGCATCAGGACGACTGCGTAGAAGACGCACACCTCATACCATCAACGACATGAAAAGCCGCGCGCTTTTTTGTTCGTCGCGTCGATCGATTGTGTATCGCAACTAACAAAACGGTCGGCTGATGACGAATCTGGTCAGGCGTCACCATCAACCGCTCACGACGATGGCGCTACAGACCCGTCCGCCGCTGCGCCGGTAGCCGTGCGGCACACTCGAATCGAAATACATCGAATCGCCGGCCCTCAGCGCGTGCTCGTCCCCGCCGATATGCACGCTCAGCGTGCCCTGCAGCGCATAGATGAACTCAACCCCCGGATGATCATGCATGCGGAGCGCCGCGAGGGCGATGGGACAAAAATCGGCGTAGTACGCATTGAACCGGCGCTCGGTCACGGGATAGTCGAGCGACTCGAAGCGATACGCGCTCTCGCCGCCGTCCTCCCGTTCAGAAAACCGCAGGCGCTGCTTTTTGCGGACGACGGCGATGATGGGCTTCTCACGGGCGCCGGCGAAGAAGAACTCGAGGTCAACGCTGAAGACGAGCGCGATGCGAAGGAGCGTCGGCAGCGTGGGGAACAGCCGGTCGCGCTCGATTTTTGAGAGCAGCGCCGGAGACAATCCGGTGTGCCGCCCCAGTTCGACGAGGCCCATCTTTTTCTTCAGGCGCAGCGACCGGATCCTGGCCCCGATCGCGTACTCGCTCAGCCCTTTCTGCAACGTCGCTGACAGCATCCCGCCCCCCTTTTTTTGAGTGTGACTCACATTCCGCGTCGATCGTGTCGTGAGGCTCACACGAGTTTCACGACCATGCTGATTTTACTTGTATGCACTTTTAATTGCACTACATTCAAACAGTCGGCTCGGAACTACCCGGCGCACGACACAAAGGAGTGACAATGTTGAAGAATCTCGCAATCGGAACCATGGCAGCACTGGCGTTGACGTTCGCCGTCTCGAACACCACGAAGGCCGTAAGAGCGGATACGAAGGACATTGTGGACACGGCCGTCGCGGCCGGATCGTTCAAGACCCTCGCAGCGGCGCTCACCGCGGCGGACCTGGTCAACACCCTCAAAGGCGCGGGCCCCTTCACGGTCTTCGCGCCGACCGACGAGGCATTCGCGAAGCTGCCGGCTGGCACGGTCGAGAACCTGCTCAAGCCGGAGAACAAGGCGAAGCTGCAGCGCATCCTCACCTATCACGTCGTGGCTGGGAAGGTCATGGCCGCTGACGTAATGAAGATGCGCTCGGCGAAGGCGGTCAGCGGCGACTCGCTCACCATCGCCACGCGCAATGGTGGCGTCATGGCCGATAACGCGCACATCGTCAAGACCGACATCGTGGCGACGAACGGCGTCATCCACGTGATCGACGCGGTTATGATGCCGAAAGACAAATAGGATTGTTGATGAGTGCGGGCATTCTGCTCACCGGAGCTACGGGATACATCGGCGGCCGTCTTCTTCGACGTTTCGTGGAAGGCGGCCGCGCCGTCCGGTGTCTCGCGAGGGAGCCGGCACGGCTCAGCGCGACCGCGCGGACCACTGAAGTCGTTCAGGGTGACTGCCTCGACGAGGCCTCGCTCGACCGCGCCCTCGCGGGTGTGCACTCCGCGTACTACCTCGTGCACTCGATGGGCGGCGGATCGGACTTCGCGGAGGTCGACCGACGCGCCGCCGACAACTTCGGACGCGCGGCCGCGCGCGCGGGCGTGCGGCGCATCATCTATCTGGGCGGGTTGACAGGTGAGGTCGGCTCGCTCTCGAGCCATCTCAAAAGCCGCGCGGAGACTGGCGACGTCCTTCGCGCGAGCGGCGTCCCCGTCATCGAGTTCCGGGCGTCGATTGTCATCGGGGCCGGCAGTCTGTCGTTTGAAATGATCCAGGCGCTGGTCGAGCGGCTGCCGGTGATGATCTGTCCCCGCTGGGTCGCGACCCTCACGCAGCCCATCGCCATAGAAGATGTGCTGGCGTATCTGGCAGCGGCGCTCGACCTGCCCGAGGAGAGTGACAGCGAGATCTTCGAGATCGGCGGACCCGAGGTTGTCTCTTACGGCGACATGATGCGCGAATATGCGCGGCTGCGCGGGCTGCGCCGCTTGCTGCTGCCGGTGCCGCTGCTGACGCCGCATCTGTCTGGACTCTGGCTCACCCTGGTAACGCCGGCGCAGGCACGCGTCGGACGCGCTTTGGTGGAGGGTTTGAGAAACTCGACCGTCGTTCGATCGACGGCGGCGCGCGACACATTTCCAATCGAGCCGATGAAACTGCGCGCGGCGCTGAGCGACGCGATAGAAGATGGCGCGCGCGCGCGCCAGAAGATTGATACGCGTACCACCGAGGTAGATGCGCCGCCCGCGCAGGCCTTCGCGCCGATACGCCGCATCGGGGGTGCCGCCGGTTGGTACTTCGGCACGTTGCTCTGGAGCGCGCGTGGCCGGCTGGACCGATTAGTCGGAGGCGTCGGCATGCGCCGCGGGCGCCGCGACCCGGAGCACTGCGCTGAGAAAGACGTCATCGACGGCTGGACGGTCGAAGCCTTCGAACCCGATCGCCGGCTGCGGCTGTCGGCCGATCTCAGACTACCCGGTCGCGGGTGGCTGGAGTTCGAGGTCACGCCCCTTGACGCCGGGCAGCGATCGATGATCCGCCAGACCGCCACATTTGACCCGCGCGGTATCCTCGGCCGCGCGTACTGGTATGCCATTCTCCCGATCCACGGCCTGATGTTCCGCGGCATGCTCGCGCAGATCGCTCAGCGTGCGGAACGCGGCGACCGGCCATCCGATCTCTCGCTCTTCACGCACCGCTCGGTCGTTGACGGGAGCGCAGACGAGGTGTTTCGGTGGCATGAACGACCCGAAGCCCTTCTTGACCTCACCCCGTCGCGCCGGTGGGTTCGGATCGAAAGCCGGTCAGGCGGCTTGCGCGACGGCGGCCGCGTGAAGTTCTCCATTGGCGCCGGGCCGCTGCGCATGTTCTGGGAAGCGCGCCATTACGGCTATGTCTGCGGGAAGGAGTTCTGCGACGAGCAGGTCCGAGGGCCATTCAAGATCTGGCGGCACACGCACCGGATCCAATCGATCGGAGCCAATAAGAGCCTGTACGAGGATCGCGTCGAGTACGCCTTGCCTGGCGGACGACTGGTCCAGCGGCTGACCGAGCGAACGGTCAGGCGCCTCCTCTCCCGGTTGTTCGCCCGGCGTCATACAATCGTGCACGCAAGTTTCTCGTGAATCCATTCGATGCGGTGCTCGTCGTGGCGTTCGGCGGACCCGGAGGTCCGGATGACATTCGCCCGTTTCTCGCGAACGTGCTTCGCGGACGCCGCGTGTCACCCGAGCGGATCGAAGACGTCGTGCATCACTACGAGCTCTTTGGTGGCCGGTCGCCGCTACCCGACATCACGATGAAGCAGGCGCGCGGACTCGAGCAGCGTCTGGCGGCCCAGGGGCTCGGGCTTCCCGTTTACGTGGGGATGCGGAACTGGCACCCGCTGCTGTCCGATACGGTCCGGGCGATGGCGGAAGCCGGCAGGCGGCGCGCGATCGGCTTCATCCTGGCGCCGCACCGATCGTTTTCAAGCTGCACCCAATACCGGCAGAACGTGATGGAGGCGCGCGCAGAAGCGGCAGCCGAGGGGCTGGCTGACGTCGCGGTCACCTATGTCGGCGACTGGCATATGCATCCGAAATTCATCGAGGTCAACCAGCAGCACGTGCGCGCGGCGCTCGCCCGCCTGCCGGCCGGCGCCCGCACGCGCGCGCGCCTGGTGTTCACCGCGCACAGCGTGCCGGTGGGAATGACTGGCGCCGCGCGGTACGAGCAACAGGTCAACGAATCGGCCAGGCTCGTCGCGGCCGCTGTCGGCTCGAACGACTGGACGGTCGTGTTTCAGAGCCGAAGCGGCCGTCCCGAGGATCCGTGGCTGGGTCCCGACGTCTGCGAGTACCTGCGCGCGGCCGCCGGCCGCGTACCGGGCGTGGTGCTGGTCCCGATCGCATTCGTCTGCGATCACATCGAGGTGTTGTACGACCTCGACCACGAGGCCGCAGAGGTCTGCCGCGAAGTGGGACTTCCCATGGCCCGCGCGGAAACTGTCAACGATGATCCGCTGTTTCTCGACATGGCCGCAGACGTCGTCTTCGACCTCATGAAGACATATCGATCGGGCCGGCCGCTGCCGATCGTCCCATGAAACATAAAGTCGTCGTCAACGACATGATGCAGCACGGGTATGTGTACTACCGGACCGAACCCGCCGGCCGACGCTTCGCGCCTGGGTTCACGCCGGAGCTGACGCCCAAGCGAGCCCTGCGCCTGGGCGTCTTCGGCGGAAAGTACATGACCGACTGCCGAGGCGAGTTTCCCGCGAGCTGGTTTACCGCAGCGAAGCTGTGTGCCGAGCGCCACGACGCGCGGCTGAACTACTTCGGTGTCAACGCCTCGCAATCGCTCGCGGCATGGCGGCGGAACGGCTGGATCCGTCCGCAGGATCCGCGCGGCTGGTTTCAGTGGTACTGCCGGTACTACATGGGCCGCCGGACCGCGGACGATACGCGGCAGATCAGGCGCTGGCGGGCGATTGCCCGCCACGTGTCGGCGATCCGGAAGCATTGCGAGAAGGGCGATCTCGAGTGCCGCCGGAGGCAACGACAGGCGGTGTTGCATTGGGCGTACGACAGCCGGAGGATTTAGCATCAGTGATCCGCATCGGCATCTCGTCGTGCCTGCTCGGCGAAGGCGTCCGCTTCGACGGAGGGCACAAGCGCGACACGTTTCTCACCGAGACGTTCGGGCGATTCGTGGAGTGGGTGCCGGTCTGTCCGGAAGTCGAATGCGGCCTCGGCACCCCGCGAGAATCGATGCGGCTGGTGAGCGCGGGAGACGGCGTGCGGCTGATGACCGGCAAGACCGCCGTCGATCTCACCGATCGGATGTCGCAATACTCCCAGCGTCGCGTCGAAGAGCTCGCCTCGGAAGACCTGTGCGGCTACGTGCTGAAGAAGGATTCACCGAGTTGCGGCATGGAGCGCGTCAAGATTTATGGCACCCACAAACTTCCCGTGAAGTCCGGGCGGGGAATCTTCGCCGCCAGACTGGTGGAACGCTTCCCCAGCCTGCCTGTCGAGGAAGAAGGCCGGTTGACAGATCCTCGGCTGCGGGACAACTTCGTCGAGCGCGTATTCGCGTACTGGAGGCTTCGCGGCCTCTTCAGAGGCAAATGGGGTGTCGGCGCGCTCGTAAATTTTCACACCTCGCACAAGCTGATCCTCATGGCGCACTCGCCCGACGCGTATCAGCGCCTTGGGCGTCTCGTCGCTCGCGCGCGGACCGTTCCGGCCAAAGAGCTCGAGCGCCGATACACCGAGGTGTTGATGGCCGCGCTCACGACCATGGCCACCCCCCGCCGGCACGCGAACGTGCTCCAGCACATGGTTGGATATTTCAAAGACCGCCTCGACCGGACGTCAAAGGCCGAGCTACTCGCCGCGATCGAGGACTATCGCGGCGGGCTCGTGCCTCTCATCGTACCGATTACGCTGCTGCGGCATCACGTCCGAGTGCACGACGTGTCGTACCTCGCCGGACAGTTGTATCTCGACCCGCACCCGAAAGAGCTGATGCTCCGCAACCACGTCTAGGCCTCGCTGCGGAGGTTCGGGTTCATTTGTTTGCGACGACGGCCAGACGGTTCTCGACGGTGTAACCCGTCGCGTTGGCGCGGGCGATCTGCTCGGCCTTGGCCTTCTGCGCTTCGGTAGGCACGGAGCCGCGCAGGACGACCAGCTTCTTGTCCTGGTATGTGTCGACGTCAATCGCGCCCGAGTCGACCGTCTTGTCGGCAATGATTGCCGCCTTCACGTCGAGCGTTTCTATCCCGCCCCTGACGGCGGAGACATTCCCTTTCGTGTCCGTGACGACTCCCTGAGCGGTCTGTGAACAGCCCGCGGCGCCGATCGCGAGCGTAAGAGCCATGACGGCAGTGCTGAAGTTTTTCATAATTGACACCTTCCGATGAGTGTTGACGACACCGTAATCCCGAAGCCGTTGCAAGGCTCAGACCATCGGAAGCTGCTCGCGCGCCATAGGGAGATCGTCGCCCCGCAACTCAGGACCTCGGAATCAGATCGTAAATGTGACTCAATATTGTTCATGATGCGGCTATCATGCGAGACGTCATGATGAAGAACCACCGTCGCTGGCTGGTCTTTCTTTTGTTCGCGCTGGGCGTCCAGGCGCTCCACGCGCAGGCGCCTCCATAAGTCCGTCTGGCAGATGTGCAGCGGATAAAGTGCGCCTTCACGCTGATGGCCGTCGGCACCTGGGACAAGGACGTGCCGAGCGCCGAAGTCACGAAGGCAAACTTGTCGATGCAATTCGACGCCATCGACACTCAGGACGGCACGGCGAACGTCGTCGAGGTGTCGGCCTCTGCGGCCGGAGCGCCGCACATCACCGTGCGGCTGCTCGGCGACAACCTCCACTTCATGGCGATGAACATCTCAGGGTCGGTCTATCTGACGACGGTGTTCTCTGACAGGGACAGCCGGGCAGGCGCGAAGTTCAAGGCCGTGCACACCCGGCACGAATTTACCCAGATCAGGCTGACCAGCTGGACATCGAGACCCGAGCAGTACTACGGGCAGTGCGAGATTGTGAAGTAGTCCGTGATGACCGTACGACTCTCGAAGATCAGGCAGCGATTCGAATCGAACGGCCTGGACGATCCCCTCAGCGCCTTGCGTGAACAACTCGCGAAGCTGGACGAGCTGATCCGGCCCCGAGCCCGCATCGCGATCGGCGTCGGAAGCCGCGGCATCGACAACCTCGCCCCCTTCGTCCGAGAAACCGTCGCCTACGTCAAGAGGCGAGGCGGGCAGCCGTTCATCGTGCCTGCGATGGGCAGCCACGGCGGCGCAACGGCTGAAGGCCAGGCCGAGGTGCTCGCCTCGTACGGTGTGTCCGAGGACACTGTGCATGCGCCAGTGCGCGCAACGATGGAGGTCGTCGAGCTGGATAAGGTGAACGGGGCGGACCTGTCGATCGGCGTGTTCATGGACCGGCACGCGTACGAGTCTGACGGCGTGATCCTCATCAACCGCATCAAGCCGCACACAGACTTTCACGGTCGGTACGAGAGCGGTCTCATGAAGATGGCGCTCATCGGCCTCGGCAAACGGGAGGGCGCGCTCGCGGTTCACCGATTCGGCGTCGCCGGATTGCGCGAGCGCATGGCGCCCGGTGCACGCAGGGTGCTGGCTGAAGGCAAAATCTTTGCCGGCGTCGGCCTTGTCGAAGATGCGTACCACCGCACGATGGTCGTGAAGGTGTTGAAGGCGGACGAGATTGCGGTCGAAGAACCCGGGCTGCTGGAACTGGCCAGGATGAACATGCCTCGCCTGCCCGTACAGACCGTCGATGTGCTCGTCATCGATCGCATGGGCAAAGACATCAGCGGCGTCGGCATGGATCCGAACATCACCGGGCGGATCGGCGTCAACGGCGAGCACGACCCGGCGGCGCCGCATGTCGGCGCCATGATCGTGTGCGATTTGACCGATCAGTCCCACGGCAACGCCATCGGGGTCGGACTCGCGGACGTCATCACGCGGCGGCTCTCCGAGAAGATCGAGCATGACGCGACGTACGCCAATGTTGTGACCAGCGGGTTTCTCGAGCGCGGCAAGATTCCCCTCGCTGCCGGGAGCGACCGGGAGGCCTTCGAGGTTGCGCTCAGGAGCTGCGGGCACATCTCGAAGGGACGCGAGCGGATTATCCGCATCCTCGATACGCTGCACCTTGAAGACATCTACGTGTCGCCGGCTGTCCTTGACGAGCTGCGCGACGCATCAGGGATTGATGTCCTGGCACGCGACGCCGAGATGTTCGACGCGGCGGGCTCGCTGACGCCCTTCTAGGCGCTCCCTGCAGCACATCGCCATTCGCGCCGGCGTTCCCGACCATCGGTTCCGCAAACACGAAGCTGGGCGTGGCAACACGCGTCACGCCGACTTCTATCGTTTGCCGAACCGACGGTCCGGCACGCCAACGCCGAAGGCGGCGGAGTAGTCGCGGGGGCATGGTGGGGTGGCGGTCGATAGGTCACAGCCCGATCGCGTCAGTGCAAAAACAACGGCGGCGGCTACCTGACCGTGACCGACACCCCACCATGCCAGCGCGACGTACTCGACGCGTCCTGCCGACGCGTTGCGGTCGTCCTCTACGGAGAGGCACTCGCGGCGCCGAGGCCCGTGTAGGTGAACTTCTGGATCCGCTTCCCCTCGTAGGTCTCGGTAATGAACAGATCCCCCTTCGAGTTCACGGCAAGATTGTGCGCGCCGTAGAACTGCCCGGCCCAGTGCCCGGCGCCGCCGAAGGTGCTCACGACCTGCAGCGTCTGGCGATCGAGGACGTAAATCAGCTGGTTCGTGCCGTCGTTGATGAACAGGAATGCCTGCCGGGAATCCGTGGAGAAGCCAACGTCCCACACCGATCCGCTCCCCAGCGTGTCCCTGGCGATCACGACTTCGCGCACGAAGCGGCCGTCTTTCGTGAAGACCTGCAGGCGATCGTTCGTGCGGTCGCACACGTAGACAAGCCCGTCCTTCGAGATCCGTACGGCGTGGACAATGCGAAATTGCGGGGAGGGCGGGCCGGTCGGATCGTACTGGCTGGGCCGGTTTTCGTTCTGCACGACGCCGCGAAAGGGTCCCGGCAGCTTCTCCCCCGCGCGTGTAAAGAACCCATCGTCTGGCGTCTCGCCGTACGCGCCCCAGTGGCGCTTGTATGCACCCGTCGTCGCATCAAAGACGATGATGCGGTGGTTGACGTAGCCGTCCGCCACGTAGAGCTCGTTGGCCGCAGCATCGACGACCATGTTGGCCGGCGCGCCGAGGTTTTCGAGGTCGTTGCTGCCGCGGCCCTGGCCCGGTTTCCCGATCTGCATCAGGAACTTGCCGGCGCGCGTGAACTTCAGGATGTGCGCGTCTTTTTCGCCGCCGGCGCCCAGCCA
>JANNJO010000451.1:0-4552 GCA_031395755.1 Acidobacteriota bacterium
CCTCCCTCGTGGCCCGCGCCCCCCCGCGACGCTGGACGATCGATCCCGACCGGCCTCGCCGAGTTGGATGCGCGTCTCGAGGGCGGTATTCCACGCGGGCATCTGTCGGAAGTCACCGGCCCGCGATCGTCGGGACGCCTGGCGATTCTCGTGTCGGCGCTGGCCGGCGCCACCGCGCGCGGCGAAGCCGTGGCCCTGGTCGATCCCCTCGACATGTTCGATCCGGTCTCGGCCTCGGCGAGCGGCATCGACTTCCAGCGGATGCTGTGGGTCCGCGGCGAGTCGACCAGCTCGGCGCGCGTGAGCCTCTCGTGCGAATACGGCACGCTGCAGAAGGCGCTCGACCGCGCGGTCAAGGCGCTGAACGTCATCCTGCAGGCCGGCGGGTTCGGGCTGGTGGCGTTGGATCTCACGGAAGTGGCGCCGCAGGCCATCCAGCGGCTGCCGTACACCACGTGGCTGCGACTGCATCGCGTGATTGAGGGACGCGACACCGCGTGCGTGCTGATCGGCAGCGAGCCGATCGCGCGCAGCAGTGGGGGCGTCACGATCCAGCTGGCTTCGGGCTCCGGGCTTCAGGCTTCTGGCCTGAACGCGCGTGTCATCCGAGCGCGGAAAATTGAAAGCGACCGCAATGTTTGCCTGTCTCTATCTGCCCCTGCCTGTTAACTCTGCACCTGGCAGGGCAGAGGGCAGAGGGCAGAGGGCAGAACTCGCCCATGCCGCGCTCCTGCAGCTCGCGCGCGATTTCTCACCCCGCGTCGAGATCCACGGAGACCGTACGGTCACGCTGGATATCAATGGATTGGGCAGCCTGATTGGCGATCCGCGATCGATTGGCGAAGAGCTGCGCCGGACGGCGGCCGACGCCGGCCTGCGTGTACATATCGCGGTGGCCGCCACATCGACCGCTGCGATGCTCCTGGCACATGCGCGCGCGGGGCTGACGGTCGTGTCGCGCGGCGAAGAGGCGGCTGTGCTGGCGCCGCTGCCGCTCAGCGTGCTGTCGCTGGCAGGCTTCGGACTTCGGGCTTCGGACTCCAGGCCGGGAGCCGCAAGCCAGAAGCCTGGGGTCGAGCAGTTGGCGCGTTGGGGCATTCGAACGCTGGGGGATCTAGCAGCGCTACCCTCTGACGCGCTCGCGGCTCGTCTGGGCCAGGACGGATTACGGTGGCAGCGCTGGGCGCGCGGCGAGGATGCGCGTCCGCTGGTCCCGGCCGGCAGTGCGGAGCGATTCGAGGCATCGCTCGATCTCGAGTGGCCGATCGAGGGGCTCGAGCCGCTGTCGTTCGTGCTGGCCCGGTTGCTCGAGCCGTTGTGCGATCGCCTCGAACACCAGGATCGCGGCGTCGTCACGCTGCATGTCAGGTTGACGCTCGTCACGCGCGAGATGCACGAGCGCTCGGTGGACTTGCCGGCGCCCATGCGTGACGCGCGGGTGCTGCGCACGCTCGCGCTGCTCGATCTCGAGTCGCACCCGCCGCCGGCCGCCATCGATCGCGTCACGATCGGCGTGGACGTGACCGAAGGCCGCGTGCTGCAGTTCGGGTTGTTTGCGCGCGCGCTGCCTACAGACAAGCTGGCGACGCTGATGGCGCGGCTTGGCGCCCTCGTGGGCAGCGATCACGTCGGCGCACCGTCGCTCGTCGATACGCACCGCCCCGGCGCGTTCGCAATGGCGACATTCGAGCCATCGCACACCCCAAATCCCAAATCCCCAACCCCTCATCCCAAGTTGACGCCAGCGTCCGTGTTGCGGCGATTCCGCTCGCCCATCCCGGCGCGCGTCACGATCGAGCAGGGACGCCCGGCGCGCGTCATCACCGATCGGCGGGGCTTCAGCGGGGGCCGCGTCGAACGCTGCGACGGTCCCTGGCGCTCCTCCGGCGACTGGTGGAAGCACGCATGGAACTGCGATGAATGGGACGTGACGTTACGTGACGGAACGGGCTATCGCATTTCCCAGGCCCTCGACGATCGCCAGGCCTGGTTTGTCGATGGACTGCTGGACTGAACAGCCAATCCCCAATCCCCAATGTACGTCGAACTCCATACGTCATCCGCCTTCAGCTTTTTAGAAGCCGCGTCGCTTCCTGAAGCGCTTATCGATCAGGCCGCGCGCTACGGATATTCCGCCATCGCGCTGCTCGATCGCGACGGCGTCTACGGCGCCCCGCGCTTTCATCGCGCCGCCCTCGCCGCCGGCATCCGCCCCATCATCGGCGCCGAGCTCACGCTCCGGCTCGTTCCTGAGAGGCTCCAGGCTCCAGGCTCCAGGCCAGAAGCCCGAAGTCCGAAGCCTGAAGTCCGCTTGCCCGTATTAGTCGAATCCGCCGAAGGCTACAGAAATTTGTGCCGCCTGGTGACGCGCATGAAGATGCGCGCGCCCAAAGGCGAGGGCGCGCTGACTTTGGGGGACCTCGACGGGCAGACGAGCGGCCTGGTGGCGCTCGCCGGCCGGGAGCTGCTGGGGTTCGCGCGCTATGGCGTCGGCGGGTTGATCGATCCGCTCATCGGCGTGTTCGGGCGAGGCAACGTGTATGTCGAGCTCCAGCGGCATCTGCTCCGCGATGAGGACGCCGACAATCGCGTGCTGATCGATCTCGCCGGCACGTTTCACGTGCCGATCGTGGCGACCAACGGCGTCCGCTTTGCCGATGCGGCCGAGCGGCCGCTGTTCGACGTGCTCACGTGCATCCGCCACCGGAGCGATCTGGCGCAGGCCGGCAGGAAACTGGCGCGCAACGCCGAGCGCTATCTCAAACCGCCCGAGGAGATGGCGCGGCTGTTCGGCGATCTGCCCGCCGCGCTGTCGTCGGCCGACACGCTGGCCGAACGGCTGCAATACACGATGGCCGATCTCGGCTATCGGTTTCCGGAATACCCCGTTCCGCCGGGCGAAACCGCCACGTCGTTTCTCCGCAAGCTCGCCGACCTCGGTGCGCGCGAGCGGTACCGGCCGTATCACGAGCGCGCCCGCGCGCAGATGGCGCGCGAGCTCGATCTGATCGAGCGGCTCGACCTCGCCGGCTACTTCCTGATCGTGTGGGACATCGTGAACTTCTGCCGCCACAACGACATCCTCGTGCAGGGCCGCGGCTCGGCCGCCAACAGCGCCGTCTGCTACAGCCTCGGCATCACGGCCGTCGATCCGGTCGGGATGGACCTGCTGTTCGAGCGGTTCCTCTCCGAAGAGCGCGGCGAGTGGCCCGACATCGATCTCGATCTGCCGAGCGGCGACCGCCGCGAGCGGGTCATCCAGCACGTCTACGAGAAATACGGGCCGCTGGGCGCGGCGATGACGGCCAACGTGATCACCTATCGTGGGCGCAGCGCCGCGCGCGAGGTGGGCAAGACGCTGGGGATCGATCCAGGACAGATCGATCGCCTGGCGAAGGTGATGAACCAGTTCGAGTTCGTCGACCCGGCCGACACGCTCGGCCGGCGCATGGTCGATGCCGGGTGCGATGTCGAGCATCCGACCTTCCGGTTGTTCGGCGATCTGTGGCGCCGCATGCAGGACCTGCCGCGGCATCTCGGGCAGCACTCCGGCGGCATGGTGATTTGTCAGGGACAGCTCGACAGCGTCGTGCCTCTCGAGAACGCCAGCATGCCCGGGCGGGTCGTCCTGCAATGGGACAAGGACGACTGCGCCGACATGGGCCTCGTCAAAGTCGATCTGCTCGGCCTGGGCATGATGGCCGTGCTCCAGGACGCGATCGCACTCGTGGACGGCGCGGTCGATCTGGCGCATTTACCCCCCGACGATCCGGTCGTCTACAAGATGCTGCAGGAGGCCGACACCATCGGCGTGTTCCAGGTGGAGTCGCGCGCGCAGATGGCGACGCTGCCGCGGCTTCGGCCCGATCACTTCTACGACCTCGTCGTCCAGGTGGCCATCATCCGCCCAGGCCCGATTGTCGGGCAGATGGTGCATCCGTTTTTGAACCGGCGCGCGGGGCGCGAGCCGGTCACGTACCCGCATCCGCTGCTGGAGCCGATCCTCGCGCGCACGCTCGGCGTGCCGTTGTTCCAGGAACAGCTGTTGCGGATGGCGATGGTCACGGCCGGGTTCAGCGGCGGCCAGGCCGAAGAGCTCCGGCGCGCGTTCGGGTTCAAGCGATCCGAACGCCGCATGAAACAGGTCGAGGTGAAGCTGCGCGAAGGCATGGCGCAGCAGGGTATCACCGGTGAAGTGGCCGAACAGATCATCTCGTCCATTACGGCCTTTGCGCTGTATGGCTTTCCCGAATCGCACGCGGCCAGCTTCGCGCTGCTCGCCTACGCCAGCGCGTATTTGAAAGCGCACTTCCCGGCCGCGTTCTACACGGCGCTGCTCAACAACCAGCCAATGGGGTTCTATCATCCGGCCACGCTCGTCAAGGATGCGACGCGGCGCGGCGTGCGATTTACCGGCGTCGACGTGCAGCATTCAGACTGGCTGTGCCGGGTCGATGTTGATGGTAGTGTCCGACTCGGGCTTTGCTATGTATCAGGGCTCCGGGAGGACGTGGGAAGAGCCATTGAAAGGGCAGAGGGCGGAGGGAAGAGA
>JANNJO010000463.1:0-18585 GCA_031395755.1 Acidobacteriota bacterium
TCGACGAGGAAGAAGTGACTCCGGACGCATCCTTTGTCGACGACCTTGGCGCCGACTCGCTCGACACGGTCGAGCTCGTCATGGCCTTCGAGGAGGAGTTCGGCATCGAAATCCCCGACGAGGACGCCGAGAAGATCACGCGCGTCAAGGAAGCGATCGAGTACATCGATTCGCACGCCAAAGGCAAAAAGTAGGTCTCGTGTCGACGAGACGGGTCGTGATCACCGGCATCGGGCTGGTGTCTCCACTGGGCATCGGCACCGACGAGAACTGGCGCGCGCTTCTGGCGGGCCAGAACGGGATCGGCCGTATCACGCGCTTCGACGCCTCGGCGTATGCCTCGCGGATCGCCGGCGAGGTCAAGAACTTCGATCCGCTGCAGTTCGTGGAGAAGAAGGATGTCAAGAAGATGGACATCTTCATTCAGTACGCGATTGCGGCCTCGACCTTCGCGATGCAGGACTCGGGGCTGGCGATTACCGACGCGAACGCGGCGCACGTCGGCGTGTTCGTGGGTTCCGGCATCGGCGGGTTCACGAGCATCGAGCGCGAGCACGAGGCGCTCCTCGCCGGTGGACCGCGCAAGATCTCTCCGTTCTTCATTCCCGCATCGATCATCAACCTCGCAGCCGGGCAGGTGTCGATCCGCTTCGGCGCCAAGGGGCCGAACCTGGCCACGTGCACCGCGTGCTCGGCTTCTGCGCACGCGGTGGGCGAGTCGTTCGAGATTATCCGCAGAGGCGATGCCGATGCGATGATTGCCGGCGGCTCGGAGGCGGCGATTACGCCGATGAGCGTCGGCGGTTTTGCGGCGATGCGCGCCATGTCGACGCGCAACGATGCGCCCGAAAAGGCCAGCCGCCCGTTCGACAAGGAACGCGACGGGTTCATCATCGGCGAAGGGGCGGGGGTCGTTATCCTCGAAGAGCGCGAATCGGCGATCGCGCGCGGCGCGAGAATTTACGCAGAAGTCGTGGGCTACGGCATGTCGGGGGACGCTTTTCACATCACGGCGCCGACCGAAGACGGCAGCGGGGCGGTGCGCGTCATGGACATGGCGCTCCGCAAGGCAAAGGTCGCGCCCCAGCAGGTCGGCTACATCAACGCCCACGGCACCTCGACGCCGCACAACGATCGCACCGAGACGCTGGCGATCAAGAAGCTCTTCGGCGAGCACGCCTACAAGCTGGCGATCTCCTCCACCAAGTCGATGACCGGACACCTGCTGGGGGCCGCAGGCGGGCTGGAAGCCGGTATCTCGGCGCTCGCTGTTTATCATCAGACCGCGCCTCCCACCGTCAACCTCGAACATCCCGATCCCGACTGCGACCTGGATTACGTGCCGGGTCAATGCCGCCCCCTGAAAGTGGAGTACGCATTGTCCAACTCCTTCGGGTTCGGCGGCACCAACGCGGCGCTGTTGTTCAAGAAACACGAATAGACAGTCGACAGTCGACAGTCGTCGGTCGTCAGGCCTCAGTCTCAGGCCTTAGTCTCAGGCCTCAGTCTTTCAGTCTCAGTCGGCAGTCAGCTCAGATGAGACTGCAGGCTGTCGACCAGGACTGCCGCTGCCGACTGAGACTGAGACTGCCGACTGAAAACTGACGACTGCCGACTAGAATGTATTGATGCGCATTGCTGTCTGCATCAAGCAGGTCCCGACGCGTGAGTGGCAGCCGCGGATCGACGAGACGCGGCGCGCCGTTCGCGCGCAGGACGCCAGCTTCGAGATGAACGAGCCGGATGCGTACGCGCTCGAGGAATCGCTGCGCCTCCGCGAGAAGCACGGCGGCGAGGTCGTGGCCTGCACGGCGGGGCCTGCGCGTGCGTCGCAGGTGCTGCGAGAAGCGCTCGCGCGCGGCGCCGATCGCGCCATCCATGTCGAGGACGATCGCCTGTCGTCAGCGGATGCGTTTGTCGTGGCCGGCGCGCTCGCCGAAGCCGTCCGCGAGGAGAAATTCGATCTCGTCTTGACGGGGTTGCAGTCCGACGACCAGGGCGCCGCGCAAACCGGGGTCATCCTCGCCGAGCGATTGGGCCTGCCTCACGCGACCATCGTGATGGAGGTGCAGGTGCAGGAGCCTTCGGTCCGCGTGAAGCGGGAGCTCGAGGGCGGTTGGTTCCAATGGGTGCAGATGCCGCTGCCCGCGCTCCTCACCATCCAGAGCGGCATCAACCAGCTCCGCTATGCCACGCTGAAAGGCATCATGGCGGCCAAGAAAAAGGAAATCCGCAAGGTCGCGCCATCGGCGCTGGCGGCGGCCCACGTCAACATCGTGAGCCTCGACGTGCCGCGCAAGACCAAGCAGACGCAGATGATTTCCGGGTCAGCCGCCGAGGCGGCTAAGGTTCTCGTTCACAAGCTCAAGGACGAAGCGCGGGTCATCGGATGATTGTAGTCATCGCAGAGCAGCGACAGGGCAGGCTGCATCCTGCGTCCTGGGAGGCCGTTGCGGCGGCACAAGAGTTGGCCGGAGATCAGGCGGTTGATGTGATGGTGCTCGGCGCGAACCCGGGGGCGGCGGCGTCCGAGCTGAGCCAGGCGTCTGTCGGAGCTGTCCATGTGATTGATTCGCCGCTGCTCGAGCCGTACACCCCGGACGGCTATGCCGGCGCCCTTGAGGAGGCGATTGCCGCACTAAAGCCAACCCACGTGCTGCTGCCGCATACCTATCGCACGCGCGATTTCGCGCCGATGCTTGCGGCCCGGCTCGACCGCGGGCTCGTGACCGACTGCGTCGGCGTCAGGCGCGGCGACACGCCGACCTTTCTCCGCCCTGTCTATCAAGGCAAACTGATTGCCGAGGTCGCGGTCGACGGAGAGTTTCCACACTTTATCAGCATCCAGATTGGCGCGTACCGGGGCGACAGCGCGAAGCGAGGCGCGGCAGCTGCTCCGGTGAAGAGGCTCGCCGTCACGCTTGATGCGGCGGCGATTCGGCAGAAGCCAGAAGAGCCGTTTCAGGAAGCGAAGCAGGCGGTCGACCTCTCGCAGGCCGAGCGCATCGTGGCGGTAGGCCGCGGCATCAAGGCGCAGGAGCACATCGCGATTGCTGAACGGCTCGCCACGGCCCTCGGTGCGCAACTCGCGGCGTCGCGGCCGATCTGCGACAGCGGATGGTTGCCGATGGAACGGCAGGTCGGCAGCTCGGGCCAGACCGTCGCCCCGAAGCTCTACGTCGCGCTCGGCATCTCGGGCGCCATCCAGCACGTCGTCGGCATGAAAGGCGCCCGCACGATCGTGGCCATCAACAAGGACGCCGACGCGCCGATCTTCGAAATCGCCGATTACGGCATCGTCGGCGATCTGTTTGAGATCGTTCCGGCGATGATCGCTGAACTCGAGAAAGCCTAACTTTCCATGTCCCAACGCCGAGACGCCAAGACGCCGGGTGATCGGGATTCATTGGAGGTTGATGTACTAATCGTCGGGGGCGGACCTGCAGGGCTCTCCGCGGCGATCAGGCTCGCGCAACTGCAGGCGGCTGCCGGCACCACGCTCAGCGTCGCCGTGCTGGAGAAAGGCGCGGAAGCGGGCGCGCATCTGCTGTCCGGTGCGGTGCTGGATCCGCGCGCACTGGCGGAGCTCCTCCCCGATTACGAAGCCAAGGGCGCGCCGCTCATCGCCACAGTGCGCGAGGACCGCATCTATTTCCTCACGGCCTCCGGCAAGATCAAATTCCCGCTCACCCCGCCGCCGCTGCGCAACCACGGAAACTACATCATCTCTCTGCAGCAGTTCGGACGGTGGATGGCCGGACTCGCCGAGGCCGAGGGCATCGACATGTTTCCTGGTTTTCCGGCGGCCGAGCTGTTGATGGACGGGCATCGTGTCGTCGGGGTGCGCACGGGCGACCGCGGCGTCGGGCGTGATGGGGAGAAGCGCGGCATGTTCGAGCCGGGCGTGGAGATCCGAGCGAAGGTCACGATTCTCGCCGACGGTGTGCGTGGCAATCTGACCAAGCAGCTCATTCGCCGCTCTCGAATCGCCGTCGGCAATCAGCCGCAGGTGTACGCGCTCGGCATCAAGGAGTTGTGGGACGTCCCCGCGGGCCGCCTGGCTGCCGGCACGGTGGTGCATACGCTCGGGTATCCGCTCGATCAGAAGGAGTTCGGCGGCGGGTTCATCTATGCGATGTCCGACACGCGCCTGTCGGTGGGTTTCGTCGCCGGCCTCGACTACCAGGATCCGATGTTCGATCCGCACGTGGCGTTCCAGCGGTTCAAGCGGCATCCGCTCGTCACCGGGCTCCTTCGCGACGGACAGATGGTGCGCTACGGTGCGAAGGCGCTTCCGGAGGGCGGATGGCTGACGCTGCCCGAGTGCGCGGTTGATGGCGCCTTGATCGTCGGAGACGCCGCTGGATTTCTCAATTCCATGCGCTTGAAGGGCATCCACCTGGCCATGAAGACAGGCATGCTCGCGGCGGAGACGGCGTTTGATGCTGTGGCTGCCGGTGACACCTCCGAAGCGCGCCTCGTCACCTTCGACGAGAAGATTCGACAGAGCTGGGTGTCCGCCGAAATGCGGCCCGTGCAGCATGTGCATCAGAGCTTCAAGTACGGCCTGTTCGGTGGACTCGCATTTTCCGGCCTGCAGCTGCTCACAAAGGGCTGGTGGATACGACAGGCGATTCCAAGCGAGCCGGGCCATCTGCGGATGCGAACGCTCGATCAGCCTGGGCAACCGCACACCGACGCGGACCTGAAGCCGGATCGGGTGCTCACGTTCGACAAGCTCACGAACGTGCATTTTTCAGGCACGCGTCACGAAGAAGACCAGCCGTCGCACCTGCTGGTGCATACGGAGGTCTGCCACTCGATTTGTGGAAAGGAATACGGCCACCCATGCATCCGCTTCTGTCCCGCAAACGTTTACGAGATGGTGCCGGGCGAGAGCGGCGAGCCGCGGCTTCAGATCAGCGCGTCGAACTGCGTGCACTGCAAGACGTGCGACATCATGGACCCGTATCAGGTGATTACGTGGGTGCCTCCGGAGGGCGGAGGGGGGCCCAGGTACGACGGAATGTGAGTTTAGGGAGTAGGGAGTAGGGAGTAGGGATTGGGGAGTAGTTGAGCACAGCCGATTGGAAATCTTCTCGTCTCAAACGGGCTGAAGTGGCGGCCATCACCGCCATTGGTGTTCCCGTCATCGCTGCGCTGGGGAGCTCGCTGACATGGAAGGTCGAGGGTCTCGAGCATCTGCAGTTCGAAGGCGCCGGGCGCCGGCCGATCATGGCCTTCTTCCACGGCCGGGTGCTGACCGCGACCTATTTCTTTCGCGACCGCGGCATCTTCGTCATGATCAGCGAGAACTTCGACGGCGAATGGATCGCGCGCATCATCGAGCGGTTCGGCTACGGGACATCGCGCGGGTCAACGTCGCGAGGCGGTCAGCGCGCGCTTCTGACGTTAAAACGGCTGATGGCGCAGGGTCGGCCCGCAGGGTTTGCCGTGGACGGCCCTCGCGGCCCGGCGAGGAAAGTCCAACCGGGCGTGGTATGGCTCGCGAAACTGACAGGGAATCCGGTCGTGCCCTTCCATATGGAAGCGTCGAGTTACTGGAGTCTCAACAGCTGGGACCGCACCCAGATTCCACGGCCATTCTCCACCGTCGCGCTCGCCGTCGGCGCACCGATCGACGTCGCCGCCGATGCCGACCAAGCCGGCATTGAAGCCAAGCTCGCGGAGGTCGAACAATCGCTGCGCGCGTTGGAGCGGCGTGCAGCCGCGTTGCTGAGCCAACCCCTAACCCCTAACCCCTACTCCCTGCCATGTCCCTTATCCTCATCCACTCCGATCGCTTCCTCGACCACCAGCCGCCTCCCGGGCACCCGGAGCGTGTCGAGCGTGGCGAAGTGATGCAGGGCATCGCGACCGCGTGGAGGCAGCGCGGCCAGGTCGTGCAGGCCCCTCGCCCCGCGACGCGACCAGAGCTCCTTCGTGTCCACAGCGAGCCGCATCTTGCGGCGATCGACAAGACGGCGGGTCGCGCGGCGTCGCTCGATCCCGATACGTATACGTCCCCTGACTCGCGCGACGTCGCGCTGCTTGCCGCAGGCGCCGCCATCGGCGGGGTGGAAGCCATCGTCCAGTCACGGGCGACGCGTGTGATGGCGTTGGTCCGGCCACCGGGTCATCACGCGGAGCGGGACAGGGCGATGGGGTTCTGCCTTTACAACAGCATCGCCGCCGCCGCTGCGCACGCGCTGAGCCTCGGGATGGAGCGTGTCGTCATCATGGATTACGACGTGCATCACGGCAACGGCACGCAATGGATCTTCTACGAGGACCCGCGCGTGCTGTATGTCTCCACGCACCAGTACCCGTTCTATCCCGGTACGGGCGCGGCGGAAGACGTGGGTCGAGGAAAAGGTGCCGGCTTCACGCTGAATGTGCCGCTCGAAGCGGGGTCGACCGACGGCGACTATGCGGAGGTCTTCAAGGCGCTCGTGATTCCGGTCATCGATCAGTTCCGGCCCGAGCTTCTACTGCTTTCTGCGGGATACGACGCCCATGAGCGCGATCCGCTGGCGCGCATGCGTGTGTCGACCAGCGGTTACGCGGGGCTGACGAAAGCGCTCTGCGAGGCCGCCGACCGGCACTGTCATGGGCGCCTCGTCGCTGTCACGGAGGGCGGCTACGACCTGACCGCGCTCAAAGCGTGCCTCGAATCTTCTATCGCCGTGCTCGACGGTGGGCCGGTACCGCCGCCCGGCGAGCCGTCACTCGCGGCCACATCCCGCTCACGTACGGCGATTGCCGCCGTCCGCTCCGCTCAGTCGAAGTACTGGCGGCTATAATAGGCGGCGTGGAATATCGGCCGCAGTCGCTAGACAAAAAATGGCAGGAGCGCTGGACGAGAGCCGCTGCGTTCGAGGTCGTTGACGATCCCTCGCGACCAAAATTCTACTGTCTCGAGATGTTCGCGTATCCCTCCGGGCACGCGCACGTCGGGCACGTTCGCAACTACATCATCGGCGACGTGATGGCCCGCACCAAGCGGATGCGCGGCTACAACGTGCTGCATCCCTTCGGCTGGGATGCGTTCGGCCTTCCGGCCGAGAACGCGGCCATCAAGAGCGGCATCCATCCAGAGACCTCGACATTCGCCAACATCGCCCACATGAAGGGGCAGCTCCAGCGTCTGGGCATCAGCTATGCGTGGGGTCGCGAGTTCGCGACCTGCGAGCCGACCTACTACAAGTGGAACCAGTGGCTGTTCCTTAAGATGTACGAGCGCGGGCTGGCGTATCGCCGCCGCTCGTCGGTGAACTGGTGTGAGAAGGATCAGACCGTGCTCGCCAACGAGCAGGTCGTGGATGGCGGTTGCTGGCGCTGCGGCACGCCGGTCACCACCCGGGATCTGGAGCAGTGGTTCTTCAAGATCACGCAGTATGCGGATGATTTACTGAAAGGCATCGAGCAGCTCGGCCAGTGGCCGGACAAAGTGCTGACGATGCAGAAAAACTGGATTGGGAGATCCGAAGGCACGAGAGTGCAGTTTCCGGTGATGGCGGGAGAAGGCACCGCCGTGTCGGACACGATCGAGGTGTTCACGACGCGCGTCGACACGATCTTCGGAGCCACCTGCGTCTTTCTTGCGCCCGAGCACGAGATGGTCGACAAGTTCGCGATCCTCTCCGGCGATGCAGACGCGTTCCGCAAGCGCGTCACCGGCTTTCGCACGCAGGACCGGACCGCGCGCCTGTCCGGCGAAATCGAGAAGGAAGGCTTCTTCACCGGCCGCGTTGCGCTGAACCCCTTTACGAAGGAGCGGATCCCGATCTGGGTGGCGAATTTCATCCTGGGGGAGTACGGCACAGGGGCGGTGATGGCCGTGCCCGCGCACGACCAGCGCGACTTCGAGTTCGCGACCAAATACAGTCTGCCCATCAAGGTCGTCGTTCGCCCGGATCCCGATCTCGGGGGCACGCCAAAGACGCTGGAGGCCGCCTACGAGGAGTACGGCCGCCTGGTGGACTCCGACGAGTTCACGGGGCTGACGTCCGAAGCGGCATTGGCGCGGATGGGGGAGTGGGTCGAGCAGCAGGGCATCGGCAAGCGGATCGTGCAGTTCCGTCTGAAGGATTGGGGCATTTCGCGTTAGCGCTACTGGGGCACGCCCATCCCGATGATTTACTGCCAGCCGTGCGGCCTCGTGCCGGTCCCGTACGAACAGCTGCCCGTAGAGCTGCCGAAGGTGACGAATTTCACCGGCCGCGGCGACTCTCCGCTGGCGCAGGTGAGGGAGTTCGTCAACGTGTCGTGCCCGAAGTGCGCAGGCCCGGCGCGGCGCGAAACCGACACGATGGATACGTTCGTCGATTCCTCGTGGTACTTCTACCGCTTCTGCGATCCGACGAACGACACGATGCCGTTCGATCCCGCGAAGGCAAAATACTGGATGCCCGTCGATTTCTACAGCGGCGGCGTCGAGCACGCGATTCTCCACTTGATCTACTCGCGGTTCTTCGCCCGCGTGTTCCGCGATCTCGGCATGGTCGATCACGACGAGCCGTTCCGGCACCTGCTGACGCAGGGGATGGTGCTGAAGGACGGCGCCGTCATGTCGAAATCGAAAGGCAACGTCGTCGATCCGGACGACATGCTCCAGAAGTTCGGCGCGGACGCGTTGAGGCTCTACGTGATGTTCGTCGCGCCGCCCGAGAAGGAAGTCGAGTGGTCTGACAGCGGCCTGGAGGGCAGCTGGCGCTTCCTGGCGCGCATCTGGCGCTTTGTCGACCAGTGGTGCGAGCCAATCAAGGCCGCCGCTCCCGTCGCGAGCGTGGACGCGTCCGGATTCGACGCGGCAGAACGGGACCTGCGCCGCAAAACTCACGACACCATCCGTCGTGTCACCATGGATGTCGAGCAGCGCATCCACCTGAACACGGCCGTGTCGGCATTGATGGAGCTGGTGAACGCGTTGTACGTGTTTGGTGAGACGATGGATGCCGGCGCGGCGCGACCGCAGTCGCTGACGGCGTTGAGGGAAGCGATCGAAACGCTCATCGTGATGCTTTCGCCGTTCGCCCCTCATACGGCTGAGGAGCTATGGGAAATGACCGGCCATGCCGACGGCATCGAGAAGGCGATATGGCCGTTGTTCGACGAGCGGGTTGCCAAGGCCGAGGAGATCGTCGTGCCGGTGCAGGTCAATGGCAGGGTGCGCAGCCGCCTGACCGTTCCTGCGGCAACCACGGACGCCGCGCTGCGGGAACGCGCGCTGGCCGACCCTGCGGTGCGCCCGCACATCGAGGGGAAGACCATCAAGTCGGTCGTCATCGTGAAGGGAAAACTCATCAATGTGGTTGTGGTGTAGAACGGGACTTCTTACGGGCATGCTCGCCGCCGCGGTGGCGTCGAGCGGCTGCGGGTACGCGCTCGCCGGCCGTGGCAACTTCCTGCCCGATTACATCCGGACGATCGGCATCCCGACGTTTCAGAATCACACGTCATATTTTGTGTTGGCCGAGCTGGTGACCGACAAGGTGCGCCAGGAGTTCATCGGCCGCGGCAACTACAAGATCGTGCCGGAGGCCACGGGAGCCGATGCCGTCCTCATTGGCGCCGTCACGAACGTCATGATTGTCCCGACCAGCATCTCGGCCGAGCAGCAGGCGTCGCGGTACACGATCACCGTGACGGCGAACATCGAGCTCAGAGATGTGGCAAAAGACACGGTGCTGTGGACCAACCCGGCGCTGTCGGTGCGGGAGGAGTACGACGCGACGAGCTCGGTCTCGAACGATCCGACGGGCTTCGTCGATCCCTCCACCTTCTTCAATCAGGAAACCAACGCCGTCGAGCGCGTCAGCAACGAGTTCTCGCGGACGGTCGTCAGCGCCATACTGGAAGCCTTCTGATTGCCTTCCGCCTCTCAGGCTGACGTCCGCAGGCACATCGCATCCGGCACGGTCGCGCCGCTGTACCTGATTCTGGGCACGGACGAGGCAGCGAAGATCGGCCTCGCCGGCGAGTTCCTCGAGCTCGTCGATGAAGGGCTGCGCGCCTTCAACGTCGACAGGCTTTACGGCGGCGAGACCACCGCCGCTGCCCTCGTCGACGCCGCGAACACTCTTCCGATGATGGTCCCGCGGCGCGTCGTCCTGCTCGTGCACGCCGAGCGGCTGCTGAATCCCAGGAAGGAAAGCGAGGCGACGTTGCGCGATCTCGAGATGATCGAGGCGTACGTAAAGGCGCCCGTCGATACGTGTTGTCTCGTGATCGTGGCGGAGGGCGTCGACAAGCGACGCGCGCTCACCAAGCTGCTCCTGTCGAAATCGATGGTGGTGGAGTGCATGGGCCCCGCCGATGTTGTGGAAGCCGCCAGGTGGATTCGCGATCGCGTCGCGCAGGAAGGCATGACCATCGACGTTCGCGCGGCGCGCCTGGTTGCCGATCGCGTGGGCCCGGACATGGCGCGACTGCGCTCCGATATGGAGCGGCTCGTGCTCTACGCGTTAGACAAAAAGGCGATCACCGAAGACGACGTGAAAGCGGTTGTGGGGGCGGCGACGTCACAGGACAACTGGGGCGTGACGAACGCCATCCAACGAGGGTCGGCCGGCGACGCCCTGCGCGAGCTTGGGCTGATGATGGACAACGGCGCCGTGCCCTACATGATCCTCGGACAGCTTGCCTGGTTCGTCCGCACGAAGGTGCCGGCGCCGAAAGTCAGCTCCGCCGTGGAGGCGGTGTTCCGCACGGACCTCGCCATCAAGACATCGGCAGGAGATCCGCGCGTCTTGCTCGAGCGGTTGGTGGTCGAACTTTGTGGAAGATAGCGATTAGGCTGTTTTGGAGACGCGCGCGCTCAGGCGCGACTTGTAGCGGCTCGCCGTGTTGCGGTGGATGATGCCCTTGCCGGCCATCTTGTCGATCAGCGAAATCGCCTGGTTGACCTGTTTCTTCGCCGCCGCCTGATCCTGTGCGCTCGTGGGATCATCAATAAAAATCCGAATCTGCTTCAGGGTGCTGCGGAGCTGCGAACGATACTTTCGGTTGCGCTCGCGGTGCACCAGGCTCTGCCGGTGCGCCTTCAGCGCGGATGCGTGAGTAGCCACTAAGCTGTCCTCTCAGTAAGTGCAAAACGCGTATTTTAGCACAGGGACTTGCAGGGGGCAGGGTGGAGTCCGGCTTCAGCCGGACCTATCGGCGGACTTCCTCAAAATTGCCGCCCTCGGGCTTGGTATTGGTGTATTTCATGACCGGTCGGCCATCCACGATCGCGAAGACCTTGTACATCCGGATCCCCGGAGCGGGGCGGCTGGTGCCGCGGATGCCAGTGATCTTCATGACGTAATTCTGGGTTTCTTTGTAGGGTGGAATCGTGCTGCCGTATTTGTCCACCGCTCCAGGGCCGGCGTTATATGCGGCGAGGGCAAGCTGCTCGTCTTCGTCGTAGCGGTCGAGCAACTGGCGGAGATACGTCACGCCCGCACGGATGTTCTCGGCCGGGTTGAACGGATCCAGCACCCCGAACCGCGCGGCCGTAGCCGGCATCAGCTGCATGAGGCCCATCGCGCCCTTGGGCGAAACCGCGCGCGGGTTGAAGGCCGATTCGACCTGAATCACGGCCCGGACCAGGTCGGCCCGGATGCCCTGCAGGTTGGCGTATTGCCGGATTAAGGGCTCGAAAATTGGGTTGGCGCGTGCCGTCAGTGCGGGCGGGGCCACCCGGACGGCAACCGCCCGCGGCCCGCCACCCTGGGGGCGATCTGAGACCGTGAGAGTCCCCTTGGCATCACGCCACGAGTAGATCTGTGCGTCCGCAGGCCTGGACGTGCCTGCGACCGCGCAGAGCGCGAACGCCGAAATGACGACTAAGTTTTTCAAGGTCAGTAACTTACCGGTGGGAGAGGTAGCAACTATACAGCCTCTGCCCTAAGGGACGCAATGCGTCCTGTTACTAGGTATCGGCAGGACTCTGAAGACCTTTAGGGGTTGGGGATTAGGGATTGGGGATTAGCCCAAAGCCCTTTCAGCCAGTTTTCGCACCTCCACTAAGGCCTGGGAAGCGAAGTCAGGGTAAGGAGCTCCGGCTTCCGCGAAGTCAGCCCGGCCGCCTCCGCGCCCGTCAAGCGTGGCAGCCAGTTCTTTCACCATGTTTCCGGCATGCACGGTCCCCATAAGATTCTTCGTTACGGCTACCACAAGCGAGGCATGGGCAGTGTTGCTAATCGAGGCGATGGCGACAATGCCCGTCTCGATCCGATCGCGATGTTGATCGGCCAACCGCCGAAGCTCGTCCCTGTTGAGATTAATAACCATCTGGCCGACAAACTTGCCGCGTGCGAACTGCGCCTCATTGACGGCGCCCTGCGCCTCTCCCTGCTGGCTTCGCGCGCCTTCGACTTTGAGCTTGCTCACCTCGCGCGTCAGGCGCTTGGTTTCGGCCTGAAGCTGTTCGACCGAGGCCCGGGCGCGCTCCGACGTTGTGCCCAGCGCGCCGAGCACTTCATCGAGCGCCGCGCGCGTCAATTGATGAAGGTGGACGGCGGCGGCTCCGGTCACCGCCTCAATTCTCCTCACGCCCGCCGCGACGCCGCTCTCGGAGACGACGGTAAAAAATCCGATATCGCCGGTCGCGTGGCAGTGCGTGCCGCCGCACAGTTCCATGCTGAATCCGGGAATCGACACCACGCGCACCCGATCGCCGTACTTTTCACCGAACAGCGCCATCGCTCCCGAGGCCATCGCTTCCTGCGTGGAGCGCTCGTCGGTGCTGACCGGCACGTTGCGACAAACCTGCTCGTTGACGATCCGCTCGATCTCAAGAGTCTGCTCGCGTGTGACGGCGGTGGAGTGTACGAAATCGAACCGCAGCCGATCGGGCGCCACGAGCGAGCCGGCCTGCTTGACATGCGGCCCCAGCACCTTTCGCAGGGCGGCATGGAGTAGGTGAGTGGCCGTGTGATTTCTGCGCGTCGCGTCGCGGGTGGCGGCGTCGACCTCCGCGGTAATCAGATCGCGCTCCTGGAGCGTACCGTGCGTCAGCTGAATGCGGTGCAGCCGGGGCAGGCCGGCCGCAATCCGCGTCAGGCCTTCGACGCTGGCCGAGGCGCCCGATGCGTCGGCGTGGAGCTGACCCACATCCGACACCTGTCCGCCAGATTCGACGTAGAACGGCGTCTGCCCCAGAGCGGCGTAGCCCTCCGATCCTTCCTGAAGCTCGCGAACCTGCCGGCGCTCCTTGTCGAACAGCGCGATGACCGGTGTCCCTTTGACGGTCGTCGTCGTGTAGCCCTCGAAGCGATCGCCGGCGCTGCTCAGGCCCTGCTGCGCTTCGTCGGACGAGAAGACGAACTCCTGCCCCTTCTTGCCCTCGAACGCGCTCCTGGCGCGCGCCTTCTCGCGCTGGCCTTCCATCGCGCGCTCGAACGCGTCGCGATCGACGCCGACCTGGCGCTCGCCGGCGAGATCCTCGATAAAATCGAGCGGCATCCCGAAGGTGTCGTACAGCTTGAACGCCTCGTCGCCGGAGAGCTGCCGGCCGCCCGCCCTGGCGGCGCGCTCGATCGCGTCCTCGAGCTTCGGGAGCCCTCCCGCCAACACAGCGATGAAGCGCTCTTCTTCGTTGAGGACGACGCTGGCGACCGTGTCGCGGTTGGATCGCAGCTCGGGATAGGCGCCGCCCATCTCGCGCACGACGACGTCCACGAGCGTGTGGAGGAACGTCTCTGAGATGCCGAGCCGCATGCCGTGGCGCATGGCCCGGCGCATGATCTTGCGGAGCGCGTAGCCCCGGAACTCGTTCGACGGGATGACGCCGTCGGCGATCAAAAACGTCATCGAGCGCGTGTGATCGGCCACGACGCGCATCGACACATCGTCTGGATTCATCGATCGGCCGTACTTCTTGCCCGCGAGCCTGCCGATTGCGTCGAGAAGCGGCGTAAACAGGTCGGTGTCGTAGTTGGATTCGACGTCCTGCAGGACGGCGCAAATGCGCTCCAGCCCCATGCCGGTGTCGATCGAGGGTGCCGGCAGCGGCTTCAGCTGTCCGTTGGCCCGACGATCGAACTCCATGAAGACGTTGTTCCAGATTTCGATGTAGCGGCTGCAGGCGCACTCGACGCCGCGGCAGACGGGCTCCGGGCAGGGAATGTGGCTGCCGCGGAAGTAGTAGATCTCCGAACAGCGCCCGCAGGGCCCGGTCTCGCCCATCTGCCAGAAGTTGTCGGCCGAACCGAGCTCAGACAGATGATCCGCAGCGACATGCGCAAGCCAGTACTCGCGCGCTTCGACGTCGCGCGGGATCCCGCTTTCGCCTTTGAAAACGGTGACGAACAACTTCTCCTGCGGGATCTTCCAGACGCGGGTGAGCAGCTCCCAGGCGAACTCGATGGCTTCTTTCTTGAAGTAGTCGCCGAACGAAAAATTACCGAGCATCTGAAAGAACGTGTGATGGCTCGGCGAGGGTCCGACGTTCTCGAGGTCGTTGTGCTTCCCGCTGACGCGCATGCACTTCTGGGAGCTCGCCGCGCGCGTGTACTCGCGCTGTTCCTTGCCGAGGAATACATCCTTGAACTGATTCATCCCGGCGTTGGTGAACAGCAGCGACGGATCCTCGTGCGGCACGAGGGAGGAGCTGGCAACGGCGCGATGGCCATTCTTCTCAAAATAGCCAAGGAACGACGCGCGAATCTCGGTCCAGGTCATCATCGGTGCAGGTATTTTACTTTGACTTCCTGCGGAGCGCGTTGGAAGCGGCGGAGGCGGAGAAGCCCTGCCGGACGAGGTAGGCGAGCAGCTTCCGGCGCTCCGGGGGATCCTTCAGGCGCTCGGTCTTGCCGCGCAAGCGGCGTTCCAGCGCGGTATCGAGCAGTGCTTCCTCGTCGGTCTCGCCGAACAGATCCTTGACGACCTCTTTCGCGAGGTCGCGATCGATCTTCATGGCGATGAGCTTTCCCATGACGCGCCGCGGCCCATGGCGCCGCACTCGTGCTTCGGTGCGCGCGACGGCTGTGGCCGCCCGTCGATCGTCAAGCGTGCGGTCTTGACGCAGGCGCTCAACGGCAGGGCCGATGGCGGTCGCCGTATAGCCCCGATCGGCCAGCCGGGTTCGAACCTGTGCTTCAGAAAGCTCCCGCGCCGTGAGCCATCTGAGCGCGCGGAAGTAGGCAGCTTTGGATGAATCGGGGTCTTCCGGCGGGCGGGGTCTCTTCACCGACGCGCTTCTACGATCCGAACCTCGTCAAGCCGGGAATGTCGGTTCCACTGCCGCCCGTGACCGCGCGTGACATCTCGTCTCGCGCTGCGTCGCCGGTCGTGGAGATGCCGGCCACCTTCAGCTTGAACTCGTCGATGTTCGACGCCCAGCGCAGCGCTTCGTCGAGTGAGATAAAACCCTGCTGGAAGAGCCCGAAGATCGACTGATCGAAGGTCTGCATCCCGTACTGCGAGGTGCCGGAGGCGATCGCGCCGTGAATCAGGTGGGTCTTTTCCTTGTCGACGATGGCGTCGCGGACGTAGGCGGTGTTGATCAGGACTTCGACGGCCGGCACGCGGCCACCGTGATCGGCGCGCGGTATGAGGCGTTGCGAGATGACGGCCTTCAGCACCGCCGCCAGCTGCAGGCGCACCTGCTTCTGCTGATGCGGGGGGTACACGGCGATGATGCGGTTGATCGTCTCCGTCGCGTCGAGCGTATGGAGCGTCGAGAAGACCAGGTGCCCGGTCTCAGCCGCCAGCAGCGCGGTTTCGATCGTTTCGAAGTCGCGCATTTCGCCGACCAGAATCACGTCGGGATCCTGGCGGAGGGCGCTGCGCAGGGCCTGCGCAAACGAGCGCGTGTCCACCGACACTTCACGCTGGTTCACAATCGATCGGCTGTCGCGGTGCAGGAACTCGATGGGGTCTTCGACGGTCATCACATGCGCGCAGCGCGAGCTGTTGACGTGGTCGATCATCGCGGCCAGCGTGGTGCTCTTGCCGCTGCCCGTTGTGCCGGTGACGAGAACCAGCCCGCGCTCTTCCTCGGCGATCCTGCGAAGCACCGGCGGCAGCAGCAGGTCATCGATCGTGAGAATCTTGGTCGGAATGACGCGGAGCACCATGCCCAGGGTGCCGCGCTGCTGAAAGATGTTGCACCGGAAGCGGCCCAGCCCGGAGACGCTGTACGCAAGGTCGACTTCCTGCGACTTCGTAAACTTCTCGCGCTGGTCGGGGGACATCATCGTCGACGCCATGGCCAGCGTGTCCTCGTTTATCAGCCGCCTTTCTTCGCTGATCGGCACCAGCGACCCGGACACGCGCATCATCGGATAGGCCCCAACCTTCAAGTGCAGGTCGGAGGCGCCTTTGGCGACAGCGGTGCGCAGGAGGTCGTCGATGTTCATATCTGAAAACTAGAAAGGTCGTTCAGCGAGCCGTGTTTAGCCTTTCGCGCCCGCCGCGACCGGCTCCGGCGAGCCTTTAGCGGCCTTTACATACGTCAGCCACCCGTGCGTATCGGGAACCTCGCCACTGATCGTGCCGAGGAATGTGCGCTGGATCGCTTCCGTGATGGGGCCGCGGCGGCCGTTGCCCACCGTGATCTTGTCGACCGAGCGGACGGGGGTGATCTCCACCGCCGTGCCCACGAAGAACACCTCGTCGGCGATGTAGAGCATCTCGCGCGGGAGGTTCTCCTGCGAAACGTGGTAGCCGAGGTCCTGCGCCACCTGCATCACCATGTCGCGCGTGATGCCCGGCAGAATCGAGGCGCTCAGCGGCGGCGTATAGATCCTGCCGTCGCGGACGACGAAGATATTCTCGCCGCTGCCTTCGCTGACGTAGCCGAAGGTGTCGAGGGCGATGCCTTCGGCGTACCCGTTGGCTTCCGCTTCCATGCGGATCAGCGCGGCGTTCGCGTAGTTGCCGCTCGTCTTCGAGAGGGACGGAAACGTGTTCGGCGCCATCCGGTTCCACGAGCTCACGCAGACGTCCACGCCCTTTTCGAGCGCGTCGGCGCCGAGATAGGTGCCCCATTCCCACACCATGATCGCGACGTCGACCGGGCAGGGCAGCGGGTTGACACCGAGCGCGTGGTACCCGCGATACATCAGCGGGCGGATGTAGCACGCCTTGTAGCCGTTGGCCAGAACCGTGTCGATGACCGCCTGCTCGAGCTGCTCCTGCGGGTACGGGGAGTCCATCCGGTAGATCCGGGCCGACGCCAGCAGCCGCTTCATGTGCGCGTCGAGACGAAGAATCGCCGAGCCCTTCGGCGTGTCATAGACGCGCGCGCCTTCGAAGACGCCGCTGCCGTAATGAATGACGTGAGAAGCAACGTGGATGGTCGCATCCTTCCAGTCCACTAACTTCCCGTTCATCCAGATCTTGCCGGTCCCCGCGAAAGCCATTGTGTACTCCTTGAAAAAAAGCTTAGCACCTACTGCGCTTCGCCACAAAACGGGCAGCGCGCGGAGCGTGCGTGGAGCGGCTTGCGGCAATGCCAGCAGAAGCGCGGCTGCGGTGTCTCGCGCGCACGGAGGCGGGTGTGCATGTCCGCCATGTCTTCCGGGGATGATGCCGCAACCGGCGGCGCCGTCGGTGTGTGGCGCGGGAGCGTACGCGGAGCCGGGCCGCCGCCGCGGGCGGCGAGCAGGTCGTTCAGCAGATCGCTCGCGCGTTGATAACGCGCGCCGACGTCGGGCGCGACAGCCTTCATCACGATGTCGTTGATCTTCGACGGAATCTTCGGATTGCGCACGCGCGGGGGCGTAATCAGCTCGCCCTTCATCAGCTTCTCCAGATCGGCCGGCGCGGGGGTGTTGTACGGCAGCACGCCGGTGAGCATCTGATACATCGTCACGCCGAGAGAATAGACATCGGACGCGAAGACCGCCTTGCCGTGGAACTGCTCCGGGGCCATATAGGGCGGGCTGCCGATTACCGTCGTGCCGTGCGCCGCAATCTCGATGAAGCGCGAGGTGCCGAAGTCGGCGACCTTCAGCAGGCCGCCTTCGGTCACGAGCACGTTGCCGGGACGGAGATCGCGATGGATGACGCCGTGCTGGTGCGCGTGGTCGACGGCGTTGCAAATCTGGCAAGTGTAGTCGAGCGTGCGAGCCAGATCGATCTGCCCGTCGCGCGAAATGACCGCCTCGAGCGTGTCGCCCGGCACGAACTCCATGACGATGAAGAAGATGTTCTCCTGCTTCTCTGCCGTGAGAATCGAGACGATGTTCGGATGGTTGAGCGAGGCGAGGAGCCGCGGTTCGTGGAGGAGATCGCTGAAGTCGACGTTCTGCCGATGAGGAACCTTGATCGCGACTTTCTTGTCGATCCAGACATCTTCGGCGAGGTACACCGTGCCGAATCCGCCACTACCGAGCGGAGAAAGGATCTTGTACTTTCCCACGGTCTGGCCACGAAAAAACACAGGGGCAGTATACAGGCTCCGGGCTTCGGACTTCGGGCTCGCGGCCTGGCCAAGAGCCCGAAGCCTGAAGCCGGTAGAATCCAGTCGTGCATCGTTTCTATGTTCCAGAGTTCTTGCACAACGGTGTCGTTCAACTGCCTGACGACGAGGCGCGGCATCTTGCGCGCGTGCTTCGGCTGAAAGCAGGAGACACGGTCGCGGTGTTCGACGGC
>JANNJO010000466.1:0-5424 GCA_031395755.1 Acidobacteriota bacterium
GAGGGAAACCGGCCGATCGTGCTCGACGATCGCTCGCGCGTGATGCTCCCGCCGGGGCCGCACAGCCTGCGGTTCCGAAACAAGGCGCTTGGATACGATAACGTGCGAACGGTCCAGATCAGGCCAACGGAGACGACCACCACACCGTGATCGTGAGAAGCGCCAGCGGTGAGCGCGAGTTCACGCTGGAGGCCACGACCAGGCCGGTCCGGCTGGAGGTCGACTTCTCGAAGCCGTAGTTACCGAATCGTGAGCTCGGTGCGCTCGCCCGAGATCTCGACGACCCGCGCGACTTCGTTTTCTCCCGCAAACCCAACCAGTCTGTAGCTGCCCGGCACGACACTCGGAAATGTGAACGCGCCGTTCTCGTCGGCAATCGTGGCGTAAGGCGTAGCCGCGACAAGAATGGTCGCGCGCATCGCGGTGTGAATGTCGCACGTCACGTCGTAGGTGCCCGGCTCGGCAAAGGTGTGCGTGTAGGAGCCCCACGGCGGCGTCGCCACGTTGAAAACGGGCAGCTTGTCGTCCGCGCGGATGACGCGGACGTTGTGGAGGACGTCTTCGCTGCTGCGAAACTGGATGGACTGCCCTTCTCGCGCCACCATCGCGGCGGGCGTGAACATCTGCCCCGACTGATCCATGAAGCTCTCGCCCGACGCCGGTGGAAACTCATGCGTGAACTGCGGCTGGAGCCTGACGAACGCGCCGGCTGGCGCCTGCCCCACGACCAGCGTACGAGCCGCGCTGGCCGCCGAAGGATTGTGCTGCGCGATCGGCGCGGCGGCGCGCTCGCCCGACGGCGAGCACGCACAGACGGCCATCAACGCGGCGATGAGACTACGGAGCGTCAAGACTGCGGATGTAATTGACGAGGTCCCACATCTGGCGGTCCGTGAGCACGCCGCGATACGCCTTCATACCCGCGCTCTTCGCGCCGTCGCGAATCAGCGTGAAGATCTCGCCATCGCTCGGCCCGTGCTTCCACTCGGCATCGGTCAAATCCGCTGGCATCGACTTCAGCTTGGCGGCCAGGGCGCCATCGCCTCTCCCGCGGGCGCCGTGACACGAGGCGCACTGCTTCGCGAAGATTGCCGTTCCGGCGGCGACGGACTCGGGTGCCATCGGCACGGGATTCTTCAACGCCGCAGCAGCGGCGTGGGTATGCGTGTGGCCACCATGCTGAGCCGCGGGCGGCTTCGCACGATCCGCAGCGGCGCCTGACCGTGTGGCATGCGCCGTGAGCGTCGCTTTTGCGTGTCCGAGCGGTTGGCCGTTCCGGGTGGCGGTCGCCGTGACGGTCCAGGCGCCGGCCATCGTCACCATCGCGACGCCGCTGTATCTGCCGCCGCCGACGTTGTTCAGCGTGCCCTCGGTGCGCATCTCCGGATGCTTCGTCTTCGGGTCCGATGACATGACGAGCGACAGGGCCACCTCGGCGTTCGCGATCGGCTGCCCCTTGGCATCTTTGACGCTGACGTCGAAACGATTCTGGCCCAATCCCAGCGGATTCGGCGTCGTGGTCAAGGTCACCGACGCGCCCGTTTGCGCAGCGCCGGCGGCAACGGTCGCGACGACCATCAACAGCACAATAATTCTGCGCATGCGTTCAATCATCGCTCAGAGCCAGACACGGCGCAATCAGCGTGCCTTAGAACACGTGACTCAACGCCACAGTCGACACATGATTTCCGCGCTGCACCCGCTGTTCGATTTGCAGGCGAATCGCCTGACGGAAAACCGTCGGTCCGAAGGGAAGATGACCGTTTCCGTAGATAAGCACGACGGGATCGAGCCGCTGCTCGGTCCTGTGGTCCACCCGGATCCCGGCCGCCATGTTCGACGAAAGCGTCACCTCGCTGCCGGCGCTGAACCGCGTGTCCGTTGCTCCCGCGCTGTGGAAGACTCCAATGCCCCCAAGCAGGGCCACGCGACGAGCGATATCGTGGGTGACGACAAACGTGCCAAGGCGCCGGCGATCGCCCAGGAAGGTGTGACCACCGACCGACGTCAACCCCCAGCGTCGGTACGCTTCCACCAGCACGCCCTTTGGGCGCGCTTCGAACTCGAAGCTGGCCGCGTCGGTAAAAGGAATCGTCAGTTCGCCAGTCAACGGCACCGTCACCGCACCAAACCATCCGTCAGCGGAGCGACGGCTCGCGGCCTGCTGGTACTCGAATCGCACCGCCGGCTGCCGCCCTGATGCTGAAAAGCCTCGCAGGCTCGTCAGCCGTGCCCGTCTCGCACCAACCGTCGAGGGGAGGCTGCTGCTGAAGACCAACGGCTCCGACAGTCCCAGACGCAGCGACACGTCGAACTGCGTGAGACCTCGAAACTGGCCCATCGTGACGGCCATCGCCCCGCCGAATCCGACCGGTACTCTGACAAACAGATCCTCGAATCGTCCGCTGCGATTGAGGAGCCGTCCGTTCGAGGCCAGGCTTTGGCTGAGCGCCCGCCACTCGACGAAGTAGGACGCGGTCGTCGAGCCGATGGTGCCGGCCGACAGGAGCTCGACGCGACCGGCGTAGCCCTTTCGGACGTCGACCGAGTGCCTCCACTCCGCGTCCACGGTATTCCAGACCGCAAGCGGAACGGTGCGATAACGTTCGACGTCCTCCGCAAAGCGGTAGCCAGAGGCGAGAAACGCCAGACCGCGTTCGTTGAGTCGAGGCGGCAGCGAGTGGCACTGTGAGCAATCGACCCGGTACATGCGTGCGAACTGAGGGGTCGCATGAACCGGAGCGGCCCAGAGCAAGATGGCGCCGATCGCCACGGAAGTGATGGCTAGCCTATTTATCATAGGCTGTATAATGTAGCCTGAGCTACATACATGTCAACCGAACGCGAAGAACAGATCGAGGCCCAGCGGGTTCGGCGTCGTGGTCAAGGTCACCGATGCGCCGCCGGTTTGCGCGGCGGCCGAAACGCCGCCGGTGACAAACATCAACAGCATCACGACTCCGCGCATGCCATCAATCATCGCTCAGAGCGCGAGGCGCCGCAATCTCCGCGCGGAGCCACCGGCGGACGAGCTTCGATACCTCAATCACCGTGACCGGTCCGAGCGCCACTACCAGCGTCAGCGAACAGTCAGCCGCCGAGAGCGGCCCGATGTCGAAAACCGCCTGGACGGCCGGGATGTAGTGCATCCCGAGTTGCATCAGGACTGAGAACAGCACCACCCCAAGCAGCCACAGGTTGCTGAACGCGCCCACTTCCCAGAACACACGCGTCGTACTCCGCGCAGCGAACGCCCGGAATAGTTCGCCGAAGACGAGCACGGAGAACGCGAGATTGCGCGCCTCAGGCAGGTCGCGTGCGCGCAACGCCCAGATAAAAACCCCCAGTGTCGCAGCGGCCTGCAGCAAGCCGGTCGCGATGATGTAGCGCCACTGCTCGCGGCCCAGCATCGGCTCATCGGGATGACGCGGCCGGCGCTGGAGGACATCCGCCTCCGGTGGGTCGACGACAAGGGCTAGCGCGGGCAGTCCGTCTGTCACGACGTTGATCCAGAGAAGGTGGAGGGGAAGCAGGGGGAGCGGGAGTCCGCCGAGCGCCGCCACCAGCATCACCGTGAGCTCCGCCGTGTTACCCGACAGCAGATAGACGAGGGTCTTCCGGATGTTGTCGAAGATTCCACGGCCCTCTCGGACGGCGGCGACGATGCTCGCGAAGTTGTCGTCGGCCAGCACCATGTCCGACGCCTCGCGCGTGACCTCCGTACCCGTCAGGCCCATCGCGATCCCGATGTGCGCCTCACGAAGGGCCGGGGCATCGTTCACGCCGTCACCGGTCATCGCCACAACGGCGCCGCGCGCTTTCCACTCACGAACGATCCTGATTTTGTCCTCGGGCGTGGCTCGAGCGTGGACGAGATCGTCTGGTGCGTCGGAGCCGGACAGGATTCCGAGCTCCCGCGCGATCGCGCGGGCCGTCACTGGATGGTCACCTGTGATCATCACCGTGGTGATGCCGGCGGCACGCGCGGCGGCCACCGCCCCGATGGCCTCGGTGCGGGGCGGGTCGGCAATACCAATCAGTCCGAGCAACGTGGCGCGGAGCTCCGGGCCGGCGGGCGCGACCGCGACCGCGAGAATGCGGAGACCGCGCTCCGCCATCTGGGTATTGGCCTCCGAGGCGCCATCCACGCCCGACACACACAGCGGCAGCACGCTTTCGACCGCGCCCTTGATGTACACGCGGCCGTCGGCGCGCTCGATGGACATCCGCTTCTGCACGGAGTCGAACGGGATGACGGTGACTCGAGCATTTGAGGTCTCGATCTCGTGACGGTGAATCCCGCGTTCGGCCGCCGCGATCAGGATCGCCAGCTCGGTGGGATCGCCCACGCCGGCATGGCCATCGCCCCCAACCTCCGCGTCGCAGCAAGCCGCCGCCGCGGACAACAGCTTGGTGTGGTCAGGACCCCAGAGCTCGCGGACGCGCATGACACCTGTCGTGAGCGTGCCGGTCTTGTCTGTGCAGATGACCGTTGCGCACCCTAGCGTCTCGACCGCCAGCAACCGTCGGACGAGGACATGGCGCGCCGCCATGCGCTGCACGCCGACAGCGAGTGCGATCGTCACGACCGCAGGCAACCCTTCGGGCACGGCCGCGATGGCAAGCGAGACGGCGGCCATGAACACCTGCATGAGCGGCCATCCGCGCAGCAGCCCCGCCAGCGCGACCACCGCCACGATTCCGCCGCAGATGTACAGGAGGGTCTGACTGACTCGAGCAAGACGCTGCTGCAACGGACTCACACTCTCTTCCGCTGTCGCCAGTAGGTGGGCGATTCTACCGAGTTCGGTCTGCATCCCGGTCGCGACGACTTCGGCGAGGCCGGTGCCGGTCGCGATGGACGTGCCCATGAACACGAAGTCATGACGTTCGGCGAGCGGTGTGTCCGGGGCCGTCGGCACCGTCTGCTTCTCGACCGGGACGCTTTCGCCCGTCAAGGAGGCTTCATTCGTCGTCAGGGCGTGAGCGGTGTGAAGCCGTGCGTCAGCTGCGGGAATGTCGCCCGCCTCGAGCACGAGCAGATCGCCTGGAACGACGGTGGCGGCTGACACCATGACGCTGTGGCCGTCCCGCATGACCCGTGCGCGTGGCGCCGTCATTGAGCGGAGGGCCATGACCGCACGCTCGGCTCGGTGCTCCTGGAAAATCCCGATCACCGCGTTGACGATCACAATCGCACCGATCGCGATCGCATCGAGCAGTTCGCCGAGGGCCGCGGACAGGATGCTCGCGCCGAGCAGTAGCCAGATGACCGGGCTCGCGAACTGGCGAGCCAGGAGCTTGAGAGGAGTGGTCGACCGCTCGCGACGGATCTCGTTCGGGCCGAACTCGGCCAGTCGCCGCTGCGCTTCGGCAGTGGAAAGGCCGGACCCTGGAGGCGACGCAGTCCCTCCGCTCGCGTCG
>JANNJO010000013.1:0-2559 GCA_031395755.1 Acidobacteriota bacterium
GGCGCGCCCAACGTGCGGGTGCTGCCCGCCTCGGCGCCGCTGCCTCCCCTGCTCGCGGCGGCGCGCGCGATCGTCACCGTCAACTCGACAGTCGCCATCGACGCGCTCACGATCGGGGTACCCTCCCTCGTCATCGGTCTCCCCAATAACCTCACTCCGTTCGTCGACGCCGGGCTGATGGCGGGAGCCAGTCGGGCCGAGGAAATCCCGGCGGCGCTCGCGCGAGTCCTGTATGATCAGGAGTTCCGCAGCAGGATTGAGGGCAGCCGTACTAGCGGGAGCGGCGGATCGGCCGCCGCACGATCGGCCGAAGCGATAGAGCGTTTGACGGGAGCGACGTAGATGCGTGTGTTGATAACGGGCGGCGCCGGTTTCGTCGGTTCGCACCTCTCCGAGGCGCTGCTCGAGCGCGGCGATGAGGTGTTCGTACTCGACGACCTGTCCACCGGCTCGATCGACAACATCGCGCACCTGAAATCCAACCCGAAGTTCCACTACACGATCGACACCGTCGCGAACGAGCCCGTCCTCGCCGAGCTGATCGATCGCTGCGACACCGTCGTCCATCTCGCCGCGGCCGTCGGCGTCAAACTCATCGTCGAGTCCCCGGTTCGGACGATCGAAACCAACGTCCACGGGACCGAGGTCGTGCTCAAGATGGCGAGCAAGAAACGAAAGCTGGTCCTGATCGCCTCCACCTCAGAGGTTTACGGCAAGAGCGCCAAGGTCCCCTTCAGCGAAGACGACGACCTCGTGCTCGGACCGACGTCCAAGCACCGCTGGGCGTACGCCTGCAGCAAGATGATCGACGAGTTCCTGGCGCTCGCCTACTGGAAGGAGCGCAAGCTCCCGGTCATCGTGGTCCGCCTCTTCAACACCGTCGGGCCGCGCCAGACCGGGCAGTACGGAATGGTGGTGCCCAGCCTGGTGCGTCAGGCGCTGGCCGGCGAACCCATCACCGTGTTCGGCGATGGCACGCAGTCACGCAGCTTCACCTACGTCGGGGACGTCGTGAGGGCTGTGGTAGCCTTGATCAGCGAACCCCGCGCGATCGGCCAGGTCTTCAATATCGGCAACGGCAGTGAGATTTCGATTGGGGATCTCGCGGTCCGCATCAAGGCGATGACGAACAGCGCGTCGCCGATCGTGCAGATCCCCTACGATCAGGCGTACGAGGCCGGCTTCGAGGACATGCCGAGGCGCGTGCCCGACATCTCGAAGATTCGCGCGCTGATCGGCTACGAGCCGACGGTCGAGCTCGACGAAATCCTGACGCGCGTCATCGCGTCGTTCCGCACCTGATGAAACTCAAAGCTGCCGCCCGGCGAGCCGCCGAATCGGCGCTCCGCCGCCAGGCGAAGCCGATCCGCCGGCTGCTGCTTGCGACCGGGCGAGACCGTTCGCCCATCCTCCCCGAGATCGTGCAGATCGAGAGCACGAACATCTGCAACGCGAAGTGCGTGTTCTGCCCGCGCGACGACATGCACCGCCGCCAGGGAGTGATGAGTCTCGAGCTGTTCAAGAAGGTCGTGGACGAGTGCGCGACGCTGGGGATCACCCATGTCCGCGTCCACAACTACGGCGAGCCCTTCCTCGACCGGCACCTGACGGAGAAGGTCCGCTACGCGAAGGAAAAGGGGATCCGGGAAGTCGGCATGATCAGCAACGGATCGCTGATCACCGACAAGATCGCGCGCGGCATGATCGAGGCGGGTCTCGACGCCATCAACATCAGCGTCGATGCCGGCGGCAAGGAAGTGTTCGAGCAGACGCGGATCGGGCTCAACTACGACAAGGTCATCGCCAATGTCGAGCGCCTCGTTCGCATCCGCACCGAGCTCGGCAAGCGGCGGCCCAAGCTGATCCTGTCGTTCGTCCGGCAGAACAACTCGGCCGACGAGCAGGCGTTCATCGAGCACTGGCGGCACATCGCCGACAAGATCCACATCACCGAGCTCCACAACTGTGCCGGCACGCTCAACCACGAGTCGGACGTGAACTATCCGTGCTACCGGCCGTGGCTGACCTTCACGGTCCTCTGGGATGGCCGCGTATCGTTGTGCTGCGCGGACTTCGACGGCAAGACGATCCTGGGCGACCTCAACACCCAGTCGATCCAGGAAGTCTGGAATTCCGAGCCCTTCCGTGCGGTTCGCCGCGAACACCTCGAAAGCGGCGGGCCCGACGTGTGCCGGGCGTGCGACCTGCCCAAGAAAGACTCGCCGCTGTGGATCACTAAGCTCACCTGAGCCTCAAATAACTGAGCCGTAAGCCATAAGCCATAAGCCAGGCCCCCTAAGCCATAAGGCCCGCGCCGGCGTCTTAAGGGGCGTATACTGAACCCAGTCCCAATGATGAAAATGACGATTCTGCGCTGCGCAGTTCTGGCGGCCCTGGCCGGCGGCGTGTCCGTCCCGGCGTCCGCTGGCGAACTCAAGTTGACGATGCAGGATGGGCGCGTGACGCTCGTCGCCGACAACGTTCCCCTGCGGCAGATTCTGCAGGAATGGGCGCGCGTGGGGCAGACGCAGATTGTCAACGCCGACAAGCTGACGGGGC
>JANNJO010000048.1:0-13452 GCA_031395755.1 Acidobacteriota bacterium
AGCCGGCGAAGAAAAAGACGTCAAAGAAACGTCGCTAAGGAGGCATATGAAACGCTTATCTGTCATCACCCTCGCACTGTTCGCGCTCTCTGCCCAGGCCGGCACCGGCTGGGTGACCCTGTTCGACGGCAAGAACCTGAACAACTTCAACCAGGTGGGCACCGCCAATTGGCAACTGGTCGACGGCGTCGTCCAGGCGAACAGCGGCGCGGGCCACCTCGTGTCGAAGGAGAGCTACACCGACTTCGAGATCAAAGTGGAGTTCTGGTCGGCGAACGGCGGCAACAGCGGCGTCTACATGCGCTGCCTGGACGGGGCGAAGATTACGGACAAGACCTGCTATGAAGCCAACATCTTCGACAAGCGGGCCGATCAGTCGGGGCGCACCGGCGGCATACCGAACTACGCGCCGCCGATCGCGATCGTCGACGCCGACGGCAAGTGGAACACTTACGAGATCACCATACGTGGCCCGCATATCGTCGTCATGCTGAACGGCGTGAAGACGGTCGACGCGAAGGACTCCACGCTCAAGAGCGGCCCGATCGCGCTGCAGTACATGGCGGGAGACATCAAGTTCAGGAGCGTGCAAATACGAAGGCTGTGAGGTCGGTCGAGACGCAGCGTCTGTTGCTCCGCCTGCCGGAAGTCGCCGACGCTGAACCGTTTCTGGAGATGCATCAGGCTCCGAACGACTGGCCCGGAATCGACCTCGGCTGGCTTATTCATCGTTCCCGATGGGGAAATGGATTTGCCACCGAGGCCTCTCGCGCCGCGATCGCGTGGTCGTGGCGGACCGGAAAGATCGACCACATCATCAGTCTCACTTCGCCGGACCACCCGCAGTCCCTTCGTATCGCTTTGAAGATCGGGCAGCAGTTCGAGAAACCCGATGTGGATCCCATTTAACGGAGAGCCGGTCCACATTTACGGAATTCATCGCCCTTCACCCTGAGCCGGGAAGGCGCCCTGGTGCTCCTGTGTTACCGTGTCCCCATGCCCCCAATCAGATTGACCGTCAACGGCCGGGCGCACACCGTGGACGTCGACGAATCGACGCCGCTTCTATATGTGCTGAGCGACGAGCTCGCGCTCAACGGCCCCAAGTTCGGCTGCGGCCTCGGTCAGTGCGGCGCCTGCACGGTCATCGTCAAGGGGCAGGCGATCCGCTCGTGCATCACGCCGGTCAAGGCGGTGGCGGGCGGGCAGATCACCACGCTCGAAGGGCTGGGCACGCCGGAGAAGCCGCATCCCATTCAGCAGGCGTTCATCGAGGAGCAGGCCGCGCAGTGCGGCTTCTGCCTGAGCGGCGTTATCCTCGCCGCCAAGGCGCTGGTCGACCGCACGCCCAAGCCGACCGACGAACAGATTCAGCAGGCCATGTCCGGCGTCCTCTGCCGCTGCTTCGGACACGCGCGCATGGTCGCGGCGGTCAAGCGATACGCGGCTGATCGTGGTGTCCGGCTTCAGCCGGACCATGAGGTGGCGCGATGACGGCCATCTCCCGCCGCAAGGTTCTCAAGGGCACGGGCGCAATGGTGGTGTCTTTCGCGCTCACGCCGCTGGAAGTGTTCGGTCAGGCCGTCGCCACCCTGGTCGGGAATCCGTCGAAGGACCTGGACGGCTGGCTGTCGATCGCCGCCGACGGCGCAGTCACCGCCTTCACCGGCAAGTGCGAGATGGGGCAGGGGCTCTACACCGCGCAGACGCAGCTCGTCTCCGAGGAGCTGTGCGTCCCGATCGGGCGGGTCAACCTCATTCAATGCGTCACCGGGACGACATCCGATCAGGGTGTGACGTCGGGCGCGCAGTCCCATCCGCAGAATTTCAATCATTCGAATCTCGCGCTCGCAGGAGCGACCGCGCGCGAGGCGCTGCTGCAGATGGCGTCGACGCAGTGGGGCGTGCCCGTCGATCAGCTGGCGGTGCGCAACGGCGTCATCACGCATCAGGCTCGCACGATCACCTACGGGGAACTGATCGGCGGAAAGAAGTTCAACCTCGCGCTCAGCGGAACGGCGAAGCGCCGGCATCCGCGCGAGTGGACCGTGCTCGGAACGTCGGTCAGGCGCCTCGACATGCCTGAGATGGTGACCGGCCGGTTCGAGTATGTACACAACGTGCGCGTACCCGGGATGGTGCACGGCCGTGTCGTCCGTCCGCCGACCGTCGGCGCGACGCTGGTGAGTACCCTCAGTGATGTCGAGAGCTCCGTCAGCGGCATGCCCGGCCTCATCAAAGTGGTCGTGAGAAAGAATTTTGTCGGCGTTGTGTGTGAGAAGCAGTGGCAGGCCGTGCGGGCGGCGAACCAACTCAAGGCGGCATGGAAGGCCGGTCCCACGCTCCCTCCGCAGGCGGCTTTTTACGATCACATGCGCAAGCTGCCGAGCCGCGACACGTTGCTGGTCGATTCGAAAGATGTGGACGCGAAGCTCGCCGCGTCTTCTCAAGTCCTGCGGACGACGTACCTGCATCCGTATCAGATGCACGGATCGGTTGGCGCGTCATGTGCCGTCGCGGACGTGAAAGCCGACGGCGCGACAGTCTGGTCGCCGACGCAGGGCGTCTACCCGCAGCGCGACAGTTGCGCGATGTTGCTCGGGGTGCCGAAGGACAGCGTGAAGGTGATCTACTCGCGCGGATCCGGCTGCTACGGCATCAACGGCGCCGATACCGTTTCGTATGATGCCGCGCTGCTGTCGCAGGCCGTCGGCCGTCCCGTGCGCGTCCAGCTCTCGCGCAAAGACGAGATGGCGCACGAGAACTTCGGCCTCGCGTTCGTCGTCGAACAGCGCGTCGGCCTCGATCGCGACGGCACCATCATCGCGTGGGACTACGAGGCCTGGTCTCCGACGCGCGGCGGCCGTCCGGGTTACGGCCAACCGGGTAATCAGGTCACCGGTTTTCTGGCAGGATTTCCGCCGGCTCCTTTCTCGCCGCGATCGCCCTCGCCAGCACCAACGGGCGCATTGGCGAACGGCCAGAACGTGGTGCCGTCGTATGTGGCGGGTGCGATCAACGGCGTGTCCGGCGGCACCGGTACTGTGAAAAGCGAGCGCATGCTCTCGCGCGTCGTCGAATCACCCTTCTGGACCGGCCCGCTTCGCTCGCCGAACCGCCTGCAGAATACTTTCGCGCACGAATGCATGATGGACGAGCTCGCCGCCGCCGCGAAAGCCGATCCCGTCGAGTACCGCCTGCGCCATTTGCGCGATCCCAGGTTGAGAGCCGTCCTCCAGGCGGCCGCCAAAGCCGCGAACTGGCAACCACGCGCACCCAACGCACCTATCGCGCCTATCGCACATCGCACGGTCTCCGGTCGCGGCGCCGCCTGCGTTTTGTACGAAGGCGACAACGGTTACTGCGGCATGGTCGCCGAGGTCGACGTCCACCTCGACACCGGGGTGATCGACGTGAAGCGCCTCGTGATGGCGCTCGACTCCGGCCCCATCTCCAACCCCGACGGCCTCCGCAATCAGGCTGAAGGGGGCGCCCTGCATGGCCTCAGCCGCGCGCTCTTCGAAGAAGTGACGTGGGACGCCGAGAAGGTGACGTCGGTGGATTGGCGCACGTACCGCACGTTCCCGGTCGGCTTCAAAGTACCGAAGCTCGAGACCGTGCTCATCAATACGATGGACGCCGAAGCCAACGGCGCAGGGGAGACGTCGATCACCGTCACCGCCGCAGCCATCGGCAACGCGATCTTCGACGCAACCGGGATCAGATTGCGACAGGTGCCGTTCACACCCGAACGTGTGCAGGAATCAGTACGTAGTGTCCGGCTTTAGCCGGACCGTGAGGACTTTTATGAAACGTGTGTTGATGTTGATCGCCGTTGCACTGATGTCGACGGCTGCTGCCGCGCGAGCGCAGAGTGCTGGAGGTACGTACCAGACCGTCGAAAACTGGGCGCAGTTTCCGGAGGGCGTCACGAAGTGGGGTGGCGCCACCGGCGTCGACATCGATAAAAAGGGCAACATCTACGTGTTTCATCGCAACGAGTCGATGCCGATCATGGCGTTCGATCGGAACGGCAAGTTCCTGCGCGCCTGGGGCCAGGGGATGTTCAAGACGACGCATTTCCTGCGGACCGATCGCGATGGCAATGTGTGGGTCACCGACAGAGGGGACCATCAGGTCTTCAAGTTCAGCCCCGAGGGTAAGCTCCTGATGACGCTCGGGCGGAAGGGGGTCGTCGGCGACAACGACTCCCGCGATGCGTTCAACGGCGTGGCCGACCTGGTGATCGCGAGGAACGGCGACATCTTCATTGCCGACGGCGAGAGCACCAACACGCGCATCGTGAAGTATTCCAAGGACGGCAAGTTCGTCAGCTGGTGGGGCGGTCTCGGCAAGGCGCCGGGTCAGTTCGACGAACCGCACAGCATCGCGATCGATTCTCGCGGCCGCCTCTACGTCGGCGACCGCCGCAACAAGCGCGTCCAGGTGTTCGATCAGACCGGCAAGTTCCTCAACGAGTGGACCAACCTGGGCACGCCCTGGGGCGTGTTCGTGAAAGACGACCGGCTCTACGTCGTCGATGGCACCGAGGCCAACGTCCTGCTCATCGCGAGCACGAAGGACGGCAAGGTGCTGGAGCGCGTCGAGGGGCTCAGGAATGCAACCGCAGTCACGGTCGATTCAAAGGGCGCGATCTACATCGGAGAAGTGAACGGGACCAACGTGAGGAAACTCGTCAGGAAGGAGTAAAGATGGTCCGCGTCCTTCTCCCCGCCCTCCTGTCAGCCGTGATCGTCGCTGGAACGTCCGTGGGCCGGGCTCAGTCGGATTCGGGCTGGACCGGCGATCTGTCGCCGATCGCACCCGCTGATTGGACCTACGATCGCGCGGCGCATCTCATCGAGCGCGCCGGGTTCGGCGAGACGCCCGCTCAGATTGCGCGGCTGGCTTCCATGAGCCCGAAAGACGTAGTCGACCGCCTGGTCGACTACGAGAAAACCGACAACCGCAGCCTCAAGCCGTTCGACGAATCGGGTGTCTGGGATCCGGGAATGGACCCGTTCCCGCCAAGCAGGGCCGAAGCGGTGCGGATCGCGCACGAGCGCGGCGAGTCGCTTGGCGTGAAAGTGCTTCCGGCGGGAACGTCGCGGCGGCTCCAGCCGGTCGTCGACAAGTTCTTCTACGGCCTGTTCGCGAACGCCATCGAGACGCAGCGCCTCGGCCTCTGGTGGGCGAACCGCATGGTGACGACCAGGCGGCCGCTCGAGGAAAAGCTGACCCTGTTCTGGCACGGCCACTTTGCCACCGGCGAATACAAGGTGCGGGACTACCGGATGATGCTCCGGCAGAACGAGATGTTCCGCGCCCGAGCGTCGGGTACGTTCCGCGAGCTCCTCGTCGGGATTCTGAAAGACCCGGCGATGCTCGTCTATCTGGACAACGGAGAGAACGTCAGGAAGCACCCGAACGAGAACTTCGGCCGCGAGCTCCTCGAGCTGTTCACGATGGGCGTCGGCCACTACACCGAGCGCGACGTGCGCGAAGCGGCCCGCGCCTTTACGGGCTGGTCGAACGACGTGCTGGCCTTCAAGTTCAACGCCGACCTGCACGATGACGGAGAAAAGATGTTCCTCGGCCGCACGGGGAACTTCAACGGCGAGGACATCATCGGCATCATCCTCGAGCAACCCGTTACGGCCGAGTTCATCGCGGCGAAGGTCTACCGGCATTTCGTGCGCGAGGAGATCCCAGATGAGGTAAAGAAAGATCTCGGTCGCACGTTCCGCGAGAGCGGCTACCAGATGAAACCGCTGCTCAGGCGGATTTTCCTCTCGAAAGATTTCTACAGTCCACCGTCGCACGCGACCCAGATCAAGAGCCCGGTGCACCTGGTGGTGTCCACCTACAGGAAGATGGGCCTGAGCGAGGTGCCGACCATTCCCGACTTCGGGCGGATGACGAGCGGCCTCGGCCAATCGCTGTTCGGTCCACCGAACGTCGCCGGATGGGCCGGCGGCCGGACATGGATCACGCCCGCAACCCTCCTGCAGCGGGGAAACCTCTTCCGCGACGTGCTGTTCCCGGACGTCAAATCGTTCCGCCCGCCGGATCGGACGATGTCCGCGACCGATGCGCGGGTGGGGCAGCGGCTGGCGCAAGGGATGAACATCACCGAGGCCACCAGGGAAGGCGACGCCGAGTCGAACATGATGGCCGACCGCGACGAGGACTACAACACACGCTACGGCGGATACAAAGGCAACGCGGACGCGTTCGCGCGGACGAAGGCGATCCCGCGGCGGACGGCTGCGATCGATCTGACGTCCATGGTGAAGGCGGCGGGCGCCGACACGGTCGAGAAAGCTGTGGATCACTTCATCGATCGGTTTCTCAGGGTCACGCTTGCGCAGAAGGACCGCGCGATTCTGGTCGATTTTCTGCGTGGGACGCTCGGGACCGACGCCGTGCGCCCGAGTGAGAAGTTAGAGGATGCGCTGAGGGAGCTGCTGTATCTGGTGCTGAGTACGCCAGAGTATCAACTGGGGTAGTGAGGGACGAGATGACTATCAGCTGTTCGTGTTCGCGCCGCGAGTTTCTCGTTCGGGGCCTCTACGGCATCGGCGTCGGCGCGGGGTTGCCGCTCGTCCTCAGTAGGACGTCGGCCGCGCTGGCCGCTCAGGCGCTCGAAGGGACGAGCCTCGAGAAACGCCCCGAACGGATTCTCGTCGTCGTCGAGCTCTCGGGCGGCAACGACGGCTTGAACACGATCGTCCCGTTCGGCGACCCCGCGTACTATCGCGCCAGGCCGAACCTGGGGATTCCGGAAAGCCAGGCGATCAAGTTCGCCGACGGCTTCGGATTTCATCCGTCGATGGTCGGTTTCGAGCGGCTCTACAAGGACGGCGTGATGTCTGTCGTGCACGGCTGCGGCTACGACCATCCGAGCCTGTCGCATTTCTCGTCGATGGGGTTCTGGCACACGGGTGTTCCCAACGGCGGCGAGCCGCTGGGGTGGCTGGGCCGCCTTGCAGACAGCGGCTTCAACCCGGCGACGCGCAACACCATCGTCAACCTCGGGAGCTCGCAGTCGCTCGCGGTGCGGAGCCACGACCATTCGCCGCTCGTGTTCGACGATCCCGCCCGCTTCCGGCGCGAAGGCACAGACGCCGAGAAACAGGCCCTGGTCGAGCTGAGCAGAGCGCGCGAGACGAAGAATGCGACGCTCGAGTTCCTCGCCTCGACCGCTCAGAACGCCACCGAGAGCTCCGACTTCGTCCGCCAGGCTTCCGCGGCCTACCGGACGCCGGTGGACTACGGCATCGGCGGCAGCCTCGGGGGCAATCTCCAACGGGTCGCGGCGCTGATTGCTGCGGGGATGCCGACGCGCCTGTACTACGTGTCCTACGCGGGCAACTCGTTCGACACCCACGTGCAGCAGGCGGATCTCCACAGCCGGCTGCTGATGTACACCGCTGATGCCGTGCGCGGCTTCATGGAAGACATCAAACGCCTCGGACGTGCCGACGAGGTGGCGGTGATGATGTTTACCGAGTTCGGGCGGCGCGTCGAAGAGAACGGCAGTCTCGGCACCGATCACGGCACCGCCACCCCGATGTTCCTCTTCAGCAACGGGATCAAGGGGGGCCTCTACAGTCAGCACCCCAGCCTCACCGACCTGGATGATGGCAATCTGAAGATGACGACCGATTTCCGGCGCGTCTACGCGACCGTGATCAAGGAGTGGCTCGGATACGACGACACCCAGGCGGTGCTCAAGGGGCAGTTCGAGCCGCTGGGGATGTTCGCGTAAGCAACCAGGCGATCAACCAGGCGGTCATTGACAGGCCTTGATGCAGGGTGTAGCGTGACCTATAGATCCATCGAACGCCGCCAGGCGTGGGACCGGATGGATCGCACGGCTTCGAGGTCCCAAGGCGGAAAGGAGTCAATTATTGGTTTGCGATACTCCACCTGGCCGGCATTCCGGTTAGGGTGCCATCCCGTTCCACAGCGCAAGACTCGCGGTACGTGGTAGTGAGCAGCGTGTACTCGACCTCAACCGGTTGCCCGATGGCAAAAGTCGCTTAGACGACACCCCCCGGTGGGTGGCAGACGGCATGAGGCTCCCGATCGCGTGGCAGAAGTCGGGCTGAAGGAAGCGATGACCAGCAACGGACCCGAGGGACATTCAGATGCAGAATACTGAGTGCTAAGAACACACGAGAATGCGCGAAGGGCCTCTTTTTCCGGAGAAGATGCCCTTCGCTTTTTTCAGGCGTCATCTCAGGCCGTCATGCGAATCGCGCCCTACCTCACACCCAGCAGCACTTCCAGCGTCAGCTGATCGAGCCGCTCGTAGGCGAGACCTTTGGCGGCCAAGGATATGCGGTCGAAATCAAGAGCCAGCAGCGCGTTGCGCCCGTCAACGGAGTAGGTGTTGAGCGGAGGCAGTCCGTGATGCGGCCCCGCCGTCTGTAGGAGCGCCTGGATTTCGGCATCCGCGTTCCACTGCCGCGCCCGCTCCTTGAGAATCAGATACGTGCGCATGCAACCGCGCGCGAATTCGCGGACCCCGTCGTAGTCCTCCGTTCTATACGCGTGAGCGTCGAAATGACGCGGGCCGTCGTACTTGACGTCTTCAAGAAACTTTACGAGCCAGAACGCGGCTTTCGGGTTCGCCGATCCGAAGCGGAAGTCCTGGTCGTACCGGCCCGGCACCTGGTCGTTCAAGTCGATATGAAACAGCTTGCCGGCCTCCCACGCCTGCGCGACGGCATGCACGAAGTTGAGCCCCGCCATCTGCTCGTGCGCGACCTCCGGGTTGACCCCCACCATCTCCGGGCGATCGAGGGTGGCGATGAATCCGAGATACGCGCCGGTCGTGGCCATGTAGATGTCGCCGCGCGGCTCGTTCGGCTTGGCCTCGAGCGCAAGGCGGAAGCCGTACTGGCGATCGAGCGAGTACTCGCACAGGTAGTTGACCGCTTCGCGCAGCCGCTTCACCGCCTCGTCCGGGCGCCGGCAGGCGTCGGTCTCGGTGCCTTCGCGCCCGCCCCACAACACGAACGTCTTTGCCCCGAGCTCCGCCCCGAGATCCATGGCCCGCAGTGTCTTCTGCAGCGCATACGCGCGGACGCGCGCGTCGTTCGACGTGAACGCCCCGTCGCGGAACACAGGGTCGTAGAACAGGTTGACCGTCGCCATCGGTACAACGATGCCGTGCCGTTCGCAGGCGGACCGAAAGTCCTTGACGATGCGGTTGCGATCCGAGGGCGAAGCGTCGATGGGGACGAGATCGTTGTCGTGGAGGTTGACGCCCCAGGCGCCGACTTCTGCCAGCAGAGCGACCGCGTCGGTCGGCGCGAGCGGCGGCCGTACCGCGTCGCCGAACGGGTCCCGGCCGCGATTGCCGACCGTCCAGAGTCCGAAGGAGAACGTGTGCTCGGGCCGCGGCGTAAATGGATCAGACATATGGCTCTCTCAGCCCTCTACTCCGCGTATCGCTGGATAGAGGCGGCGATATGCATCGTATCGCCTGTTCATTATTTCCACAGTTCCGGCATCCGGCGTTGTGGCCACGGAGCTGCGGACCAGCCGGTCGCACGACTCATCGACGCTCGGCCAGAGGCCCGCGCCGACGCCGGAGAGCAGCGCGGCTCCGTACGCCGCGCCTTCGTCTGCGTGCACGGTCTCGACAGGCTGTCCATAGACGTTGGCCTGAATCTCCCGCCAGAGCGGCGAGCGTGCGCCGCCACCGCCGAGGCGCACGCGCCGGACGGGAACTCCAAGTTCACGGAGAATTGTGAACGAGTCGCGCAGACTGAACGCCACACCTTCGAGCACCGCGCGGACGATGTGACCGCGTGTGTGAGTCGCGGCGAGTCCGACCAGCGCGGCGCGAATGCCGGGATCGAGATGGGGCGTTCGCTCGCCCATCAGATAAGGCGCCCACAGCACGCCGTCCGCGCCCGGTTCGATCGCCGCGGCCTCCCGCGTCATCAACGCGTACGCCTCGTCTCCTTCGGCCGCCAGTCCGAGCTGCTCGCGGAGCCAGCGGAGCGACAGGCCCGCTGCCTGCGTGACCCCCATCACATGCCAGCGGTCCGGAATCGCGTGACAGAACGTGTGGAGGCGTCCTCCCGGGTCGAGTGCCGGACGATCGGTCGCAGCGAAAACGACTCCCGACGTTCCGATCGTGACGCTGACCGTGCCGGGGCGAGTGATCCCCATTCCGACGGCCCCGGCCGCCTGGTCTCCGGCGCCCGCAACAATCGGCGTTCCCTCGACCAGTCCTGTGTCCGCTGCTGCCGCCGCCGACACCCGCGCGCAGATCTCCGGCGATTCGAACAGGCGGGGCAACATGGCGGAATCGAGTGCCGCCGCGTCGAGGATCTCCCGCGACCACCGTCGGTGCGCGACGTCGAGCATCAGCGTGCCCGATGCGTCCGCCACGTCGGTGGCGTATTCGCCGCTGAGCCGCAGGCGGACGAAGTCTTTGGGCAGCAGCACGTGGCGCACGCGCCGCCATGCGTCCGGCTCGTGCGCGCGAACCCACAGCAGTTTCGGCAGGGTGAAGTTCGTGAGCGCGGGATTCGACGTCAACTCGAGCAGACGGCCCGCGCCGATCGTGTCGGAGAGCCACCGGCATTCGGCCTCGGTGCGCTGATCGCACCAGATGATGGCCGGCCGGACGACCTGATGCTCTGCATCCAACAGCACGCTGCCGTGCATCTGACCGGAAAGACCGATGGCGCGCATCGAGCGTGGGTCGGCGCCGCTCGCCGTCAGCGCCGCGCGTATCGCCTCACGACTGGCTCGCCACCAGTCCTCGGGCTCCTGCTCGGCCCAGGCAGTCCGGGGAGACGTGAACGGCGCGTGCTCTGCCGTCGCCGACGCCGCGACGCGACCGTCTTCGCCAACGAGGACGGCACGTGAACCGCTCGTGCCGATATCGAGACCGAGGACAAAACTGGGGATAGAGATAAGAAATCTCCTGAGGTTGCCAGTGTGCCCAGCGTCTGCTAGGCTCGGCCAGTCTAGTCGATCACATGATGCTTTCAGTGCGTGACGCATTCCCGGCGGCGCTGCAGGTCGGCGCGATCGTGGTCCTGTGCGCGTGGGCGTCGGCGCCCGCCTCAGGTCAGGGGCGTGGAGCCGGGGCGAGCCCGGCATCGAAGCCGCCTCCTGCCACTGTGACCCCGCAGTCGTATCCGCCAGAACAGATTCAGGCCGGCCAGGCGCGCTTCGTGTCCCAGTGTGGCTTTTGTCACGGCCGCGACGCCGAAGGAGGCGAGTCGGGGCCGGATCTCATCCGGTCCACGCTCGTCGCAGAGGACGTGCGCGGCGACAAGATCGGGCCCGTGATCCGCCAGGGGCGGCCGGACAAGGGGATGCCAGGGTCAAATCAAAGCGACGCCGACATCGCCGCGATGGTCGCGTTCATCCACGACGCGAAGGTGAAGGCCGAGTCGGCCGGCGGAGGCCGTCGCTCGGTGGACGTCGAAGACCTGCAGACCGGGAACGCCGAGGCCGGCAAGCAGTACTTCAATGGTGCGGGGGGATGCGCAAAGTGCCACTCTCTTACCAGCGACTTTGCCAAGGTCGGCTCCCGTTACGAGGGGCTCGCGCTTCTCCAGCGCCTGCTCTATCCCGGTTCCGGTCGTGGCGCCGGCCCGGCGCCTGCGAAGCCAACGGCGACCGTCACGACCCGCGACGGGCGCACCATCACCGGCAAGATCGCCTATCACGACGAGTTCGCCATTTCGCTGACCGACGCGAGTGGTTTTACCCGATCGTGGCCGATCGGGCAGGTGCGTGTGACGATCGACAACCCGCTCCAGGCGCACGTCGAGCAGCTCGGCAAATATACCGACAAGGACATGCACGACGTCTTCGCCTACTTGCAGACACTGCGATAGGGAAAGGTGCCCGCCATGACGACACGCGTTCGCATCCGCCATCACGCGTTGCTCCTCGTCCTGGCGTGCGCGCTCGGCGATCGATAGTTCGTGGCTCCTGCCTCGTTCGGCGCCACGAGGCGCCCGTCACGCTTCGGCTCCTTGTCGGGGTTCGGGATGGGGCGCCCATCCTTGTCGATCTCCTTCGCCCAATTAACGGCCGCAAACGGCCTCGTCACGAGACTCTTGCCGTTGGTGCGATCCAGCGCGACGTAGTAGCCATTGCGGGACGCCTGCAACAGCATCTTGCGCGGCGCGCCATCGAACGTGCCGTCAACGAGGACGGGCACCTCGGCAGCGTCCCAGTCGTGCGTGTCGTGCGGCGAGACCTGAAACCCCCACGCGAGTCTGCCCGTGTCCGGATTGACCGCCACGATCGCGCCCGTCCACGGGTTGTCGCCGGGCCTCGCTTCGCCGTTCAGCACGGGTGTGGGATTGCCGGTGCCCACATACAGAAGATTCAGCTCAGGATCGTAGGTGCCGGTCATCCACATCTGCCCACCGGTGGCGCCTCCGCTCGTCGAGCCCGGCGTGCCGTCAGGCGGCGTGCTGTAAAACGTCCACTGCAGCTTGCCGCTCTCGGGATCGAACGACTTCAGGATGCCCGGCAGGTTGTCGAAGTCGCCCGCCACCCCGACGATCAGATGATCGCGGATCAGGAGCGGGGCGCTCGTGGCCCAATAGCCGCGCTTCGAGTCGGCTATCACGATATCGCGCTTGACCGTCCCATCGCGCGCATCCAACCCGATGAGGTGCGCGTCCGGTGTCGTGAAGTAGACCAGGTCCTGATACACGGCGACGCCACGCTGCCCGATGTGGAATGCATCGTTAGCGGGATGCGTGTATCGCCAGAGCTGGCGGGCCGTTCGCGCGTCGATGGCCCAGACGTTGTCCGGCGTGGTGAGATAGATCACGCCGTTGACCAGCACCGGGCTCATCTTGAGCGGCTGCGTCTGCCCTGTTTGAAATGCCCATGCCAGCGTGAGCTGATGGACGTTCGCCGGCGTAATCGCCGACAACCTGGTGTGGCGCTGCCCGGAGTAGTCGCCGTGATAGGTCGGCCAGCTGTCGACCGGAGGCTTCAGGAGCATCGCCGGATCCACGCCTTGAGCGGCGAGCGCGGCGCCGAGCGTAACCGTGGCCGGGTTTACGATGGTCCTTTGATCGTCATGGTCAACGGCTACAGTGCCTCTGCCTCAGAACTTGTTGCGGCCGGGCTACAGGACTACAACCGTGCAATCATCGTTGGCTGCGCAACCTATGGAAAGGCCACCGGTCAAACCATCGTTCCGCTGGGCAACGGTGTTGTCGGGGGAGGATTTACTAAAATCACTATTGACAGAATTTATCGTGTTACCGGAAAGAGTTTGCAACTGACCGGGATAATTCCGGACATCACTTTCCCGGAGATCACAGCTGTCATCGGTCAAAAAGAATCACAAGCGAGAAACCCCATTCTCCCAAAGGAAACTTCCAAGAAGGTCTACTACACCACCCTTTCTCCAATCCCATTGGCTGAGCTTGGTGAAACCAG
>JANNJO010000077.1:0-1961 GCA_031395755.1 Acidobacteriota bacterium
GCCGCGACGCGATGCTCTGGGGCGTGCTGGCCACATTCGTCGCGGTCAATGTCGTGTATGTGCCGGCGACCCGTTATCTGGCGCCGACGATGTTTGTGCTGTTGTTTTATGCGGGCGTCGGGATCGCCGCGCTGAGAAAGGACGCCGATGGTCGATCTGTCGCTTCGTGACTCGCTCGTGGTGGGCGCGCAGGTGTTGTTCCGGCAGCTCGATGACGAAGCAGTGCTGCTGGACCTCAAGAGCGGAACCTACTTCGGCCTCAACGACGTTGGCGCACGCGCCTGGCAATTGATCATCGAGCATGCCGCGCTGTCGCGCGTGCTCCAGGTCCTGCTCCAGGAATACGCAGCCGAACCCGACGTCGTCGAACGCGACCTGCTCGAGCTGGGACGGCAGCTCGTCACCCGCCAGCTTGTGGACGTGAAACAGCATGTCGGCTGACACAGCACAACGATTCTTGCCGCAATCGCGTGGCCGGGCGCTCGCGTACCGCGCGCTGCTGGGGTCGGCCCGCTACTTGTACAAAGCCGGGAACGGATTGCTGTTTGCGGCTGCGGGGCTGCTACGGCAAACGGAGCTCCAGGCGGCGAGCATCGATCAGAACCGCTTCTTCAATCTCTCAGCCTTCGAAGTCGATGCCGGCCTGAGTCCCTGCGAGCAGCACTTCTACCAGAAATTCCTGCGCGACAAGGACCGCGTCCTGCTGGTCGGGTGCGGTTCGGGCCGCGATCTGATCGCGCTGCAATCGCTCGGCTACGACGTCACAGGGCTCGAGCCAATCCCCGAGCTCGTCGATCTCGCACGGCAGCATCTGGCGAGACGGGGGATGTCCGCGCCGGTGCACGCCGGCCTGATTCAGTCGGCTGAGCTCGGCGGTCCTTACGATGCCGTCATTTTTTCGAACGGCTGCTATTCGTGCCTCCAGGGGACTCAGGTGCGCGTCGCGTCGCTCGCGCGTGTGTCCCGGCAACTCTCGAAACAGGGGCGCGTGATTTTCAGCTACCGGCCCGCTGCACGGCAATCGCGGCTGGGGCGCTGGCTCACGCGTGCCACCGCCCGCATCGTTGGCGCGGACTGGTGGCCCGAGCCGGGCGACACGTTCACGCACGATCTCCACGTCCCGGAGTTGGTTCGCTATCATCGTTCGTTCGAGCCGGATGAATTAGCGAAGGAGTGCGCGGCCGCCGGTCTGATGGTGGTGGCCGATGAGCTGTCCGACGAAGGATTTCGTTTTGCGGCGGCGACGGTCGGGCGGGCCTAATCTTTCGAGTACTTGCGGGACAGCTCACCCACGCGCCCAAGCGCGGCATTCCAGTCGCGTAAGGCGTCGGGGAAGCGCGCCAGCAGCTCGCGAGCGATGTCGCCGAGCGGCGTGGACGCCTGCATGCGCGACAGCACGAACAGATCGATATCACCTTCCTTCGTGATCACCGGCACGTGAGTGGCCGCACCTTTCGGCAGGTGCTGTGATGCGAGCGGTGCCCCGTGCAACGTCGACTGCGTTCGGCCGCGACTCGTCCACCGCCAGACGTAGTCATCACCGACGAGGTTGGCTTGCAGGCGTACCGAAAGCGGCTCGCCTTCGATCAGCGCAACCGGAGCCGCGAAGGGAAAGAACGCCTGCCCGTGAATGGCCCGAGGCTGCTCGGGTGCATTCGAGAATGTGACGCCCTCGGTCAGCTCGGAGTCGAACCAGACGCACAGCCCGTGACCCGTTCCCGCCCGGCGGGCGGCCCATGTCGCCTCCACATCCAGATCGGGATCCACGATCTCGTGAAAGTCGAGCGTCGCCACACACTGAGAATCAGAGAGGAGCATGTCCGGCTCAAGACGAATCCTGCGCCATGTGTTGGCGAGCATGTCCTCGGCTGGCTGGAGCACGAGGCCGTGAGCGTGACCAGCATGCCTCGATGGTCTGATGAATCACTGTTTCGTCCAACTCTACAAAGCCGAGAATATGG
>JANNJO010000078.1:0-3191 GCA_031395755.1 Acidobacteriota bacterium
GCGTCGCAGGCTCGCCGTCGAGGAGCAGTTGTTGATCGGCCGTGGGCTGGAGCTGAAACTGCCGCCCGGCATTTTGGCCAAATGGAAGCTCTCCTGCTGCCGGGTGCGCGGGCGCGTCGTCGTGAGGGTGACGCTGCCAAACGGCACAATGCAGGAGCGCCCCTTGTGCAACGCGCGCGTGGTCATCTGCGAGGTTGATCGCTCGATTCGGCGGTTGGTCCGCGAGCTGCCGAACGATCTCATTTTCCGGATTCGAGATGAATTTGTGGCCGCAGTGCCGCAGCCCATCCCGCCGATTCCGCCGGTGATGCGCACGCTCGAAATCAGGACCGCGGCGGCGGGGCCCGCAGCAGGCCACGACCACGCGATGCCCCATGCCGGACAACACGGCCCGGCCGCCGAGACTGCGCCTGCAAAGCTCGTCGCGCGCGATCAATTGACAACCCTCGTCGGCGCCACGGCCGTGCACCTCATCCGCGATGCGCTCATCGACCGGATCGCGTTGCTGAAACCGATCTGGTGTCTGTTCGATTGGCTGACGCCGTTTTACCGCGTCGATTGCTTGAAAACGGTCGCGATCGACGAGAACGGGCACTTCGACACCGACATCGAATATCCCTGCTACGGCGACCGGCCCGACCTCTATTTTAAGGTCGAGCAGGATTGTCATCCCGGCGGCTGGCTCACGGTTCACGCACCTCCGGTGCAGTGCAACACGCACTGGGATTACTGCTGCGGCACCGCGGTCAAAATCGTCGTCGCGCATCCCAAGGCAGCTCCGGGCCGCGCGCCCGCACCTTGCGTCTGGCCGTATGTGGTGGGCAATCCCGACAGCGTCGGAAGCTGGGAGTTGCTCGCGCACGACTCGGGTGTCTTCACCGTCCACGCTGCACTGTTGCCAACGGGCAAAGTGCTGATGTTTTCAGGCACGGCTGAAGCGAATCTGCCGAGAGAATCACGGGTCTGGGATCCGGTGAGCGATGCGCTCACCGGCCAGAGCTTTGGTGATGATTTGTTCTGCGCAGGCCACGCGATGCTCGCTGATGGCCGGGTGCTCGTGAACGGAGGGGCGATTCCCGGACAGGGGCGCGGCATCAAGGCGACGCACATCTTCGACCCCGTCTCGGAGAGCTGGACGAAGGTGAAGGATATGAATCATGCGCGCTGGTATCCGACCACGCTCACGCTTCCGGACGGGCGCGTGATCACGTTTAGCGGGCGCGACGAGAACGCGGCGGTCGTGGCGCAGGTCGAAATCTACAACCCCGTCGCGAACACGTGGACCGATCTGCCGGTCAGCGCGAACAAGTCGCTCGATATCTACCCGAGCCTGCACCTGATGCCGGACGGCACGATCCTTTACACCGGCACGCGCTGGGATGGTGGTAGCGGCTCATGGATGTCGCCGCCTGCCTCGGCGCGGCTGAACCTTTCCACGAATACCTGGACCAACGTGGACGACCACGAGATTCCCGACCGGACGGAAGGCTTCTCCGTGCTTCTCCCGCCGTTCGAGCCCGGACCGTTCATCCACGAGCACGACGACATTCCAAAACCGCGGAAGGAGCCGCCCACGCTCACGCGCGTGCTCACGACCGGCGGCCACGGCGCGACTGCCACCGCTGAGATCATCGACATGGCCGAGGCGGCGCCGGCCTGGCGGCGCATTGCGGACATGAATTTTCCGCGCCGAAACGTCAACGGCGTGCTCTTGCCTGATGGGAAGGTTCTCATTTGCAGCGGCATCCGGCACTTCAAGTGGGACGCCGATCCTGGCTATGTGTATGAGGCCGAACTGTTCGACCCGCAGGCCGAAAGCTGGACGGTGGCGGCGCCGATGACGGTCGGCCGCCAGTACCACTCGGTCTCATTGCTCCTCGCCGACGGCCGGGTCCTCAACGTCGGCAGCCAAAGCGCGATCGTGCGCGAAATGCGGATGGAGGTTTACAGCCCGCCGTATCTTTTCCGCGGACCACGCCCGAAGATCAGCTCCGCCCCTGCGACCGCGGCTTACGACGAGGATTTCCTCGTGGCGTCGCCGGATTCCTGCCGGATCGATCGCGTCGTCTTCATCCGGCCGACATCAGTCACGCACCATACGAACACCGACCAACGTTATCTCCCGCTGAGATGGGAACGCGAGGGCAACTGCGGCCTCCGCATCGTCGCGCCGGCCAACGCACAGCTCGCCCCTCCCGGCTACTACCTGCTCTTCATCCTCGACGACTGCGGTGTCCCCTCGGTGGGCCGCTTCATGCGGTTGGAATGAGGCGACTGGTGTCGGAACGTCGAGCTCTGACCGCTTACCGCTAAGGAAGGCATTATGGGAATCCGAAAAAATATTCTTTACATGACGTCCGTCGAGCGCGACCGGTTCTTCGAGGCAGTCCTCAGAATGAAGGCAAATATCGTCAATCCATTGGCGCTTCCTGCCGACCGGTATAGCGTGTACGACCAGTTTGCATCGCTCCATTGGGCCGTGTTCAACGTATCGCTGAACCAGAATGGCCCGTTCCTCAATGCCGGTCATCAAGGCCCGGCGTTCCTTTCCTGGCATCGTGAGCTGCTCCGCCGCTTCGAGATCGCCCTGCAGGCCGAAGTTCCAGGCGTGATGCTTCCGTATTGGGACTGGTCGCCCGCGGTCTTTACCGACACGCTCATGGGACCGAACGGCGGTGTCAACGGAGTCGGCGGGGGCGTTGTACGCAGAGGCTGGTTCGCCTTCGACCGGCCTGGCAACGGAGTCAACACCACACCGCTCCCGGTGTGGTGGCCTCCATCGTTGGACGGATGGCGCATCCGTCCGGATCTGGACGACTCGAACCAGGGCACGTCGTTGCGCCGATTCTTAGGCCAGGCCAACGGCGATACTCTGCCGACGCAAAGCGATGTGGTCGCGCTGCTGGCGATTACGGCGGCGAATCCAGCGAACGCGGCGCAGCGGCAAGCCGCGGCTGCGAATTTCCGGACTGCGCTGGAACAAGGCAGCAATGGGTTGGGGGTCACATCGTCGCACAATGAGGTGCACCGTTATATAGGCGGCCACATGGGTGCGGCCATGTCAACCAACGATCCGATCTTTTGGCTGCACCATTGCAACCTCGATCGCCTGTGGGCCATGTGGCAACTCGACGGTCATGCCGGCTCAAACTGGTTCCCCGTGTCCGCCGTGCAAGGGCACGCGCTCGGGC
>JANNJO010000099.1:0-2238 GCA_031395755.1 Acidobacteriota bacterium
GAGCTGTTTTTCGGGGTCAGGCTCGTTTTCCGCCATCTCGAAGGCGACGAGCATGCGGCGGCGAATCTCGGTCGCCTGCTCGAGCGTCTTGAGCCCCGGTGCAAACTCTTCCCATTCCGGATGGCCGAAATAACTGTGGCGCGCGCCGCAGGCGAGAATTAGGTAGTTGAACGGCATCTCGTGTCCCTCGCCGAAGACCGTCTGCCGCTCGAGGTTGACCCCTTCGACGTGGCCGAGGCGAATCTCGACGTTGGGCGCGCCCCTGAACTGCACCCGGATCGGCACCGCGATATCCGCGGGATTCAGACCGGCGGTCGCCACTTGATACAGCAGAGGCTGAAAGAGGTGATGATTCCGGTGATCGACGAGGGTGACTCTCAGGTCGCGATTGGCGAGCGTCTTTGCCGCGTTCAGGCCGGCAAAGCCTGCACCAACGATCACCGCGACCTTCACGGAACGCGTTCGATCCTGATCGACTTGATCACGACCGCCTTCACGGGTCGGTTGTCCGCTCTGCTGGTCGGAACCTTGCCAAGCGCCATCAGCACGTCCGCCCCTTCCACCAGCTCTCCAAACACGCTGTGTCTATTGTCGAGATGCGGGGTCGGCGCCAGCGTGATGAAGAACTGGCCACCGTTGGTATTGGGGCCGGCGTTCGCCATGGACAAAATGCCCGGTTTGCTGTGACGCAGTTTCGCATTGAATTCGTCGGCAAATGTGAAACCTGGACCGCCCATGCCTGTGCCCTCGGGATCGCCACCCTGGACCATGAATCCAGGAATGATTCGATGGAACGTGAGGTTGTTGTAGTACGGCCTGCGGACCATCGTCTTTGTCCTGGGATTCCGCCACGGCTTTTTCCCCTCGGCGAGGCCGACGAAATTTTCCACCGTCCTCGGCACGTCCTTATCGAAGAGGCGCGCAATCATCGATCCGTGATTCGTCGTGATGTGCGCGTAGACGCCGGGTCCATGCTTCGCCGCTGAGGCGACCGGAGCGGCCGCAGCCGCAGGCGCGGCCGGCTTCTGGGTCGCGGTGGCTGGTTTTTGCGCGGGGGCCGCCGGCTTTGCGGTCGGGGCGGCCGGCTTCTGCCTGGGGGCTGCGGGCTTCGCCGTCGAGGTGCCTGGCTTGGTCTGTGGCGCCGCGGGCTTCGCGGCGGTCTGGGCGCCGGCTGGCGCAATCGCCAGCGCCGAGGCGAAAAACACACTGAGCAACCATCTCGTCATCAGAGACTCCTTATTCATAGAATAATCATCCTAGCATGGGCATTTCCCGTTACCGGTACCTCCACTACGACGTGTTTACGGACCGCCGCTTCGGCGGAAATCAACTGGCCGTGTTTCCGGAGGCCGCGGGGCTGGGGGCCCGGACCATGCAGCAGATCGCCCGCGAGATCGGGTTCGCGGAAACGACGTTCGTCACGAGCGCAGAGACACCCGGCACCGACGTGCGCATGCGGATATTCACACCAGGCACGGAGATGCCGATGGCCGGGCATCCTGTCGTCGGCAGCACGTTTGCGCTGGCGCGCGATGGCGCCACCGCGCGCGGAAAGCGCGACTGGGTGTTCGGGTTGAACATCGGACCGACCTCTGTCGCGCTCGAATGGAGCGACGACCGCATGAACTTCGCCTGGATGACGCAGCGGTTGCCCGAGTTTGGCCCGACGTTTGCCGACATCGCGGAGGTCGCGCGGGCGCTTGGTGTGCGAGAAGACGATATTCGCGAAACGAGCCTGCCGATCGAGCAGGTCTCGTGCGGCGTTCCCTTCGTCTTCGTGCCGATGACCACCAGGGCCGCTGTGGACAGCGCCCAGCCGGACGCGCGATTGCTGAATTTCGACGCTTACGTGTTTACAACGGATCGTGCAGGCGCGGCTGACACGGCCACCACATATTCGCGCATGTTTGCGCCCCAACTGGGGATCCCCGAAGATCCTGCGACCGGGGGCGCGAGCGGGCCGCTCGGAGCCTATCTCGTGAAGCATTCGCTCGTTCCACCAGAGAAGGCCGGCTCGATCCTGAACCTGCAAGGCGTGAGGATGGGCCGCCCGAGCTCGATTCACATTTCCATCGAGTCATCGAACGGCGATATTTCCCGTGTGCGTGTGGGCGGCACGTCGGTCTTCGTCGCCGACGGCACCATGGAAGTGGAGGACTGAGGCGTGCTCACCGAATTCGATCTCCATCTCTTTGGCGAGGGCACGCTGCACCGGGCCTTCGACAAGCTTGGCGCGCA
>JANNJO010000110.1:0-46751 GCA_031395755.1 Acidobacteriota bacterium
CGCGCGCGGCGGATGGCGTTGGCGACCGCCAGAATCGCCTCATCCTGTCCGACGACGCGATGGTGAAGCCGTTGTTCCATGTGGATGAGCTTCTGGATCTCACCCTCGATGAGCCGGCTGACCGGAATGTGGGTCCATTTACTGACGACGTCGGCGATATCCTCCTCGTCGACCTCCTCCTTCAACATGCCCTGGCCGAGCTTCGTGGCATTGGCGACCCGCTCCTCTTCGGAGCGAATCAGCCGCTCGAGCTCAGGCAGCCGCCCGTACTGCAGCTCCGAGGCTTTTCCATAATCGCCGGCGCGTTGCGCGCGGTCGATTTCCAGGCGTACCTGCTCCATCTCCTCCTTGAGCTTCCGCTGGCGCTGAATGGCTTCCTTCTCCTGCTGCCATCGCGCCATGAGACCTGTGTGCTCTTCCTTGAAATCGGCGAGCTCCTTCTCGAGCTTCCCGAGCCGTTCCTTCGACGCTTTATCCTTCTCTTTCCGCAGCGCCTCGCGCTCGATCTCCAGCTGCATCACACGCCGGTTGAGCTCGTCGAGCTCTGCCGGCATCGAATCGATTTCCATGCGGAGCTTCGACGCGGATTCGTCGACAAGGTCGATCGCCTTGTCGGGCAGAAATCGATCGGTGATGTAGCGGTGGGAGAGCACCGCCGCGGCCACGAGCGCGGCATCCTTGATTCGCACGCCGTGGTGAATCTCGTAGCGCTCGCGGAGGCCGCGAAGAATGCTGATGGTGTCCTCAACGGTCGGCTCGCCGACCATGACGGGCTGAAAACGCCGTTCGAGCGCTGCATCCTTCTCGATGTATTTCCGGTACTCGTCGAGCGTTGTCGCGCCGATGGTATGCAGCTCGCCGCGCGCGAGCATCGGCTTCAGCATGTTTGAAGCGTCCATCGAGCCTTCGGCTGCGCCGGCGCCCACGACGGTGTGAAGTTCATCGATGAACAGGACAATCTCGCCGTCGGACTGGCTGACTTCGTTGAGGACCGCCTTGAGCCGATCCTCGAACTCGCCGCGGTACTTGGCGCCGGCGATGAGGGCGCCCATGTCGAGCGCGATGATCTTCTTGTTCTTGAGCCCTTCGGGCACGTCCTGATTGATGATGCGGCCGGCGAGCCCTTCGACGATCGCGGTCTTGCCGACGCCAGGCTCGCCGATGAGCACCGGGTTGTTCTTCGTCCGGCGCGACAGCACCTGGATGACACGGCGAATCTCCTCGTCGCGGCCGATCACCGGGTCCAGTTTCCCTCGGCGCGCCAACTCGGTGAGATCGCGCCCGTATTTCTCGAGCGCCTGGTACTTTTCTTCCGGATTCTGATCGGTCACGCGCTGCGCTCCCCGCACCTGAGTGAGAACTTCGAAGATGCGATCCTTGGTGATGCCGAGCTGCTGAAGCAGGCGGGCAGACAGCGTGCGCCCGCCTTCGGACACGATCCCGAGAAACAGATGTTCCGTGCTGACAAACTCGTCCTTCAAGCGCGCGGCTTCGGCCTCCGAGGCATCCGTCACTTTACGAAGGCGAGGGGAGAGTGCCGGCTGGGAGCCGCCGTACGCGGCGGGCTGCTTGGACAACTCGGCCCGCAGCTGATCGGTCACCGGTCTGGGTTCCACGCCCATTTTCCGCAGCAGCGCCGGGACGATGCCGTCCGGCTGCTCCACGAGTGCGAGCAGAAGATGCTCGGGGTCTATCTGCGCGTGGTTCATCTGCTCGGCGATTTGCAGCGCCTCCGCGACGGCTTCCCGGCCCTTTTCTGTGTACTTGTTGATGTTCATGGTGCGGCCTTACGCGGCAGAACTTTTCCCCCCGGCGAGCCGGGCGAGCGCCTCGTAATGCGTGCGTTCTTCCGGCGTGAGCTGCCGCGGCAGCTCCGCCTCGACGGTGGCATAGAGATCGCCATGTTCCCCTGGCTTGCCGATCAGGGGCATGCCATGTCCCTTGAGGCGGAAGACCTGACCGTTCTGGGTGCCTGCGGGAATTTTGAGTCGTATCGGCTTGCCGCCAAGATTCGGGACCTCGGCCTCGCCCCCGAGGACGGCCGTCGTCACTGGCACTCGGACCTTCGCGTGCAGATCCTGGCCCTTGCGCTCAAATCGCGAATCCGGCGTCAGGTGCACGCGGAGGTACAGGTCGCCCGCCGAGGCACCGCCCGCACCCTGTTCGCCCTCACCGGACACGCGGACCCGCGACCCTTCTCCGACCCCCGGAGGAATCCGCACATCGACGGTTCGCGACTGGCCGTCATGCTCCATCGCGAGCCGCCGGGTCGAACCGCGGAATGCGTCTTCGAGCGAGAGGTCGATCGGATGCTCCACGTCGCGCCCCTGCTGCGCACGCGTCGAACGCGTTCCGGCACGCCCCCCGCGGCCACGAATTTCGGGCTCGCCACTGCCGGAGAAAAAGGCATGAAAAAAATCGGAAAACGGATCTTCGTTGCCGAAGAGGTCGCGCATCTCCTCGGGCGTCATCGTCCGGTAGCTGCCCTGGCCTCCACCGCCGCCGCCGCCGCGCTGCGGCTGCTGCTCGTACGCCTTCCAGTTCGATCCGAGCTCGTCGTATTTCTTCCGCTTGTGGGCATCCCCGATGACTTCGTACGCTTCGTTGATTTCCTTGAAACGAGACTCGGACGATTTGTCGCCAGGATTGACGTCAGGATGGTACTTGCGCGCCATCTTTCGGAAGGCCTGCTTGACCTCCTTCTCGGTAGCCGTCTTGGCGACGCCAAGGGTTGCGTAGTAGTCCTTAAAGTCCATTTTCGATGTCTGCCGGCGCGGCCCTTCTGCAAGGGTCGCGTCTAAGTCATGATGCTAATTCATCATATGATAAGCGCCGCATGTTTGAGTGGCATGACCTCGTCACCATCGTCCTTCTCGTTCTCCTCGAAGGTCTCTTAAGTGCTGACAACGCGCTGGTTCTGGCTGTGCTGGTTCTGGGGCTTCCCAAGAGTCAACGGCAAAAGGCGCTGCGTTACGGCATCCTCGGCGCGTTCTTCTTTCGGGCAGTAGCCACGGTCCTGGCGGTGTACCTGATTCAGTTGAGCTGGATCAAACTCATCGGCGCGGCGTACCTGCTGTATCTCCCGTACTCCCACTTTTTCCGCGGCGAAGAGGGGCACGATCGCCGCACGCCGCCAGCGGCCAGGGCGATGTTCGGCCTCACGGCTTTTTGGGCCACCGTCGTCAAAGTCGAATTGACCGACATTGTGTTTGCGGTCGACTCGATCCTGGTGGCGGTCGCGATGTCGAACAAGACATGGGTGATCCTGACGGGCGGCATTCTCGGCATCATCGCGATGCGGATCGTCATCGGGAGGCTGCTCACGCTGGTTCAGCAGTACCCCGCGCTGGTCGACGGCGCCTTCATCATCATCGCGTGGGTCGGCATCAAGCTGCTGCTGGAGTTCGCCCATCAGCAGGGCTGGGTGCATTTCGAGATTCCCAAGTGGCTGGCCCTCGGGTTGATCGTGGTGATCTTCGGGGTCGCGTTCCTGTATGCGCGCCAGCATCCGCGCACAGAGCCGGAGGAAGAGGCGGCGGCCCGCGACGTCGATACGCTCGAGAACGATCTGCTCTAACGTCCCTTCAATTTTCTGATTGCCCGTCGCTCGCGCTTGTCGGGCGTGTGCGAACGCTGCGTCCCCTCGCGATAAATCCGCTCCAGTCTGCGCAAATCTTTCTCTGCTTCCGAGATGGGTGGCGTCGTGTCGTTGTAAAGGAGCCGCGCGTCGGCCTTCGCCATATGACGGTCGGCCAACCCCACGACCGTCAGCGTCTGCTTGCGGCCGAACGGACGGCTGAGGCGGATCTCATCGTCGATTCTGAGCAAGCGGTGCGACTTGCTGTTCTGGCCGTTCACCTCGACCTTGCCTCCCTGACACGCGCGCTGCGCTTCAGTGCGCGTCCGATAAAGACAGGTGACGTCCAGCCACACGTCGAGCCGGACTGCCGCGGTCTGATTCATGTCTAGATAATGTCGCAAACCACGATAAACTGGCATCCAGGCTGCAAAGCAGGCCATCCTTAGTCCCCAGTGCACCCAAGCGAAGCTCCCCTCACCGCCGTTCCTGACGCCGACGACGATTTTCCCGGATCAAGAGCGCCCCTGCCGCTCGAGCAGCTCGAGTCGCATGCCAGGCAGCTTGCGGCCGAGCATCGGGAGACGGGTGGGGGAGGCCCGCGGCGCGAGTTGCTCGCGAGGCTCGATCGCAACGCGGATCGCCTCGAGCACATCTACAAGAAACTCTCCGAGGATGGGTTCACTCCGAAGCCCGAAACACCCTCGGAGGAATGGCTCCGCGATAACCACTACGTCGTCCGCGTGCAGCTGCTCGAGATCCGCCGCAACCTTCCCCGGAAATATTACCAGGAGCTGCCGACGCTGACAGGCGGCCGCTGGCGCCGTTACCCGCGCGTCTACGTGTTCGCGCGTAACTTCGTGACCCACACGGCCGGGCGGTTCGATCAGGAATCGCTTCGCCGGTTCGCGGACGCCTATCAGGACGTGACGCCGCTCACGATCGGCGAGTTGTGGGCGATTCCCATCATGCTCCGGCTCGCGCTCGTCGAAAACCTCTCCGGTCTGGCCGTTGGGACGTTGCGGGCGAAGCAGGAGCGTGAGGCGGCAAGAAAATTCGCGGCCAAGCTTCTCAGCACGCCCGCCAAAACGCAGCCGCCGCTTCACCTGGCCGCCAAGACGTCTGCGACGTTCGTCGTGGAAATTCTCCACAACCTGCGCGATCAGTCGGTCGCATCGACGACCGCCTGGCGATGGCTGCAGACCAGGTTGAATGCGCAGGGACAATCGCCCGACGAAGTGCTTCGCCTGGAGCAGCAGCGCGAGGCCATTGACCAGCTCTCAATCGCCAACATCATCAACACGATGCGCGTGCTCTCGGCCCTGGACTGGCCGACCTTCGTCGAAGGCGTGAGCCGCGTGGAGCGAATCCTGCGGCGCGACCCGGCCGGCGCCTACGCCGACATGGACAGGCCGACCCGAGATCGGTACCGCAAATCGGTCGAGCAGTTATCCCGGCGATCTGGCATCGACGAGCTCGACGTCGCGGAGCGCACCGTCGGGTTTGCCGAAACGGCGCAGCGGGAGCACCCGGATGCCGATCGTCGGCATCACGTCGGGTATTACCTGATTTCGCGCGGCCGTTTCGAGCTTGAGAAGACCCTTCGCTATTTCCCGACCGTGTCCGAGCGAATCAGCCGTCTGCTGTTCAAGCATCCGGCTATCAGCTATCTCGGAAGCGTCGCCCTCACGACCGCGGCGTTTGAAGCGAGTCTGCTTCTGTACGCGCGAAACAACGGCGCGTCCATTTCGATGATGGTGCTCGTGGCCCTGGTGACGATTCTGCCGGTGAGCGAGCTTGCCGTCAGCTTTCTCAACACGATTCTCACGACGATCATTCCGCCCCGGCCGCTGCCGAAATTGGCGCTGACCAGCGGAATTCCCGAACACCTCCGCACTATTGTGGCGGTTCCGACCATTCTGACTTCCGAAGCGCGCGTGCGAGAACTGGTTGACGCGCTCGAGGTCCGCTCGCTCGCGAATCACGACGACAATCTGCGGTTCGCTCTGCTGGGCGACTTCGTGGATGCCGACGCCGAAACAGTACCGGAAGATGGGGCGCTCGTCGAGCGCGCGATTGAGCTCATCACCGCGCTCAACGTGCAGCACGGCGCCGAACGGTTTTATCTGCTTCATCGGCGTCGGCAGTGGAACGCCTCCGAAGGCCGGTGGATGGGGTGGGAGCGCAAGCGCGGGAAGCTTCACGAGTTCAACCGCCTTCTCAGGGGGGCGCAGGATACGAGCTTCGCCGTGCAGATCGGGAACGTGGAACTGCTCCGGTCGATGCGCTATGTCATTACGCTCGATTCCGACACGGATCTGCCGCTCGACGTCGGGCTGAAACTCGTCGGCACGCTGGCGCATCCGCTGAACCGCGCCCGTTTCGACGTGCGGTCTGGCCGTGTCACGGAGGGCTACAGCGTGTTGCAGCCACGAGTCGCGATCGGAGCGGTCAGCGCGTCGGCGACGTCCTTCTCGGAGGTGTTCTCAGGCCACGTCGGGATCGATCCGTATACGACGGCCGTGTCCGACGTGTACCAGGATCTGTTTGGTGAGGGCAGCTACGTTGGCAAAGGTATTTACGACATCGATGCCTTCGAGCGCGCGCTCAAGGATCGCGTGCCGGAGAACGCGCTCCTGAGTCACGATTTGTTCGAAGGGCTGTTTGCAAGGGTCGCGCTCTGCACTGACGTCGAGGTCATCGACGATTTTCCGAGGCACTATGTGACCTGGATCGCGCGCGTGCACCGCTGGGCGCGTGGCGACTGGCAGCTGCTGCCGTGGCTGGGCGGCAAAGCGATGCTTCCGGCAATCGCCCGCTGGAAGTTCTTCGACAACCTCAGACGCAGCCTGCTGCCAACGGCGTTGATCGTGCTGCTGGCCGCCGGCTGGCTGGTGCTGCCCGGTGGTCCTTCGTTGTGGACCGGCACGGCATTTCTCGTGTTGTTTTTTCCCGCGTACGTTCAGTGGGGGCAGACGTTCACGAACCGCGTACGCGGCGTGAGGCTTCGCGATCATTTGCGGGTCGAGCAGGCGAATTTGACGGCGAGTCTGCACCAGGTATTGTTGACCAGCGCGTTTCTTCTGCATCAATCGGTCGTGATACTCGAAGCGATTGGCCGCACACTCGTTCGACTGGTGACCAAGAAGCACCTGCTCGAATGGGAGACCGCGGCGGATTCGGCGGAACGGCTGAGCGGGGAGCGGGCCCAGGTGCTGCGGCATATGTGGACCGCTCCCGTGCTGGCCCTCGCGCTCGCCCTGACCGTCGCCGCCTTGGCGCGGCCGAGCCTGGCATGGGCGATTCCTGTAGTGGTGCTGTGGGGCATCTCGCCGTTTCTGGCGTATGAGACCGGGCGGCCCCGCGAGGATCGCAGACGGTCGCTCGACGCGCGCGATCGACGGCACTTCCGGAAGGTCGCCCGCCTGACGTGGCGATTCTTCGAAGAGGTCCTCACGCCGGGCGACAACTGGCTGGTTCCGGACAACTATCAGGAAGGCCGGCCGGACCCGATCGCGCATCGCACGTCGCCGACCAACATCGGGCTGCAGTTGCTGGCGATCGTGTCGGCCCGGGATCTCGGGTATATCTCGCGGACGCAATGCCTCGCGAGGTTGGAACGCACCTTCGAGGCGCTTCAGCGTCTGCCGCGGTATCGCGGCCACCTGTTCAACTGGTATGACACGCAAAGCCTGGTACCCCTGGCGCCGCTCTATGTGTCAACGGTCGACAGCGGGAATCTTCTCGGCTATCTCCTGACCCTGAAGGCGGCGCTGGCGACGATGGTTGAGGAGCCAGACATGATCGACCGCCGTGATCAGGAGGGCCTGTTGGACACGATCGACGCCTTCGAGCGGGAGGGTTCCGCGCCGCTCGCAGCCTTGGGCCGGGATGCTGCGCGAGACCTCCGCAACGATCTCCGCAGGCTTCGGGCAGAGATCGAGGTCCTGCCAGCCACGCTCGACGCGTCGGACAAGTGGCTGCAGCGGGCATCGGATGAACTGGAGGCGCTCGCCTCGCGTGTGCTCGACGCTGAGGATCGCATGCCGGCCTCCGCGTCGCAGCTGGCATCCGCCTCGTGGTGGCTGAGTGCCGCTGCGTCCATTGTGACGGAACGACGGCGGGAGCTCGCCGCGACGCTGACGTCTCAGGATGAAACGAGGGAGGCGCTTCGTCAGGCCGCAGCGAAGCTGGCCGCCGCCGCAGACGTGTTGGCGGAAGGGACGGAGGTGGATTTCCTTTTTGATCGGCAACGCCACCTGTTTACAATCGGCTATAACGTCACCGAAGGACGCCGAGACGCCACCTGTTACGACGCACTGGCCTCGGAGGCGCGGCTGGCCAGCTTTATCGCGATCGCCATGCGCCACGTCTCCCAGGAGCACTGGTTTAAGCTCGGACGGCTGATGACGCCGGTCGGCCCGCATCGCGCGCTCGTGTCGTGGAGCGCCTCGATGTTCGAGTACCTCATGCCGCTGCTCATCATGCGCACCTATCCGCGCACGCTGCTCAACGAGACCTACGAAGCGGTTGTGACCCGGCACATCGAGTACGCCTCAGGCCTCGGCGTACCGTGGGGCATCTCAGAGTCCGCTTATAACGTGCAGGACACCGTCGGAAATTACCAGTACCGCGCGTTCGGCGTCCCGGGCATCGGATTGAAGCGCGGACTGGGCGACGATCTCGTGGTCGCACCCTATGCCAGCCTCCTGGCGGCGCCCTTCCGGCCGAAGGAGGTGCTGGCCAATCTTGAACATCTGGACTCCGAGGGAGCGCTCGGGCCGATGGGATATTACGAGGCGATCGACTACACCGGCGAGCGCCTCGAGCCTGGCCAGCGGCGCGCCATCATCAAGACCTACATGGCCCATCACCACGGCATGAGCCTGGTGGCGATGAATAACTGTCTGAACGCGAACATCATGCAGGCGCGTTTTCACGCCGAGCCGCGTGTGCAGGCAGCCGAGCTGCTGTTGCAGGAACGGAGCCCCCATCTCGTTCCGCTCGACCGCCCGCCCGAGGAACACAAGGTCCAAGAAGCGCCTGGCCGGGTCGCCCAGGCGCTCGTCCGCCGGTACATTACGCCGCATACGGTGACACCGCGCGCGCACGTGCTGTCGAACGGGTCGATGAGCGTGATGGTGACAAACTCCGGCGGCGGCTACACTCGCTGGCGCGATCTCGCCGTCACGCGCTGGCGCGAGGACGCGACATGCGACGGGTGGGGCAGTTTCTGCTACATCCGCGACGTCGAGACGCTCGCCTTCTGGTCGTCCGGATTCCAGCCAAGCGGACGCGAGGCCGACAGCTACGAGGTGACGTTCGCGCCCGATCGCGCGGTCATTCGGAGACGTGACGAGGAAATCGAGACCTTCACCGAAGTGACGGTCTCGCCTGAAGACGATGCGGAGATCCGGCGGGTGTCGGTGACCAATCACTCACGGATCCTCCGAGAGCTCGAGCTCACGAGTTATGCGGAAGTGGTGCTCGCCCCGCAGGCGTCAGATGTCGCGCATCCGGCGTTCAGCAACCTGTTCATCGAAACGACGGCGGTGCCCGAGCACCACGCGATCATCTGCACGCGACGTCCGCGCGCCGATGAGCGGCGCTTGTACTTGGGCCATGTCCTCGCGGGCAGGGGGCGCATCAGCGACGCGGTGGAGTTCGAAACCGACCGCGAGCACTTTATCGGGCGCGGCGGGACCATCGCGGCGCCAGCGGCCCTCATCACGCCGGCGCCGCTGTCGGGCGCGACCGGCGCCGTGCTCGATCCCATTGCCAGCCTTCGGGTCCGCGTGAAGGTTCCTCCTGGAGTCACCGCCAGACTGTCCTTCACCACCGTCGTGGCAGAGAACGAGGACGGCGTGCGAGCCCTCATCGAGAAGTATCATGACCCGCAGGTGTCGGCGCGCGCGTTCGCGCTCGCCAGCACGCATAGCGAAATCGAGCTCCGCCATCTGGGCGTCAGTCGGGACGATGAAGCGCGGTTTCAGAGGCTGGCGGCGCGGGTTATCTACGCGGATCCCCGGTTGCGCTCGTCCGAGGCGGTTCTGCGCAATACAGAGACGCCCCCAGATCTGTGGAAGTACGGGATCTCCGGCGACCTGCCAATCGTGCTGGTCACGGTGGCCGAGGCGGGCGAGGTGGGGCTTGCGCAGCAACTGCTGCGCGCGCAGGAGTACCTCCGCGCCAGGGGATTCGTGTTCGACCTCGTCGTCCTCAATGAGATTCCGACCAGTTACCGGCAGGACGTCCAGGACGAGCTTCAGCGGATGGCGGAATCAGGCCCGTCTCACGTATGGATGGACCGGCCAGGCGGCTTGTTCCTGCGCCGCGGCGACGCCATGACGGAGCCGGATCGTGTGTTGCTTCGCGCCGTCGCGCGCGCCATCTTCGAGGGATCGCGCGGCGGGCTGGAAGTGCAGCTGCGGCGTCCGCTGCTCCCGCCGGTGCCGCCCCGTCCTCTCGTCACGATGACGAAAAGGACGCAGGACGCCGCAAGCGAATCCGCGGGCGTCGATCGGAGCGCGCTCGTCTTCTTCAATGGTTACGGCGGTTTTACGCAGGACGGCCGCGAGTACCACGTCTCGGCGCGTCCCCCGGCGCCATGGTCGAACGTCGTCGCGAATGCGCAGTTCGGTTTCGTCGCGACCGAATCCAGCCTCGGAAACACGTGGTCTCAGAACAGTTACCAGAATCGCCTGACGCCCTGGAACAACGATCCAATCGTCGACCCGCCTGGCGAGGTTGTCTATGTGCGTGACGATGCCAGCGGGGAGTTCTGGAGTGCGACGGCTTCACCGGCAGGGCGCGGCATCGCGTACAACGCGCGGTTCGGTCAGGGCTACGTCGTCTACGAGCACCGCCACCGGAAGCTGGCCGTCGATCTCAGCGTCTTCGTCCCGGTCAGCGATCCTGTCAAGGTCCTGCGCCTTCGCGTGCGGAATGATGGATCTGAGGCTCGAGAGTTGAGCCTCTGCTACTACGTCGAGTGGTGCCTGTCCGACAACCGCTCGCGCTCAACGACGCACATCACAACGTCGATCGACCCGGTGTGTGGCGCGCTGTTCGCCCGCAACGCGTTTCGCGCCGGGTTCGGTCAGCGAGTCGCGTTTCTCGACACGTCCGTCTCGTCGCGCACGATGACCGGGGATCGCACGAGCTTCATCGGGCGCAACGGCACGTTGCGCGATCCGTCGGCGATGCGGTTCGCGCATCTCACCGGAAGCGTGGGCGCCATTCTCGATCCCTGCGGGGCCGTTCAGGCGAAGGTGACCGTGGCAGCCGGCGCCACGGCCCACGTGACCTTCATCCTGGGCGAGGGACCGGACGAGGGCTCTGCACGCGAGCTCGTCGCCAGGTACCGCGCGCAGAAGTCAGTCGATGCAGCGTTCGAGCAGGTCACGCAGTTATGGAACCAGCGGCTCGGCGCGGTTGAGGTCGCGACACCCGATCGCGCGCTCGACCTGTTGATGAATCGATGGCTCGGCTATCAGACACTCAGTTGCCGCCTCCATGCGCGATCGGCGTTCTACCAGTCCGGAGGTGCCTTCGGCTTCCGCGATCAGCTTCAGGATGTGCTGTCACTCCTGCACTTCGAGCCCGGCATTGCGCGCGAGCACATCCTTCGCGCGGCGGGGCGGCAGTTTCCCGAGGGCGATGTCCAGCACTGGTGGCACGAGCCATTCGGCGAGGGTGTCCGCACGCGGATCCAGGACGATCGGCTCTGGCTCGTGTATGCGGCCCTCGAATACACGCGTGTGACGGGCGACCGGGGCATCTTGGACGAGAAATCACCTCTCCTGCAACAGCGGGCACCGGGACCCGACGAGCACAGCGTGTACGAGCGCCCCGTGCAGTTGCCGGTCGAGATCTCGCTGTACGACCATTGCGTCCGCGCGATCGGCCGCTCGCTCGACATCGGCGCCCACGGACTCCCGCTCATGGGCACAGGCGATTGGAACGACGGCATGGACGAGGTCGGCGCCCACGGTCGGGGGGAAAGCGTCTGGCTTGGATGGTTTCTCGCCTCGCTGCTGCCGCCATTCGCGGCGGTCACGGAGGCTCGCGGCGATATTCAACAGGCTGCGCTCTATCGGGCTCATTCCGCTCGACTCGTCCAAGCGCTCGAGGAGGCGTGGGACGGTGAGTGGTACCGCCGCGCGTACTTCGATGACGGCACGCCGCTCGGGTCGAGCCAGAACTCGGAATGTCGCATCGACGCCATCGCGCAGAGCTGGTCCGTGATCTCCGGCCTGGGAAACGCTGAGCGTGCCAGACAGGCGATGCAATCGGTCGAGCGCTGGCTCGTCGACCGCGATGCCCGATTGGTCCTCCTCCTGACGCCCCCGTTCGACAAAGCCGAGCCGAACCCGGGCTACATTCGGGGCTACGTACCGGGCGTGCGGGAAAACGGCGGGCAGTACACGCACGCGGCACTGTGGGTTGTGCTTGCGCAAGCGCTGCTCGGCCGCGGCGACGCGGCGCACGAGCTGCTCACCTTCATCAATCCAATCAACCGCACCGCCGATCAAGGCCGCGTGAAGCGATATCGCGTAGAGCCCTACGCCGTTGCGGCCGACATCTATTCGGCGCCGGGGCATGTCGGCCGAGGCGGGTGGACGTGGTATACCGGCGCGGCCGGATGGATGTACCGCGTGACGCTCGACCAGCTTCTGGGGATCAAGCGCGAGGGGGAATGGCTTCTCATCAATCCATGCGTACCGGCTGATTGGGGCGAGTACCAGGTGACGCTTCGCATTCCAGGTGCGGAATATCGCGTGGAAGTCGAGAATCCGGAGAGGACGGGCCGCGGTGTGCGCTCAGTCGAGCTCGATGGGCGCGCGAGTGGCGATCAGCGTGTCCGGCTCGAGCCGAACAGCGGCCGGCATGTTGTGCGCGTGATGCTGGGGACCAACGCTCCCACAGCCGCCAGCCAGCCCAAGCCTCACTAACGAGCCGATCTTCATACCCCTTGCGCATATGGGAGTGAGGAGGCTTGATGCGGTTCTTCATCACCATTCTTACCTGCGTGACATTCCCGGCCTGGAGCGAGGCCCAGGTCGCTCTTCCGCGTAACGACGCCGTCATCTCAATCGGCTGGGCCGGTTCCGAGATCGGGCTTACCGACTACGACAGGTGGCGTGCCAGTCTGTTTCTGGGCGCTGGTGGCGGCCACTACTGGACCGACCATCTGAAGACCGAGGTCGAGGCCGGGTGGTACAACGCCGCCGACAGCGAGACCTACGAGGAACTCGTCATCGGCGGGCTTCGAACATCGGCGCGATCCATGTATCGCATCGGGGAGGTCCGGCTCGCAGTGGGGCAGGTGTACCAATTCGGCCGGAACGACTGGATGCATCCGTACGTGGGCGCCGGCGCCGATGTCATTCGACGGAGCGTCGCGCTGGATCGTCCTGCCCAGCAGGGTTTCGCGTACAGCACGCAGCCTGGCCAAACGTCGCGCGATGTCGCCATTCCCTCGCTGCGGGCCCATGACAGCAGCACCCTCGTCCGCCCGTTCATAAAAACCGGCGCGAAGATGTACGCCTCCGAACGGATATTCTTCGTGACGGATCTGAAAGTCGGCTTCGCCCCGGATCTCGACCATGTGTTGTGGAAGCTCGGTCTGGGTTTTGATTTTTAAGGGAGAACAGCCATGAAGCGCCTGATATCGGCCGTCGTGATGGTGACGATCCTTGCCTCTCACGTTGCACTCAGCGCTCAGCAACCCGACGTAGCGCCACGGTCGCGCGAGTACTGGTTTGCGTACGCGTCAAAGCTGCCGATTGGTTCGACGGTCCGGGTACGCACCTCCGACGGCAAACGACAGACGGCGGTGCTCGCCGTGGTGGATGCAGACGGCATCACGCTCGAACCGAACACAAGAGTCCCGGAGCCGCCGCGCCGCGTGCCGTTCGATCAACTGCAGCAGCTCGAGTTAAAGCAAAACGGGTCCAGTGTGGGAAAGGCGATCGCGATCGGCGCTGCTGTCGGTGCGGGCACGTTCTTCGGGATCGTCCTGCTCGTCTTTGCGACGGCCTGGGACTAGGATATAGTGATGAACCGCCGCACGCCGATTCCTGCTGCCGGACGGCCAAGTAGCTCAGTTGGTAGAGCATACGACTGAAAATCGTAGTGTCGACAGTTCGATTCTGTCCTTGGCCACCACTTTTTACTTCCCACTTTTTACTTCTTACTTGCCGCGTAACTCCATCTCGTTCCGCCAACGACCACCCCAGCCGCAGCCAATCCCAGGAGACAGCCGACGAGGACGTCTGCGGGGTAGTGCACGCCAAGATACACGCGTGACACCGCGAGGAGAATCGCCAGCGCCCAGAATATCGCCCGGCCCTCCGGCGCCAGGCGCGTCAGCGCGTAGGCCGCCGCGATGGCGTTCGCGGCATGGCCGGAAGGCAGCGATCGCGTGGTCGGCCTGTATCCGTACACACGCGTGTCCGTGTAGCGCTCGAACGGCCGGGCCCGATTGAAAAAAGGTTTGGCAATCATGTCGGCCAGCAGGTAAGACATCGCAACGGCCAGGAGGACCTGTACCACGGCGGGCCAGCGCCTGGGATGCAACAGGCCGACGAGCAGCGCCAGACCTGCCCAGAGGGCGCCGCCCCGGGCGATGTCACTCAGGCCGGCCATAACTGGGTCGAGGAACGGTGAGTGATAGGCGCGAAGCCACTGGAAGGCTGCCGCGTCCAGCCTCCCAATGGCATTCAGAAACTCTACGGGCATGGGCGGACGTTCCTACACGGGAGCGACTTCCGCGTCTCGCGTGAGGCCGAGCTCTTTGCGCACGCGTTCCTCGAGCTTCTTGAACGTTTCCGGATTCTCGCGCAGGAACGTCTTCGCGTTTTCGCGTCCCTGCCCAAGGCGCTCGCCACTGTAGGCAAACCACGTCCCGCTTTTTTCGACGATGCGCTTATCGACCGCGAGGTCGAGCAGGTCTCCCTCGCGCGAGATCCCTTCGCCATACATCACGTCGAACTCGGCCTCGCGAAACGGCGGAGCCACTTTGTTCTTGACGATCTTGACGCGCGTGCGGCCGCCGACGACAACGTCGCCGTCTTTAATGCTGGCAATGCGCCGGATGTCGACGCGCACCGATGAATAGAACTTCAACGCGCGCCCGCCGGTCGTCGTCTCGGGATTGCCGAACATGACGCCGATCTTCTCGCGCAGCTGGTTGATGAAGATGAGGCAGGTCTTCGATTTCGAGACCACGCCGGTGAGCTTACGCAGCGCCTGCGACATGAGGCGTGCCTGAAGGCCCATTTGCGCGTCGCCCATTTCGCCTTCGATTTCGGCGCGGGGCACGAGCGCCGCGACCGAGTCGACGACGACCACATCGACGCCACCCGACCGGATGAGGACTTCGACAATCTCCAGCGCCTGCTCGCCGTTATCCGGCTGCGACACCAGCAGGTTGTCGAGATCGACGCCCAGCTTCTTCGCGTAGGCCGCATCCAGGGCATGCTCCGCGTCGACGAACGCGGAGATACCGCCGAGCTTCTGCGCCTGGGCGATCACCTGCAGCGCCAGCGTGGTCTTGCCCGAGGACTCAGGCCCGAAGATCTCGATGACGCGCCCCCGGGGCATGCCGCCGACGCCGAGCGCATAGTCGATGCTGATGGAGCCGGTCGGAATCGAGTCGATGGGCTGGATGGGGCCTTTCTGGCCGAGACGCATGATCGAACCCTTGCCGAACTGCTTCTCGATTTGGCCGACCGCGAGCTCGACGGCCTTGCCACGCTCGCTGCGCTCTTCCCGGTCTTGCTTGTCTGGTGATGGGGGCATACGTATCTCTCCTTTGAGGTGACGGCATTCTAGGGACGTGCCGGGAGAAAGTCAAGCGAAAATAGAAATTAAACGGCCGTCAGACTCCTTATTTTCAGCTACTTACAGACACATGGACTTTCGCCCCTCAACTTGGGCATTTGAACTATGGCACTTTCAGCCATCGTCTTCTTGAACAACTTTGGCAAGAACTGCCACTATCTACGCCACGAATGCCAACCCCAGTCGGGCACGCCATTGGCGGTCTCGCCGCCGCGCTGTTCACATATTCCGCCGCTCGCCGCCCGGGATTGTTCTCGCCGCGACTGCTGATCGCGGCCGCGGCGGGGGCCGTGCTCCCGGATCTCGATCTGCTCGTCGGCTCGCATCGCACCTACACGCACAGCCTGGGCGCGGTGGCCATGGTGGGGGTGGCGAGCTGGGTCATTCTGCGGCGACGCATCTCGAATGCGCCGGCGGCGGCGGCAGCCATCATGGCTGCCCATGCCTCCCACCTGTTGCTCGACTCGCTGGGAAAGGACACGTCACGCCCACCGGGCCTGATGATCTTCTGGCCGTTCTCCTCTAGGTACTTTCTGTCCGGCTACGACGTGTTCGGCGAGGTGTCCCGGCGCTACTGGCTGCCGGACGAATTTATCTTCGGCAACGTGCTCGCGCTAGGGTGGGAATTACTCGTGCTCACGCCGATACTGCTGGTCGCCTGGGTCGTCTGGAGTGGACAGACCCTGAGTAAGCGATAGGGAAAATGGAACAAGGAAGACGGAAAAGAACGGCGTGACATGCTGATCTCTATTCCATCTTCCTTTTTCCTTGTCGTTACATCTCCACCGCCATCGCCACGCCGTTCCCGCCGCCGAGACACAACGACGCCACGCCGCGCTTCGCCCCGCGCTGCTGCATGGCATACAGCAGCGTCGTCAGCACGCGCGCTCCGCTGGCGCCGATGGGATGGCCGAGCGCGATAGCACCACCGTTGACGTTGACGCGAGCGGGATCGACACCGAGCTCCTTGATGATGGCCACCATCTGGGCAGCGAAGGCCTCGTTGATTTCGAAGAGGCCGACATCGGCAAGCGTCCAGCCGATCTTTTTCAAGAGTTTTCTAATGGACTCGACCGGCGTCATCAACACCAGCTTCGGCGCCAGGCCGCTCGTGGCGTAGCCGGCGATGCGCGCCATGGGTACCGCCTTCAATGAGGCGGCCCGTTCTTCGGACATGACGACAACGGCCGCGGCGCCGTCGTTGACGCCTGGCGCATTTCCTGCCGTCACCGATCCATCCTTCTTGAAAGCCGGTTTCAAGTCTTTCAAGGTGTCCGGCGTGGAATCCGGACGAATCGTTTCATCCTGGTCCATGATGATCGCCGCGCCTTTGAGCTGCGGGATCTCAACCGGTACGATTTCCGAGGCGAAACGGCCTTCGGCGGCCGCGCGCGCGGCCTTCTGATGGCTCTCTGCCGCGTAGGCGTCCTGCGCGTCTCTCGAGACGCCAAACTGCTCGGCGACGTACTCGCCGGATACGCCCATGTGGCAATGCTCGAAGGCGCACCAGAGACCGTCGTGAATCATCGCGTCAACGACCGTGGCGTCGCCCATGCGCAGTCCTTCCCGCACGCGGGGCAGCAGGTAGGGGGCATTGCTCATCGATTCCATGCCCCCTGCGACGGCGATCTCGATGTCGCCCAGCGCAATGGCCTGCGCCGCGAGCATCACGGCCTTCAGGCCCGATCCGCAGACCTTGTTGATCGTCAGCGCACCGACCTCGTCGCTCAGTCCACCGTTGAGAGCCGCCTGTCGAGCAGGATTCTGTCCAAGGCCAGCGGAGATCACGTTGCCAAAGATGCACTCTTCGACGAGCGTCGGATCGACGCCGGCCCGCGCGACGGCCTCCCGGACGGCCAGAGCGCCAAGCTCGGTCGCCTGTAAGCTCTTCAGCTTGCCGAGAAATTTTCCGGTAGGCAGTCGAGCGGCGCTGACGAGAACTGGAGTCCGCATGTCACTTCACAACGAGACGCGTCACCGTGCCGGCCCCGAGCAGCGTATTCAGCCGGCCTAGAATCATGGACGACGACCGCTTCAGCTCCCTCTGCCAGCGCTGATCGGAGGGCTGAACTTCAACGGAACCATCGAGCTGCAGCCGGACTGCGGTGACTCGGCAGAGCGCATTGCCTACCGCGACGCGCCACGCCACCTCCAGTTTGCCTTGCGACATCGGTCCGTGACTGAACAGTTCGGTGAGCGCGCGAGGCACGAGGGTGTGAATAGCGTCCACGACCGGCAGTGTAACATTGCGATGCCATGCGCCTGATCCTCGCGTCGGCCTCCACGCGACGCGCAGAACTCCTTCGCGCCGCCGGCATTCCGTTCGAAGTCTCACCGGTCGAAATCGACGAGCGGTTTCATGCGGGCGAGAAACCGGAGGATGCGGTCGCGCGTCTGGCTGAAGCGAAAGCAGGGGCAGTGCCGGCACGCTACCCCGATGGCGTCGTGCTCGGCGCAGACACGACGGTGGTCGTCGGCGGGCAGGCGCTCGGGAAACCCACCGACGCGGCCGACGCGGCGCGGATGCTTAGGTTGTTGTCCGGTCGCACGCACGACGTGCTCACGGGCGTCTGCCTATGTGCGCAAGATCGGCGCCTCGTACATGTCGAGCCGACGCGGGTGCGGATGGCCAAAATGAGCGACGAGGAAGTCGCGTGGTACTCCTCGACGGGGGAGGGGTCCGACAAGGCCGGCGGGTACGCCGTTCAGGGCCTGGCTTCGCGGTTTATCGAAGGAATCGAGGGCTCGTACTCGAACGTGGTCGGGTTGCCTATCTCTCGTGTCTACGAGCTCTTAAAGGAACTGGGCTGTGATATTCTCAAGGCACCCTTATGACGCATAAATTTGCGAAGATTGCCGTCACCGCGATCGTGCTCCTGTCCGCCTTCGGCGGGTTGCTGTGGTACTCCCTTCGACAGGACACGGCGTACTACAAGCACGTGGACGAGGTGATGACCAGCCCCGACCAGTGGAGGGGCAAGTCTCTCCAGCTGCATGGCTACGTCGTGAAGGGCACATGGGAGCAGAAGCCCAACACGCTGGAGTACCAGTTCAAGGTCGAGAACAAGGGCAGCGTCGTGCACGCGTCCTACACCGGAATTCTGCCGGACACCTTCAAGGACGAAGCCGAGGTGGTGCTCAAAGGGCGGCTGATGACCGACGGCAACTTCCAGGTGGAGCCAAACGGCGTCATGGCCAAATGCCCATCGAAGTACGAAGAGGCGAAGCCGGGATACGACCTGAAGTCGAAAATACCCTCGACCAGCACGAGCAACTGATCATGGCAACACTCGGATACTTCATCCTTCTGACGACGTTCGTCGTCTGCAGCTACGCGGCGGCGGTCTCCGTTGCGGGCGCCCGCCGCGGCTCGAGAAAACTCGTCGACAGTGGAATCGGTGCGTTCCACCTGGTGACCGCGCTGATGGTGATGGCCTCCGTGCTAATCGTGCAGGCGTTCGTCACCGACGATTTTTCCATCAAATACGTCTCGCGCTACTCGGATTCGGTGCAGCCGCTCTTCTTCAAGATCACCTCGTACTGGGGTGGCCTTGACGGCTCCATCATGTTCTGGGTGTTCCTACTGGCGTGCTTCGGCAGCATCGCGGTGCATGTCAACCGCGATCGCCATCGCGAGCTTATCCCTTACGTTGTGGCGGTGATTTGCGGGGTGCAGATGTTCTTTCTGTTCCTCATGCTCATCCACAACAACCCGTTCGACACGTTTCTGACGGCGGCGCCGCCCGACGGCGAGGGGCTGAATCCGCTGCTGCAGAACGTGTACATGGTGATTCATCCGCCGTCGCTGTACATCGGCCTGGTGGGCATGACCATCCCCTTCGCCTTCGGCATGGCGGCGCTCATTACAGGGCACCTCGACGATGCCTGGCTCCGCGCGGTGCGGCGCTGGACGATGTTCGCGTGGATCTTTCTGTCCTTCGGCCTCACCCTCGGCATGATTTGGGCGTACGAAGAGCTCGGCTGGGGCGGATTCTGGGGCTGGGACCCGGTGGAGAACGCCGGCCTTCTGCCATGGTTCACGGCGACCGCGTTTTTCCATTCGGTGATGGTGCAGGAACGGCGCAGCATGCTGCGCGTGTGGAACGTGACGTTGGTGATCCTCACGTTCTTCCTGACGATTTTTGCGACGTTCATGACGCGCTCCGGCATCGTGCAGTCGGTCCACTCGTTCGGCGAGAACCCCGAGCTGGCCATGATGTTCAGCATCTTCATGGTCGTCGTGCTGGTCTTCAGCTTCGGCCTGGTGATCTACCGGCTTCCCCTGCTGCGTTCGAGCAACGAGCTCGACTCGTGGGCGTCGCGCGAAGCGGCGTTCATGGTGAACAACTGGATCTTGCTGTTCTGCGCGTTCTTCGTGCTCTTCGCCACGATGTTTCCGACGATCAGCGAGGCACTGACGGGAGAGCGCCTGACGGTGGGGCCGCCGTTTTTCAACCGGTGGATGCTGCCCATCGGCCTCATGCTGTTGTTGCTGACCGGCATCGGTCCCCTGCTGGCCTGGCGGAAATCGAGCGTCGAGAATCTCCGCTACCAGTTCCTGTGGCCGACCGTCGCTGGCGCGACGGCCGCGGCGCTCGTGCTCGCCCTGGGCGTTCGAGTCTGGTCTTCCGGGATCTGCTTCGCCTTTTCAGCATTCGTCCTGGGGACGATCAGTCAGGAATTCTTTCGCGGCGCGGTGATTCGGCGGAAGAGCACCGGCACAGACCTGTTGACGGCGACGATTGGGCTGGTTGGGCGTTCGCGGCGCCGGTATGGCGGCTACATCGTCCACGTGGGCATCGTCCTGATGTTCCTGGGATTCGCAGGACAGGGATTCAAGAAATCCGAGCAGGTCTTGCTGAAGCCGGGGCAACAGACGACGGTCGGCAATTACACCATCCGCATGGATGCGCTGCGCGTGACGCAGGACGATCAGAAGCAGATGGTGACGGGCCATTTCACCGCGTTCGACGGCGACAAGGAAATAGGGAAGATGTATCCCGCCCGCTGGTTCTTCAACAAGCACGAAGAGCCAACGACCGAAGTCGCGATTCGCCGGATGTGGGGTGAGGATCTGTATCTCGTCCTGCCTTCGTATCAGGTGAGCGATCAGTCGGCGAGCGTGGACATCGTCGTCAACCCGCTGATCAATTGGATCTGGGTCGGCTTCGCGGTCATGGCGTTCGGAACCGGCATCGTGTTGCTGCCGGAGCGGACGTTCGCCTTCGCCATGGCGAAATTCCCGGCGGAAGTCGCGACGACGGCCGGCATGCTGCTGCTGATGGCGAGCCTCGCCGCGCCCGTGTTTGCGCAGGCCGGCAGCGGGCAGAACATTCCGCTCGTCCCGAAGGATCCGCTCGAGAAGCGGCTCCATTCCGAGATTGTGTGCACGTGCAGCTGCCGACGCGCGCTCGACAACTGCGGCATGCCGAACTGCGGAGGGCACGCCGCGCAGTCCGCGAAGATTCGCGAGTTGATGGCCGCGGGCAACGATCACGACGCCATCATCGCCACGTTCGTCCGCGACTTTGGCGGGCAGGACATCCTGATTGAACCGCTGGACCAGGGCTTCAACCGCCTCGGGTGGCTGTTTCCGTATGCGTTCGGTGGGCTCGGGGCCTTCGCGGGCGTATTCTTCGTGAGAAAGTGGTCGCGCCGATCGCGGGCGCCCGATGCGCCCCAAGCGTCTGCCAACGTGTCCGCGGAAGATGCGGCGCTCCAGGCCCGCCTCGACCGCGAGCTCGAAAACCTCGATTAACCCCTTGCCTCCAACGCCCCAGACGTCCGACCAGCTGCGGCCGTGGCAATTCTTCACGCTCGGCGCGCTTGTCTGCGCGACCGTCGCGGTGTTCATCATTCGCGGAACCAGCGCGGAGAATCTGATTCTCGTCTGCCTCGGCATCTTTGCGGCAGCCCTCGTAGGGCTGGCGTCGCTCAATGCCCTGCGTCCACTGGTGACGGGCGAGACACGAGAGCCCGAGATGGTCGGCGGGCACACACGCGTGGCCATCGAGCGCGAGAAGAGTCTGGTGCTGCGGTCCATCAAGGAGCTCGAGTTCGATCACGCGATGGGAAAAGTCGCGGCGGGCGACTACGAAGAGATGGTCGGGCGGCTCCGCTCCCGCGCCGTGCGCCTGCTCGAGCAGCTCGATAAGTCCGGGAGCGGATATCGCGAGATCATCGAGCGGGAGCTGGCCAGCCGGATGGTAAAGGCAGGTGGGGTGGCGCCGGTAGATAGTACGCAGACAGGGCAAAGTTCAGAGAGCCAAGAGCAGGAAACCGTGGCCCAGGACTTGAGTCCAGGCTCGTGTGCGAGCTGCGGCACGGCAAACGACATCGATGCGCGCTTCTGCAAGTCGTGCGGCATGAAACTGCTCGCGCTGTTGCTCGCGTTTCTTATTCCTTCTTCCTTAATCCTTTTTCCTCTCGCGACCCCTGCCTTCGGTCAGCTCCAGATGCCGGATCCCAAACAGATGTCTGGTATTCCGCGGCCGGTGACGGACCTTCAGACGGGTCATGTGTCTGTTCGATTGATTCGTGGACAGCTCTCGAACAATATTCAGGGTCATCCCGTCGAAATGCACGCCGGCGGAAAGGTTGTCACCGTCAAAACCGATGAGAACGGGCGCGCGCAGTTCAGCGGCGTCGGCGCCGGCACGACCGTGAAGGCCGTCGCCGTCGTGGACGGCGAGCGCCTCGAGTCTCAGGATTTTCCGTGGCCCGGCGACGGCGGCATCCGCGTGATGCTGGTGGCAACGCTCAAGGGCGGTGAGACGCCACCGCCGGTCTTTCAGCCGGTGGCCGGCAACGTCGTGCTTGGCGATCAGACGCGGGTCATCATCGAGCCGGGAGACGGCTCGCTCCAGGTGTATTACATCCTCGACATCCAGAACACCGCGCGCGCGCCGGTCAATCCGCCGTCGGCGTTGTTCATGGATATGCCGACCGGCGCGCAAACGACGACGATCCTGGGAGGGGCGCCGCAGGCGATCGCGCGGGGCGATCGCGTCACCGTGACGGGTCCGTTTGCCTCCGGGCAGACACCGGTGCAGGTCGCATACCGAATGCCGTTCGACACCGGCGACGTCTCCATTCAGCAGACGATACCGCTTCCCGTGCCTGGCCTGGCCGTGCTCATCAAGAAAGTCGGCGAACTGACCTTTACGTCGCCCCAGCTTCCGAGCGTGCAGGAGCGCGACTTCGACGGCGAGCGGTACATCCTCGCGCAGGGCCCGGCGATTCCGGCCGGAGGAATACTGACGCTGAATATTTCCGGGCTGCCTCACAAGAGCGCGGTCCCGCGCCAACTCGCCTTGGCCCTCGCCGCCCTCATGATCGGCGGAGGTGTCTGGGCCGCGATGAAGCCTCCACAGCAGGGTGCCAACGCCGGGCGGTCGAAGCAGTTGAGCAGCAAGCGCGAGAAACTCTTCAACGATTTTGTGCGGCTCGAGCAGCAGAAGCGGGCGGGCAGCATCGATGCCGCGCGATACGGCGACCGCCGGACTGCGCTCATGGCTCAACTCGAGCGCGTCTACCGCGATCTGGACGCCCAGGGCGGCCAGGGCGGGCTCCCACGCGCGGCTGCGGCGCGCGGGGGCCCGGGCGCCGCCGCGTGAGCGTCGATTTCCTCGAGGTTTCCATCCAGGAACTGAGCCGCAATTTCGGCCGCCGCCGCGCGCTCTCACGCGTGACGTTCGACTGCCGTGCGGGCGAGATCGTCGGCCTGCTCGGGCCGAACGGCGCGGGCAAATCGACGTTGCTGGCCATTATCTCGACCCTGGCGACAGCCTCGGCAGGGGAGGTTCGATACGGTGGTCGCACGGCCCGAGAGTCCGGGTCCGTCCTTCGATCGAAAATCGGCGTCCTGTCGCACGACCTGCATCTCTATTCCGAGCTCACCGCTTTTGAGAACCTCGCGTTCTTCGGCCGGCTGTACGGCGTCGCCGACCCTCAAACACTCGCCGCCAGGGCTCTCGACCGTGCGCGGCTCGGGGATCGGGGCGCCGATCTCGTGTCGGGTTTCTCGCGAGGCATGCGCCAGCGGCTCGCGCTCGAGCGTGCGCTGCTGCACAACCCGCGGCTGCTGCTGCTCGACGAGCCATTCACCGGGCTCGACGATACATCGACCTACGCGCTGATCGCCCGCCTGCGAGAACTGCGCGCGGCCGGTTGCATCACCTTGCTGGCCACGCACGATCTCGATGTAGCCGAGAGAGTGCTCGACCGGGCGGTCATCCTGCAGGACGGGCGCATTTCCGGGACCGAACCGGAGGTTCGCGGCTTGCGCAAGCGGTACCAGGATCGGCTTCACGCAGGGACCGCGTCGTGAATATGTTCTGGCGCGTCGTCTGGATTGTGGCCAGAAAAGATCTCGCGATCGAAGCGCGAAGCCGCGAGCTGATCAACACGACGGTGTTCTTCGCTCTGTCTTGCGTGGTCGTCTTCTCCGTCTCGTTCGTCGGAGAGGGGGGAGACGGCAGGGCGCTCGGGGACGCGGCGGCCGGCATTCTGTGGATCGCCATCGCATTCTCGGGCACGCTGGCGCTCGGCCGTACATTCGAGCGCGAGCGATATGGCGACACGCTGCGCGCGCTCCTCATGGCCCCGGGCTCCCGTGCCGCCGTCTACGTCGGTAAGCTCGTCGGCATCGTGACCCTGCTCATCGCGACCGAGATCGTCGTCGTGCCGCTGGTCGCCCTGCTGTTTCAGGCCAAGCTGTTCGATCATCTGGTCCTGACGGCGGCACTGCTTGTGCTCGGCACGGTCGGGTTCGCCACCGTCGGCACGTTGTTCGCCGCCATGCTGGCCCGCGCCCGCAGCCGCGACGTGCTCTTGCCGATCCTGCTGTATCCGGTCACAATCCCGGTGATGATCGCGGGGGTGCGCGGAACAAGCGCATTGCTGGCGGTGGAGCCGCAGCTCGAGATGGCGCGTCTCTGGGTGATGCTCCTCCTGGCCTTTGACGTAGTATTTGTCACGTTGTCGCTCTGGACGTTCGAATCCCTGATGACTGAATGATGGTGACCGGGTAACCATGCGCAAAGCTGTCCTCCCCTTGCTCGCGATCGCCGGCCTCATCTTCATGACGGCGCCGATTGTCATTGTTCGTGCGCCTTACGAGTCGACCATGGGGCTCGTCCAGAAAGTGTTCTATTTCCACATGCCGCCGGCCATGCTGATGCTGCTATCGGCCATCTTCTGCGGCATCGTCAGTGCGGTGTTTCTTGTAAAGAGACGGCCCGTGTACGACTGGATGGCCTACGCGGCCGCTGAGCTGACGGTGCTCTACGGCGCGATGGCGATGGTGACCGGGCCGTTGTGGGCGCGCAAGGCGTGGGGTGTGTGGTGGGTGTGGGACCCCCGGCTCACATTGTCTCTGCTGATGTGGATGGTCTTCGTCTCGTATCTGCTCCTCAGGCGCTACGGCGGGGCCGGCTCCGAGATTCTCGCAGCAGGGCTGGCCCTCTTCGGCATGGCGACCGCTCCGTTCGTCTATCTGTCGGTCAACATCTGGCGCACTATCCACCCGCTGACGTCGGTCGTGCCGACCCTACCGGTCGATTTTGCCTTTCCGCTGTGGTACGCGTTCGCGGGCTTCCTGCTGCTGTACATGGCGCTGATGCTGCTGCGCATGAGCGTCGAACAGCAGCGCGCGATGCTGGATCAGCTTTATCTCGAGAGCGACGAATGAAAATAGTCCATCTGAGTCTCTTTCTGCTGATGAACGCGGCGCTGTTGGCGCAGCCGGGCCAGTCCGAATTCAAGCCGGTGACCGAAATTCCCGCGAGCGAGCAACTGCCCTCCGCACCGCTGGTGATTGCCGCGTATGCCTTCGTGTGGCTCGCATTCCTGGCCTATGTCTGGGTGATGTGGAGGAAACTCGGGAAGGTGGAGCAGGACCTCCGAGCGCTCTCCACGCAACTGGCGAACAAACGCCCATGACCTTCGCCAACATGACGTCGGCGCACTTCATCTTCATTCCCGTCGTGCTGTTCGTCGGGATCGTGATCGGCTGGATTCTCGGCTCCCGCGCGGCGCAGGACGCGTTTGCGATGGAAATGAAGAAGCGCGAGCGGCGCTCAGCGCCCCATTCCTAACCTGTACGCCAGGGTCGGCGGCAGGCCTGCTTCCAGGATCTTCTTTTGCGCCACTTCGATCGGATACGCCACTCGATAGAGTGTCACGATCCGCCGTGCGGCGTCCGCGATCGCATACGCCGCACGCGCGTCGCCGTCGCGGGGTTGTCCCACCGACCCCGGATTGACGAGATACTTCGCATCCGCTTCGAGCGTCGTCGGAAACTCAGGGTGTCCCTCGGGTGTGTCGATTTCGAGCCTCCGCTGCGCGTCCATTCTGCCGCGGAGCGCCACGTGCGTGTGTCCGAATAGACAGAGCGGGCGTCTCGCCACGGCGATGGATCGTGCCGCATCGAGATCGGCGACGACGTAGAGGTCTTCGTCGAGCGGAGAGCCGTGACAGATCTCGATATCGTCGTCGACGATCTTCGGTCCGACCGGTAGATCGCGGAGGTATTCCAGCGTCGCCGGCGTAAGCGCCTCGCGCGTCCAGTTCGCGGCGGCTCTCGCCATGGGGTTGAAGTCGTCCGCCGTGTCGAGTCCGGCCGCCACCTTGTCGTGGTTGCCGCGCACCGACGCGGCCGGCTTGAGCGCACGAATCCGCTCGACGACGGCGTTCGGATCGGCCCCATAGCCGACCAGATCGCCGAGCACCAGCACGGCGTCGTATTTGTGCGCAGCGGCGGCCTTCAGCACCGCTTCGAGCGCTTCAAGGTTGCTGTGAATATCACTGAGAACCAGATAGCGCATCGTTACTCGAGCTGCTCGATGAGTTGTTCGACGAGCTCTTCAGCACGCGCGCGCGATGCATCGAGGCGCACCTGCGCCTGCTGGTACGCGAGGCGGCGGCTCTCGTAGAGCAGCGCCATCTGAACCCGATCGTTGGCCATCGGCCGGCGGCCGTCCAACGGTATTCTATTCAAGAGCACGTCGAAGGGGACATCAAGCCAGACAGATAACCCGTCGGCATTGATGGCCGCGCGATTCTCCGGATCGATGAACGTGCCGCCGCCGGTGGCGATCACCGCGTGGCGCTGCGGCAGCAGCGACCAGATCACCTGCCGCTCGACGGAGCGGAAATAGGATTCGCCGTCGCGGGCGAAGATCTCGGCGACCGTGCGCCGTTCACGCGCCTCGATCAGCGCGTCCACGTCGTCCGCACGCCAACCGAGACGCCGCCCGAGCGCCTGCGCCAGTGTGGTCTTCCCCGCAGCCATGAAACCGACGAGATAAATCTTGTCCGTCTTCAAGAGGGAATGGTCACTCGCAGAGCGATTCGAGGGTCGCGAAGAACTCGGGGTAGGAGATGGCCACCGAGTCCGCACCGCTGATGACAGATGGCGCGTCCGCTCCGAGAGCGGCGATGGCGAAAGCCATAGCGAGGCGGTGATCGCCGGCCGCATCCGCTCGTCCGCCCTTGAGTCGTCGTGAGCCGCGCAGGTGAAATCCATCGGGGAACTCGTCGACATCCGCTCCAAGCGCCCGGAATCCACGCACGAGCGCACTGATTCGGTCGCTTTCCTTGATGCGCAGCTCGCCCGCGCCGGTCACGTGCAGTTCTCCGCCGTGGGCCGCCCAGGCGGCCAGCGCCGGAATTTCATCGATAAGGTAAGGGACGTCCTCCGCCCCTAGAGTTAACGATCCGGGGTGCCCATACCGCACACGCACCGTTCCCGAGGGCTCGCCGCCGGCCTCGCGCTCGATGTGCTCGTCGATCGTCGCACCGCCCTTCCGCAGCACGTTCAGCAGCGCCGTCCGTGTGGGATTGAGGCCAACGTTGTGGATCTCGACGTCGGATCCGGGGACCCCGGCGGCGGCGGCCAGCCAGAAGGCGGCCGACGAGAGATCTCCTGGGACGACGAACTCGCCGCCACGCAGGGATTGTCCTCCTGCCAGCCCAACCGTATTTCCTTCCACGGTGACGGTCGCTCCAAAGGCGCGCAGCGCGAGCTCAGTGTGGTTGCGGGTGGCGGCGTCTTCCTCTACGACGGTCGTGCCGTCCCCCTGCAGGCCCGCGAGCAGGATGGCGCTCTTGACCTGTGCGCTCGGCACTTCGGTGCGGTAGCGGATGCCCGTCAGTGCGCCGCCGTGAATGGTCAGCGGGGGCTTCCCGTCGTGCGCCTCGATGCGCGCACCCATTTGTTCGAGGGGGAGGATGACCCTCTCCATCGGGCGCTTCGTGAGCGAGGCGTCGCCTTGGAGCACCGAGGTGAAAGGATGCGCGGCAAGCACGCCCGACAGCAGGCGCATGGTTGTCCCGGAGTTCTGAGCATCGAGCGGGTGATGGGAAGGCCGAAGTCCGCGGAGCCCACGCCCCGAGATTTCCACGGTCAGGCCGCGCTCGGCCGAACGGGTTTTCCCGATCTCGACGCCGGCGTTCATGAGGCAATCGAGCGTGGCGGCGCAGTCGGCGCCGAGCGAAAACTGGTAGATGGTGGTGCGACCAGCGGCCAGGGCGGCGAGCAGCGCGTAGCGATGGGAAATGGACTTGTCACCGGCGAGCCCGATTGTCCCCCGTACGCGACGAGCAGGCCTCACCGTCGTCGCGGCGATTGAAGCCATCGGGAGACTATACTACGTCCGATACGATGCCCTGCGATTTCCAGGATGTGCATCTCGAAATCCACAGCACCATCGAGGCGCTGGACTTGGTTCAGGCGGTCACCGAGCACATTGCGCGGCAGGTCGGCCTCGACGAAGAATCGCTGCACTGGACGACCATGGCGGTGCGTGAGACGGTGATCAACGCCATCATGCACGGCAACAAAGGCGATCCCGCCAAGATCGTGTTCATAGATTTCACAGCCACGCCTGAGTCCGAGCCCGCGGATCTGATCGTGCGCGTGCGCGACCAGGGCCTTGGGTTCGATCCCTTGCAGCTCAACGACCCTTTGACGGCCGAGAACGTCCTTCGATCGAGCGGCCGCGGAATTTTCCTCATCAAGCAATTCATGGATGACGTCACCATGGGGCTTTCCAGCGAGGGCGGCATGGAGGTGCGGATGCTGAAGCACATCCGTGCCAGCTAGCATGTCGAAGAACCCGCTGTTCCTCTCCACGGCGATCGAAGCCGTCATCAAGGCCGGCGAAATCCAGATGGGCTTCATCGACACCGGCTTTCAGGTGTCCCACAAGGGCGCGATCGACCTGGTGACGGAAGCGGACGTCGCCGTCGAGACGATGTTTCGCAAGATGATTGCGGAGCGTTTCCCGGATCACACGATCCTCGCCGAAGAGTTCGGTGAGGACGCGGCGACGCGCGGCGCGTCTCATTGCTGGGTCTTCGATCCGATCGACGGCACGAACAACTACGCGCATGGCCTGCCGATTTTCTGCTCGTCGCTGGCGCTCGAGATCGACGGCAAGGGGGAGATCGGCGCCGTGTACGATCCTACTCGCAAGGAGCTGTTCGTCGCGGAGCGGAGCCGTGGAGCCTTTCTGAACGGAAAGCCGATCCGCGTGTCCGAGGCGTCGACGCTGGTCGAATCGATGCTCGTCACCGGGTTCCCGTACGACATTCACGATCGCATTCCGGAGATTGTCGGGCTTTTCGGTGAGTTCGTCGGCCAGGCCCGCGCGGTCAGGCGGCTCGGATCGGCGGCGCTCGACCTCTGCTACATTGCCTCCGGCCGCATGGATGGTTTCTGGGAACAGGACCTCAAGCCCTGGGACATCGCCGCCGGCACGATCCTGGTCGAAGAAGCCGGCGGAAGAGTGACCGATTTCGCCGGCGGCACCTTCTCTTCCCGGCGGCCCCAGCTGCTGGCCACGAACGGCAAGATCCACGACGACATGCTGAACATCACGCGGGGCAGGGCAGTTCGTAGCTGGTAGCTCGCAGCCCACATCACGCTACGAGCTACCGGCTACCAGCTAGAGCCTTGTACAGCGCCACGCCGCCGTCTGAGCAGACACGCGTGAAGCCGGTGAGAAACTCGGATGATTCGCGCGTGCGGGCGGCAAGCAGGTCGCCGCCTTCGGCGCGCTCCTCCACGAGAATCCAGCCGACATGGCCTTTCGGCAGTTCGATGGCCTCGTGCCAGTACGGCAGGTTCCCTTCGTGCACGAAGTCGCGGATCTTGATGCCGGAGTGCGACAACTCCTGCATGTAATGCGCAAGCGAGCCCATGCTTGCGAGGATGCGCTCACCGCTGTACTCGCGCATCAGGCAGGCCGTGACATTCTTCCGTTCGAGACTGAACGGAACGTCCCATTGTGCTTCCTGAACCATGGGAGCCTGCGCGTCGAGCGGCCGGACAGTTGCGGCAAGCCAGACCGCGACCGTCATCGCAACGGCCGGTCGCCGCCATCCCCGGAGCATCCCGATCGCGATGCCCACGAACACCGACGCGCCCACAACGGGCGCAACCATGTAGCGCATGCGGAACGGATGGCCTCGGTAAAAGGCATAGGCGGGCAGCACCATGAAGCCAGCCAGCGCAAGAACCACGAGAGATGCCGCGCGCTCGGGCTTCGAGAGGCCGCGCCACAGCAGTGCAATGGCACCTGCGAGCGCGATCACGACAAACGGAGTGCCGGCCAGGGTTCGCATGCCGTAAACGACGGCCATGAAGGCCACATGCGGCCGGCCAGTGGCGATATTGTCCGGAACGAAGAAACCGCCGGTGACAAACCAGTCACCGGTCGTGAACCAGCTGTGAAAGAAGAAGGCGACAACCGCGAGAACAGGGTAGGCGGCAAGTTGTGCGGTCGACTTCAGCGCCTCCGGCAGCGATCGTCCCGCGCGCCATAGCGCGATCGCCGCGAGTGCCAGAACCGCGGCGGTGACAACCCATGCCTCGTAACGCGTCAGGCACGCCGCAACGAGAACCCATCCCGCCTTCGCCCGGATGCGCCCAACCTGCTGAACGGCAGGGCGAGCGTCCTGCGCCACCGCTGACGACACCTCTACCCAGTCATACACGAAGCTGATGGCGAGCAGCATCAGGCCGAAGAGCAGGGGCTCGGTCATCGGCGTCGATTGCAGGTAGAGAACGTCAGGGTCGGTCGCCACCATGATGACGCTGAGCGCCGCTGCGGCGCTCGAGCCCGTCACGCGCTGCACGAGATACGCGATGGCATAACACGCCACGGCAAACGACAGCACTGAAATCGCCACGGCTGATGCGCCCGTGCGATAAAACGCGTCAACCTGAACCGGAAGAAGGTTGAGCAGATGGGGAAGCGGGAGCCAGACGGCGCCGATTTGCGAATACTCCGGCGTCAGGCTGTCGAGCACCCGGCGCGCCACGACCAGATGCGCCTTGGCATCGTAGTGGCTCAGCGTGAGCCCTTGCCGATAGTAGAAGAGCGCCGCCGCGACGCCTGTCGCCAGGCCGAGCGCCGCCAGCACTTTTGGAAAACGATCGGTCACTTCGCGACTAGAATATTAATCTCTGAATGGCCCGAATCACAGCATGGATCGAAACCTTCGCGCTCAGCATCGGTGCCCCGGGACTGTTCATCATTGCGTTCCTCGACTCGTCGTTTCTCTCGTTCCCCGAGGTCAACGACCTGCTCATCGTCATCGCCGTCGTCAATCACCCAGAGCGGATGGTGTTGTACGCGACGATGGCGACACTCGGATCGGTCGCCGGTTGCCTGGCCCTGTATTTCGTCGGCCGCAAGGGCGGCGAGCGCCTGCTGCGTAAGCGATTCAGCGGTGGCAACGTTGAGCGAGCGTCCAAGTTGATGCGGAAGTATGGGGCCATGGCGTTGATCGTCCCCGCTCTGTTGCCGCCCCCTGCACCGTTCAAGATTTTCGTGCTCATGGGCGGGGTGGCGAACATTCCACTGACGACCTTCATTTGGGCCATCGCCGTCGGCCGTGGCGTTCGGTATTTTGGTGAAGGCATCCTGGCCGTGATGTACGGTAAACAGGCCCTCGACTACATTCGCGACAACGGGAAAATCGTCGGGCTCGCCCTTGGCCTTCTGGTGCTCGTTGGCGGTATCGGCTATTACCTCTGGGCGCGCCGCCGGAAACCAGCCCAAGCATCGGACTAAGTGCCTGTATAATAGCGGCTTCGATCCAGAGGGCAGGGGCCTCTGGAACAAACAATGAACCCTGAGCTCTCGGTTGTCATTCCCATCCGCAACGAATCGCCGAATATCGAAGCCCTCTACGCAGAACTCACGGAGGCGCTCGAGCGGTGGGGGCGGAGCTATGAAGTCCTCGCGGTCGATGACGGCAGCACCGACGACAGCTTCGATCGCCTCGCGCAATGCCAGCAGCGCGATCCCCGCTGGCGCATCATCCGATTCCGCAGAAACTTTGGACAGACGGCGGCGTTCGCCGCGGGATTCAGGCATGCTCGCGGCCGCGTGATCGCGACATCCGATGGCGATCTGCAGAACGACCCACGTGATCTGCCCGACATGATTCGCCGCATCGAGGACGGCTACGACATCGTGTGCGGCTGGCGGAAAGAGCGCAAGGACGCCTGGCTGACGCGTCGGCTTCCGTCGGCAGTGGCCAACAAGCTGATCTCGTGGTCGACCGGCGTGACGCTGCACGACTACGGGTGCTCGCTGAAGGTCTTTCGATCGGAGGTCGTGAAGCCGATCAAGCTCTACGGAGAGATGCATCGCTTCCTTCCGGCGATTGCCAGCGAGATGGGCGTGAAGATCGCCGAGGTCGTCGTGAATCATCGCGCGCGACAGCACGGCCTCTCAAAGTACGGCCTCTCGAGAACGTTTCGCGTCGTTCTGGATCTGCTGACGGTCAAGTTCCTGCTCAGTTACTCGACGCGCCCCCTGCAGATGTTTGGTCTCATCGGCGTACCGATGGGCATTCTCGGGTTCGCCATTGCGGCCTACCTGTCCTACGAGCGGCTGTTCGGGCATGAATCGATCGCGAATCGTCCGTTGCTGCTACTCGCAGTCCTGCTGATTTTTTCGGGTATTCAACTCCTCACGATGGGGCTGCTGGCGGAAATCATGTCGCGGACCTATCACGAATCGCAGGACAAACCCACCTATGTGATCAGGGAAGTACGCGAGTCCTCTCAGGGAGAGGCGCGTCCGCATTCACTGAGCGTCTAGTGGCCCCCAACCCCGAAGGCGCACTTGTGAACGTGGTGCTCTTCTCGGGCGGCCGCGGATCGGGAGTCCTCTCACAACAGCTCATCAGCCGTCCAGACATCGCGCTGACAATCGCGATCAACGGGTACGACGATGGCGCGTCCACCGGGGAGGTGCGGCGGTTTCTCGGAGACAGCCTCGGGCCTTCGGATTTCCGCAAGAACGCTTCGCGGGTGGCGCGCGAGCTTCGTTCGTGCCCCGAGAGTCTCATCGAAACGCTCGACGCCAGGCTGCCGACTCCCTGTTCACTCGAACAAGGGCTGCAGGCCCTCGAGACGGTCGCTGCGGCGAGCGGGCCGCATGTCCGCACACGCATCGAGGCCGCGCGCAGGGAACTCGAGGCGGGCCGCGCATTCGAGTTCTCCGACTGCGCGATCGGCAATCTCGTGTTTGCCGGTTCCTACTTGCTCAGCGGGCGGCGTTTCAACGACGCGGTCGACGACTACTGTGGCCTGCTGGGGCTGCCTCAGGGTCTCGTGGAGAACGTGACCGACGGCAGCAACGCCTTTCTGGTGGCCCTGGAGGTCGATCGAGGCATCCTCGTCAGCGAGGCCGAGATCGTCGACGCGAAGCAACACAACCGCATCTCGGAAGTGTTTCTCATTGACCGGCCTCTCACCGAGGAAGACCGCACTCGTCTCGCGGGGCAGCCGCGCGAGCACTGCGTCCATTGGCTCGCGGAGCGGTCCTTAGCCTTGCCGCTCAATCCGCGGCTTCGCGCTCGCATCTCAGCCGCCAATCTGATTATCTATGCGCCCGGGACGCAGCACTCGAGCTTGTTTCCGTCCTACCTGACGAAGGACTTGAGTCGGGCCATCGCCTCGAACCTGACCGCGATGAAGCTGCTCGTGACCAATCTCCAGGCGGACTCCGAGATTTCAGGAAGCAGCGCGGTGGATATCGTCGAGCGGGCGGTCTACTACCTGAAAGAAAAGGGGCGCCTGCCGTTGCCGGTGCCCAGCCTGATCACGCATTACATCATCAACGACCCGCGAGTTCCCGAAACGGACGAGGCTGCGGCCTATGTTCCCCTTGGCCGCCTCGAAACGCTCGAGGACCCGCGTCTCGTCCGGATCGGGCACTACGAAGACGGTGTGAGCGGCCGGCACGATGCGTCGAAAGTGCTGACGCCGTTTCTCAACACCTTCTTGTCGCAGCGGCGCCGCCAGAGGGTCGCGATTTGGCTGTACGACGCGGCCTCGTTGAACAAGCTGAGCCAATCGGTGCTGGAGATGCTGCGTGGCGGGATTCAGGACCTTGCCGTCGATGTCGCGGTTTTCTACACCGCCGAGACCGACCTCGAGGACGCCTTCATGCAGCCGCTGCCCATCGCGCTGCGGAATTTGAAGCACGCCGGCGCGCCGGCGGGCAAGGCGTTTAAGCTCGCTTTGGCGGAGGGGGAGTTCGACTACGCCGTGCTGTTCGAGTCATCGGGAATGTACCGTGGAGAAGATCTCGTGGGCGTCATCTCGCCGCTCATGACAGGGCGGTTGGATGCCGTATGGGGCAGCCGGCGCCTCTCGCTGAAAGACATCGAGGTGTCGTATCGGCTTCGGTATAACCACAACGCCGTGCTCGGATCGATGAGCTTGCTCGGGAGCCACGTCCTGAGTGCCGCCTACCTGGTGTTATTCGGCCGGTACATCTCGGACACGCTGTCGGGTGTTCGGGGCATGCGCGCGGCCTTCCTGACAGGCTTGCCGGTGGGGCCGGACGACAAGCTGGCCAATCAATATCTTCTGTCGGCGCTCCTCGCCGAGAAGGCCGATGTGCTCGAAACGCCTGTGAGGTTCCTCCCGCTGTCGCCCGAACGCGTGCGTCGAACGACGCCAGGCGAGGGCCTGCGATCGCTGGCGCTCATCGCCTGGCAGCGGATGACGCATGCGAAGCAGCCGCCGGCGGCCATAGCGCCGACGCCGGCCGATCTGAAGGTGTCGCGGCGTGCGCAATCCTGATACCGTCTTAATCATCCCAGCGGCCGGCGCTGGCACCCGTCTTCAGAGCTCCACTCCCAAGGTCTTAACGACGGTTAATGGCAGGGCCATGATCGACCATCTATTCGATCTCTATCGGAGCGTCGTCCAGCGTTTCGTGCTGATCGTCCATCCGTCGTTCGAACACGCGGTGCGGGAGCACTGCAAGAGCGTGGCGTGCGATCTCGACGTGGAGTACGCGCGCCAGCCGGAGCCGACGGGGATGCTCGACGCAATCCTCCTGGGGGCTGATGCCACGCTCGATCCCGGCGCGGATCGCATCTGGATCACGTGGTGCGATCAGATCGGCGTGCACCACGACACCATCGCGACGCTGCGGCGTGTATCGGAAGAGCATCCACAGGCGCATGTCATCTTCCCGACCGCTCGTCAGGACAATCCCTACATCCACATCGATCGAGATACGGAGGGGAGCATCTCCGCTATCCGCCAGCGTCGCGAGGGGGATGCCATGCCGCCGGTGGGCGAAAGCGACTTGGGCGTGTTCTCCCTGTCTCCGGACGGATACTTCAACTGGCTGCCGCGCTTCCGCGCCGAGGCGCTCCAGGCCTCGGCGACGCGCGAGCGCAATTTTCTTCCGTTCATTCCATGGATGGCTCAACACGGCCATCGGGTGCTGACGTTCCCATGCACGAACGAGATGGAGGCCGTCGGAATCAATACGCCGGAGGATCGGCTGCGCTTGGAACAGTACCTCCTCGCGCGGGATCGATCGTGAAGCGGCTGTCGATCGTTATCCCCGCCTACAACGAGGAGCGGTTCATCGGCACCCTGCTCGAACGGATCCGCGCGGTCGATCTCCGCCCGCAGGGGTTCGAAAAAGAAGTCATCGTCGTCGACGACTGCTCGAGAGACGGGACGGCCGAGGCCGTCACCCGATTCCCCGATGTCATCTTGTGTCGCCACGAGCGCAACGGCGGAAAAGGTCGGGCCGTTCGGACAGGCATCGAGCAGGCCACCGGCGACTACGTGATGATTCAGGACGCGGACCTCGAGTACGACCCGCAGGATTACCGCCCGATGGTGCAGACGCTGCTGTCAGGAGGCGCCGATGTCGTATACGGCAGCCGCTATACAAACGGAATTGTCGGAAGCAGGCACGCGCAACAGTCGTGGACCGCGTACCTCGGGGGCCGCAGCCTCAGCCTTGCAGCGCTCATCTGCACGGGGCGGTATCTCACCGACACGGTGACCGCATTGAAGCTGTATCCGCGCGTGTTGCTCAACGACCTGAACCTGCAGACGACGGGGTTTGAGCTGGATCACGAGATGACGTCCAAGGTGCTGGCCCGCGGCCGCCGCATCGCCGAGGTTCCCATCCAGTACTTTCCCCGTAGCCGCGAAGAGGGGAAGAAGATCGGCGCGAAAGACTGGATCAGGGGGCTCCGGACGTTCTGGACCTATCGTCGGGGATAAAGGCCACCCACGCGCCCAGGAGGCGCCGGTCCCTGCTGCCGGGTTCGATTTCCGACGGAACAAACCCATCGGCGGTCGTAATTGACAGCCGGATGAACGCCTCGCCGGACCTGGAAGGGACGTCAATCCTCGTTGTCAGCCCCGGAACGAGATCAATCCGCTTTTCCCAGTCAGGTGTCGCCAGGGTCAGCGCATTCGGTCGCGCTCCACTGTGAATCGCGAGCGTCAGGGATGAGTCACTCGCTCTGGACTTCAGAATCGTCATCCTGGCCGTGGTGCGTCCCCTGACCCAGAAGCCGTCAGCCTCTGTGTGCGCGCCCGAGTCATGAAAAAAAGCCCTCGCGACCCCGAAGTCGGCCGCCGAGAGCAGCGTGGGTGTTTCGAAGCGGCGCGGAGCCTCTTCGACGTGCACCGCCTTTACGCGGAGCGCGGCGATCGTCCGTTCAACCTGCCGCGACGCGCGAAGTCCCACGAACTCGGCGTCGAGTGGCAAACGGAAGCGGTGCTGGGCCCAGCCGCCAGGTACGATCGCCAGCGGCCAGGTTTCCAGTGGGCGTCCCTCTCGCCCGATCTGGAGTCCAACGGAGGCGTTCGGTACCGTGCCCGCCAGATCGGATCCCTGCATGTCGACCAGGTATTCGCCTGCGGGCAGACGGAAACGCGCGTTCAACACGACTCGCACAGGCTGAGGATCGAGGCGCTGGCCGGGTAAGGCCGCCAGTGAGAACAACGGCGGCAGGGCTGCAGGGCTGACGATAGAGAACGGGTCGTACTTCACACCGATCGGGCGCACCCGCGGGGAGAAGGTTTCCATCATCGGAAACAGCACACGGCCCTCGGCATCAAATCCCCGCTGCTTCTCATCGCGCAACAGCGCGGCGCTGAGGGAGGCGGCAGCAACGAAGGCCCCCAACGCGACTGTGGACGCGAACAGGCTTGCGCGGCCTCCCGTGTCAGTCCTGCGCGCGATCAGCCATCCCACGATCGCAAAGGTGACAAGCCACAAGGCCGCGCGAAGGAATGCCGCCAGTGGCGTGGTCGTGACGTAACTTGGCGCGTCGTTCCACAGTTGCCATGTGGGCGAGACCCACTGAAGGAGGGAAGACGACCCGTCACCTTCCTGCGGCAGCGGTAGGCGGGAGATGTCGTGTACGATCGTGAGTGTGACGGCGAGGCTCATGAGCAGCAGAATTTGCAGGCCGGCGCGCCGCCCTGTGTGCCCGACGGCGCGCGCGTACAGCCAGGCGATGGGGGGGGCGAGAAGCGGCAGCACCAGAAGCACCGTTTTTCCTGGCATCATCGAGTCGCTCCACCAGGGATCCAGCGATCCTGCCAGTCCAATCAGGATCAGCACCGCCACGCTCAGCGCCAGGGCGAGCGGACGTCGCGCGCGCTCTCGCGCCAATCCCGCGAGCCCGAGGAAACCGAGCAGAAGGACAGGCGCATACGCGAACAGGCCAAACTCCTGATCGAGCAGCACCCCTGGTGCACCTGCCGCCACCGACTCCAGCTTCGCGGCCGGCAGGTTCCGAAGAGTGATAAACATATCGACAAACGCGTCCGGCACTAACTGTTGACTGTTCAGCAGGAAGGGCGCGCTGAAGCAGACTGATGCCCACCCGAACGTGGCGGCAGCCTTCGATCGGCTCACGGCGAACGCCGACCACCACACCAGCACCGCCACCCCGGCGGCAGCGATCAATCGAAGGGGGAGGGGGTCCAGCACGCCGGCGATTCGTGAGAAGGCCCAGATGTAGGCACATACGCTGGCGGTAAAAATTGCGAGCGAGCTGACGATCGGTCCCGGACCAGCTTGGACGCGTTTCGTCAGTTCACTACCGAGAAGCCATGTGACCTGACCGAGCACAATCATCCACACGAGCGATCGGCCCGGACCGGCGAGCAGTCGCAGGGCTGGCAGCCAGTCGGGCAGCCACGGGAGATATGGAAGCGCGAGGAACGCGAGCGAAAACAACGGAGTGAGGACGTCTGCGGCAGCGGCATTCCAGCGCAGGAGAGACGCAACCGCCGTTGCGACCAGCAGTGTGAGCACGATGAGCCCGGCGAGTTCGGGTAGCGCGGGCAGCATCGCCACGCGCAGCGGCGCGTCGGCCGTACCGGCAAGATCGAACGATGCGCGGCTGAGCCAGAGGGCAATCCCAGCGACCAACGCCGAGGAGAGCACGACAGCACCAGGACGGCGTGAAGGAGATAGCGTGTTCACGGCACGGCCCGAACGCAGCGGAAGCCGACATAAAGATTATGCCGGCCGCGACGTGACAAGGCTGCTCGTTCCGAGACGCGCAACCGCCGGATGTTGTTGTCCCAGCCGCCGCCTTTGATCGTTCGAAGGTCGTAGCCGCCAACAGGCGCGGCTGCATGCGTCGGCCGGTGCTCGCTCGAGGTCCACTCCCAGACGTTGCCAGCCATATTATGAAGGCCGTAATCGTTTGGCGGAAACAAGCCTACGGGTGCGGTGAAGGGGTATTGTTCCTTGTCCAGATCGTGTCGCGCGACCGCTTGTCCGGCGAACTCATCGCCCCAAGGGAAGAAACGACCATCGACGCCGCCGCGCGCGGCGTGCTCCCACTCCGCTTCGGTCGGCAGTCTGCCCCCGGCCCATTCGCAATACGCGAGCGCCTCATCCCAGGTCACGTTGACCACCGGATGGGTGTCGTCGGCGTACCACTCCGGCTGGCGGGGCATCTGCCGCGAGGTCGCCGCGGCAAATGCTCTGAAATCTCCAGCCGCCACCTCACGGTCCAGCATTTGGAACGGCTCAGAGAATGTCGTCCGCACCCGTGGCTGCTCTGCACTCTCACATTGTGTATCGCTGGGTACGCAACCCATCCAGGAGGATCCGGCCGGAATGCTTCGCCACACCGTTCGCGCGGGGAGTGGCGGGGCAGCTGGCGTCTCAGGAGCCGGGAGTGATGGAGTCGCCGTCGGAGTGCCGAATAACGCTTCGATGTGCGTCGGTTCAGCGGCGGTGAATGTCAGGGGCGATGCTCCGGACACGACACGCCCGTTTATTCGCCATCCGGAAAATCCAGCTCGCTGCTCATTTGCCACATCGACGACCACTTCAAGGTCCGGAAAGTACACCCCGCGATAGCCGCTCCCTACGCGTTCGCCATCGATGATCAGGGTGGCGCGGCTTGGGGCTGTGAGCGTCACCGGCTGGCTTGGCGGAGAGTTCAGCCATTGCTCCGTCGTGAGCCGAAAGAACGCGCGGCGTCTTTCGATGAACTGCCGCAACCGTTGGTGGTATTCGAGCTGCTCTACGTGCAGTAGCTGGGTGGACGTCTCGCGGTAGTGCTGATAGCGCTCCTGCAGGAACGCCTCGGTGATCTGATGATTCAGCGCTTTCTGCACCACCTGTTTGAGGTGGTGCCGATACCGAGCGTCCTCGGCGATGAGATGCGTCAGTATCAGCGCCCGCGGCTCCGCGGGATTGCGGCCGCGCCGCTGCTCGCTCACGCGTTCCAGGAGGTACTGATAGCTATCGAGATTCCAGTCCCGAAAGCTTTGATCCATGTCCCAGTTCACCCAGAACCAGCCACCGGTGTGTTTTGTTCGATCGAGAAACTGCCCGGGTCCCTGATACGCATCTCGTGTCGCAGAAAACGCCACGGCGAGAAACCAGCGAGTCAGGTTGTCGATGTTGACATGCTGCGAGACGTTTTCCATGGTGAGCGGGCGCGTGTGCAGGACCCACTGCCACAGCGTGTCCATTTCCTGCTGGCTGAAGAGGACGTTGTCGTAGCCCCAATGGGCCGCGAAATAGCGTTCGTCAAAGCGTTCGGTCAGCACAAATGGACCGTAATACTCACCGTTCACGAAGAATTGCACGGGCTTTGTTTCCGGCGCGATCGCCCCCACGGCTCTCGCGATGTCATACGCAAGCGGATTGACGAAATGCCAGTACATGCCTCCCGGATCGCGGCGCACGTCGTCGTGGACGACGAGCCGTCGCAACGGCTGCGCCGCCGGGCTGAAGAGCACGCCGGGCGGAGCCTCACGAGGGCCGTATCGACGCCGAAAGTAGAGCCGGTATCCGACTCGCGGCGCGAGTTCGCGGCTGCCGCCGCCATGGACGCGCACGCCGACTACGTGTGTAAACACGAGACGCCCGTCGTCGAAGTACGACACGCTGCCTTTGCGCTCCCATCCTGCTCCGTGCTTCAACCTGTTCCGCAGAAGTCCCGTTGCGGGATCGAGGAGATCGGCCTCGTCGAGCGAGAGAGAGAGCACCGGCACGCCGCGGGCGACCTCGAGCGACGGCTTCGCCTGGGAACTTGATAGAGCGGCAGGGCTCCACTGGACGGCGAATCGCCAGGCCGGGAACAGATCCGCCGACTCCAGCGCGATGGCCGCAGCGCAAATCGCCCCGGTCGCGACGATGAGCAGCCACGAAGGGAACCGCCGTGTGGGCATCTACAATGCGCCGGGTCGGTTGAAGAAGACGTTGTAGCTCGATGGGCCCGCCTCCGCGGTCAGCTCTGCCTGTAGCCCGGTCAAGGAGCTGTCGGAGATCCTCTGGACGTTGTACGACACGACCGTCTCTCGATCGTTCTGCGACACGCTCTCGAGCCTGGCTTTGGGAAGCCGCTTGCGGAGCAGGGCGGTAATCCCCGCCGGGTCCGCCGGTTTCCCACCGGCCGGCAGCGAGATGACGATCGTGCCGTCGGAAGACGCGCCGCTCAGCCGCCGCGTCAGCGACATCGCAAACAGCGCGGCCAAGGCGACGACGAAGATGATGCCGACAAAGGCCAGCTTGAAGGTCGCGATGGCGATCGAGGTCGAAATCACGAGCATGATGAAGCCAATCTCCTCCGGTTCCTTGATCGGCGTGCGAAAGCGGACGATCGAGAGCGCGCCCAGCAAGCCGAGCGACAGCGGAAGTGAAAACTGAATGGTGATGAAGATGGCGGTCACCGAGATGCCCAGCAGCGGAAACGCACGATGCACCTGACTGCCGGTCGAGCGGTTCGAGTAGAAGTGAACGTAGAGATACGAAGTGAAGAGCGACGATAACAGCGAGACGGTCATCAACATGAGAAACGGCAGCTCGCTCACTTGCGGCCCGGTTCCCTGTGCCAACGCTCCGAATAGGCTGTTCAGCTGCTGCTGCATGTCTGCATCTTTGGGGGTCTGACTCCTAGAATGGCCGCCGCGTCATGTGCGCGTAGACGGCAAGGAACTTCGAGAACGAGCGTTTGTGGAGGCCCAGGTGCAAGAGCCCACGCAGCGCCGGGGGCAACTCATTGCGTGTCCCTTTGACCTCGAGCACCGACAACCCGATGGCCGTCAGGTCGGCCGCTGAGAGAAACGTCGGGTTAACTGCCGCCCCGGCGATATCCGAATCCAGGCTGACGCGCGAACCGCTCACCGGTTCGATGAACCGATCGCGGCGATACCGGATCAGTATTACCGGCTGCCACAGGTCGCGGGCGCCGACGCCATGTTCCTGCAGGAGCAAGGGGAATTCCTTGAGGCGTGGGTCCTGGAGGTCCCACGCCGCGAGCTCTTCGGCCGCTTGAGGGAGCCGTGAGCGGGCCTTGAAGCGCCGATTCCCGACGCGAAGCTTGGCTTCCACAAATGCCGGGCCGGCCGCGCATCCGTGAAGGTCGGAGTACCAGCGCACTCGAATCTTCCGCTTCAAGTAGTCGCTGTTGATCTTTTCACCCAACGAAGCCAATCGTGGCGTGTCGTAATAGATAGTCCAGACCACGGCCGCGGGGAAATCGGGATCGCGTCTGCAGATGCGCTCCAACCAGCGTCGCGCCATATCGACGCGGCCGTCGGGCACGGCAAACTTGAGCTCGCGTTCACCGTTGCGCAGCGCCGGTGGGGGGGCGGTGCCGCGTGCCGCCTCTGGACTAAGCATCGAGCACGTAAGGTCTGGAGTATACCAAGGTTAACAGCAACGTTACGTACGCGCGGAACGCCTTCGCCGGCAGCACGAGGCCAGGTCAACGACAGCCAGTCGTGGTTTGCTATCGGGCATCGTTTACAGGCATGTTGAGCAGTCGGGACGTCATTGTCGCACGGCCGTCATAGCGGCGAATGATTTCGTCCCTGAACGCTTCGGCAATCCGCGTCTGGCCTTCCGCCGTGGGGTGGATTCCATCGCTACCCAGCAAGCTGGGGGTGGCCTGGAACATTGTGAACAGATCGACCGGGTTGCCCAGCTTGTACTGAGCGACGAGAGAGAAAATTTCCGTGTTCAGCGCCTGAATCTTCGAGGGCGTGTTTCCGGGCTGGTAGTGCCGCCACGTAGGCGATACTGGCATCACTGTGGCAATGATGACTTCCACGTCGCGACGTTGCGCCTCTGTAATCATCGTGCGCAGTCCTGAGACCTGCGTCGCAGTCGACAGTCCGTTGATGTTATTGATGCCTTCCAAGAGAAGCAGCACCTGCGGCGCCGTCTCCATAATCTCCGACGGGAGCCGCTGAGCGCCCCCGCGGGTCTCTTCTCCGCTCTTTCCCCTGTTGTCGACGACAAATGTTTGCGATGGATAGCGCTCCAGCAGCATCTGCTCGAGCTTGAATGGATAGGTATCGGGCGGGCCGAGCATGATCAGCGGGGCAAGAGAGACGACACCGAACGTAATGCTGTCGCCGAAGGCGAGAAACTTAGTGCGGGACAGCGTCTGCGAGACGCGCACGCGAACGGTGAAGCCGCACGCGACTTGCGCCGTATCGGCGTCCGTCGCCATGCATCGCACGGCGGTCTCGCCGATGGGAAACACGCTGCCGGAGCCCGGGGTGCACGCGATGGCGTAGGGCGCCCGCCCGCCGGTCGGCGTGGGCGAATCAAAATGGACGTCGGTGCCCTCAGGTCTTGACGCTTCGGCAACCTTTTCGGCCGGACAGCTCATCACCAACTGCCCCGGTGGCGGAGGCGGAGGCGGCTGGATCGGTGTCTTTCCGCCGCAGGCAGCCATCTGCAGAACACCACAGAGCAGCAGGCCGCGCGCGGCGCGCGCTGGCTTCGTGAGAGGAAACGTGGTACTTGAGAAGACGCGCATGAATACCGAGGTCGGCCCGTTCAGATGGGCTAGTTTAATCGTTCTTATCGGCATTTTCGAGGCTGGGCCGGCATCCCCCGCGCAAGACCCGCGTGACCGTCAACCCCCTCAGGGACCGGTCCGAGCCGAAGCGCACGCCGTGGCCGACGCTGGCGGTCCTTTTAATGCCCTTGGCGCCACGCTGTTCTGGGGCGGCTGGGGATACAAATTCGACCGCCCGAGGCTCGAGCGGAATCTCGCAGCGTTGCGCAGCGCCGGCGTCGACTACGTTCGTGTGCTCGGCTCTGTTGGAGGCGCGAGCTGGGGAGATCGGGAAACCGATCCGCGCTGGACGGATTACGACGCCGTCATCGCGGGGCTCACGGATCTCGCCTACGACCGGTACGGCATGCGCGTGCAGTGGACGCTGTTCGGTGGCAGCCCTTCGACGCCGGCGGGGCCGTCGCGTGATGCCCTCGTCGATCGGTTTGCGAAGCTCGCGCGCGGGCGCGAGCAGAAAATCTTCGCGTTCGAGATCGCTAACGAAGCGCGGTCCAATGGATTTCCCGGCCCGGACGGTCTCGCCGAGCTGCACCGGCTGGGCAGTCGGCTGAACGATCAGACATCGGTGATGGTTGCACTCAGCGCTCCTGGCACAGGTGCGGCCTGCGCCACGTACGCTGATACAGGCGCAGATGCGGCGACGATCCACTACGAACGCAGCTTTGGCCGAGAAGGCCCTCTTGGTCCGCTGCGCCTGCCCTGGAGCTACCCGTCTGCCTACGACTCCAAATGCCCCGGCCGCCTTCCGGCGGTCGTCTTCAACAATGAGCCCATCGGGCCCGAGAGCTCCGTCCGCAGCGATGCCGATATCTCTCGCATCGCCTCTGGCTACGTCATGACGTTCCTCGCGAACAACGCGGCGTACGTGCTCCACGCCGGACCCGGGATTCGGGGCGGCGGCGCAGCGGACCTGGCGCCGCCGCTTCGCCGCCATGCGAATTTCGACGAGCTTCCGTCGTTCAAGGAAACCGCCGCGGCGCTGGCGGCAGCCAGGTCGTATCTCCCGGCCGGGCTTGCCAACTGGACGCGCCAGGAGCCGCGCGCCGCCATGGCGCCGATTCAGGGGGATGCGGAGGTGTATGCGGCGACATCTGGAACCGGCTTCGTCGCACTGCTGCTCGGGGCGGAGAAGCCCGTCACGATGCACGCCCGGACCGGCGCGACTATTGAGGTCAGAGATCCTGGAACGGGGAAGATCGTCAGGCAGTTGACGGTCAAGGCCGGCGAGACCTTTACGCTGAGCGGCTACGAGGCGCTCGTGCTGATTGGGCGCGCGTGATACATGATGCGGGTGCGTGAGGCAGCCCGATCTCTTTGCGGGTGTTCGCTTTGCACGTATAATTTCCGGGACATGCGCCTATGGAAACTGGCGGCACTTACCCTGCTGGCCGCGGGCTGTTCTGGTCCGGTGACCCCGCCGACAGGTCCGACGCCGATCAGCCCTAACCCAAACACGGTTCCCGGGCCGGCGCCGACGCCGAATAACCCGCCGAGGATTCTTGCGGTGATCGTCAGCACCGAGCGCGCCGAAGTCGGAGATCAGGTCACGGTGACCGCCAACGTGTCGGACGACGAGACGCCCGCGGACAGTTTGAAGTATGAGTGGACGGCGCCGGCCGGCAGCTTCACCGGCACGGGCCGCGTGGTGACGTGGAAGGCGCCGACAGGAGCGGGCGCCGTCGGATCGCACAAACTCACGGTAGCGGTCGTGGATCAATACGGCACCCCTGTTCAGCCGGCGGAACATCGCGTGACGGCCGTCAGCCCCGCCATCCGTGTCGAAGACTCCGATGCATCCATTCGGGGGCTGGTGCTTCAGTTTCTTGATGATTTCACCCATCCTGAAGTGTCGCCTCAAGCGTGCGTCAGAAACTTCAGCGACTCGTGCCGCGGCAAGGCGCTCGAGCTGACTGATGTAACAAACAATCGCCTGAACTTCACGATTCTGCCGTCGCAGTCGAGCTATACGATTTCGAGCGTCACCATCAACCCGGCACGCACACTGGCCACGACGCTCGCGCGCTGTAAGTTCACGTCGATCGTGAAGCAGGCCGGTCCTTGGGGTAAACCCGGCGACACGACCGTGGCAACGGGAAATTGCCGCCTGACGGCGACCTACGAAAATCAGCAGTGGCGGCTGTGCGAGAGCAGCCTCGGGGCCACCAATACCGCCGGGCTGCACTTCATTTTCTAGATGGCAGACACGTTCTACCGATGGTTTTCTGAGCGAAAGCTTACCGGCGCCGGCGCAGCGAGGCGCAAGCGCATCGAGGAGGCTCGCCTCGCTCTAGTTATGCGCTATGCGAAGCCTCCGGGCGATCTTCTCGAAATCGGGCCCGGGCATGGCAGCCTCGCGAACGCCGCGGTCGCTGCAGGGTGGCGGTATCGCGGCGTCGAAGCGAGCCGTGTGCTGGCCGACACGCTGAAGGGCGAGGGCCTGGATGTGGTGCACGCGTGGACGCCGCCGATTCCTTCCGGCGACGAGACCGCCGACGTCGTCTACGCGGATCAGGTGCTCGAGCACATGTCCGGCATCGACGCCGCGCGCGAGTTCGTGGCCGAGGCGCGCCGCATTCTTCGTCCCAAGGGCGTCCTGTTTGTCGTGGTGCCCGACTACATGAAGGAGCGCGCCTTCTTCTGGGACATCGACTACACCCACAATTTCATCACAACCGAGCGACGCGTCAGGCAACTCCTGTATGACGGCGGCTTCGACATTACCCGCGTAGTACGGAGCATCGGCCTCGCTACAGGGCCTGCGCGCGACGCTCTTGCCGCTGGGGCCATTCTGGCCCACCTGCCCGGCCTCGATGCCCTGTCGCGGTACACCCGCACGGAGGACCTGCTGTTCCGGGTCAGGAAAAATCTGTTTGAGACACTCGCATTCGTGGTGCACAAAACCGAGTAAAACGCCGCTAAGTGGAGCTTTTTCTTTACCTTCCGGGCGATAGCGCGTACAATCAACCGATTCAATGGCTCAGGTTTACGCAGCCAAGTACCTCGCAAAGGCCGCCCTCAGCGCTCCCCGGGATCTGATCAACGCCTACATCGCAACCGTCAGGCCGATCCATCCCACGGTGCTCATTTTCCATTGCACCTGGGTGTGCGACGCCCAGTGCGAGATGTGCCACAACTGGAAGCGCGCCGATCGTAAGAACGAGATGTCGCTGGCCGACATCGATCGCGTGTTCTCGTCGGGTCTCTGGAAGAACATCGAGACCGCTAACGTGTCGGGCGGCGAGCCCACGACCCGGAACGACCTGGTCGAGCTCTGCGAGGTGATGCTCAATCGCCTGCCGCGGCTCCGCAAGTTCGGCATCAACACGACCGGCCTCACGCCGCATCGCGCAATTCCGATGCTCACGAAGATCGTCGAGCTTTGCAACAAGAAGGGCGTCATCTTCAGCACGCGCGTGTCGATCGACGGCGTCGGCGACATGCACAACGACGTGCGTCACGTGAAGAACGGGTTCAATAAAGCCAACGAGACGATTCGCGCCATGCTCGAGCTGCAGAAACAGTACAGCTTCAACTTCGGCATCTCGACGACGATCTTTTCGCAGAACCTCGATGATGCGGACAACATCCTGTCGTGGGCGCGCAACGAGAAGCTCGACATCGTGTTCAACATGGTGCGGTTCACCGACGCCATGCTGGGCAATGCCGACCTGTCGGACAC
>JANNJO010000113.1:0-18290 GCA_031395755.1 Acidobacteriota bacterium
GCGGGCCAGCCCGTTCTCGTCGTGGCAGGCAGCGAGCATGCGGCGGACATCGCACGGGCGCTCGACGCGTGCGGCGTCGATGTGGCCGACGTCAAAAAGACCGGCGAGCTGCAGATGCTCGATGCCCGAAAAGTGCTCAGCTCTTTCATGGTCGGGGATCGCCCCGATGCGCTGCTGTTCAGGAGCAACGTAGGCGATGTCATCGAGCGGCTGTGCGCCGGCCGGACACCGTGTCCGATCCGCGTCTACGGCGAGATGGTGGATCTCCTGTGGCAGGACGGCAACCCGGATGGGGCGATTCGACTCGAGATTCTCTGGAATCAGCTCGCGAGCGCGTACGACTTCGAGCTGCTATGCGGTTACGCGATGGGACATTTCTACAAGCAGACGCGCGATTCGCGCTACGAAGAAGTGTGCGCCCAGCACTCACACGTCCTTCATCCCGCCTGAACTTTGCCCATGACGGTAGCCCCGTCAGCCATCACGAATCGGGGGGCGGTGATATCGCCGACCACCGATCCGGTGGCCAGCAGCTCGACTTTCTCGACGGCTTTGACGTTGCCCGCCACCTTTCCGCTGATCGTGACCGTCTTCGCGAGCAGGTCCGCCTTGATTCTCGCGTCCTGACCGATCGTCAGGCTGTGCCCGCCCAGCTCGATCGAGCCTTCGACGTCACCGTCAATCGTCAGATCTTCGGCGCTGATGACCTTTCCCTCGACCCGCACGGCTTTTCCAATCCACGCGATCATGCGGCGTTCGTTCCCGGTTTTGACTTCGATTCCATTCGACATGTCGTCACTCCTGATGGGATCCTAGCGCATGTACCTGTATCGGCTCGTGGCTCTCGGCTCTTTGCTCTTTCTGGCGCACCCGTGCGCGGCTGGGGCGCGTCAGACCGATCGGTGCGGGGACCCCGATCCCGAGATTTCCATCAGCGCATGCTCGGGCATCATTCAGGCAGGCCGCGCAGGCGGCCGGGCCCTCGCCGCCGCCCACACGCATCGCGGCGTGGCCTATGTGGCGCTGCTCGATTACGATCGCGCGCTGCAGGATTTCGGGCGCGCCATCACGGTGGATCCGAAATTCTCCAGAGCCTTCGCGAACCGGGGGGCCGTTCATGGGGCCCGCCAGGATTTCGGAAAGGCGATTGCCGACTTCACCCAGGTGCTCGCGCTCGAGCCCGGCTCCGCGACCGCGCACGCAGACCGCGCGAGCATGTATCGCCTCAACGGGCAGCACGACGAAGCCGTCCGCGACTACGGCGAGGCGATTCGACGAAATCCGTCGTTTACCGACGCGTTCCTCAATCGCGCCATTATGCTCGCCGGGACGTCGCGCTGCGCCGAGGCGATCGCCGATTTCAGTCGCGTCATCGAGCTGAACCCGGCCGAGCCCATCGCGTTCGTCGATCGCGGCGTGTGCCACGAAGCGGCGGGCCGCGATGACCTGGCGCTGAAGGATTACTCGGCCCATCTGCGGCTGGATGCCCGGTCGTCCTACGGGCTCGAGCGGCGTGCCGCGCTCTTCTTCAGGACCGGCGAGCACACATCCGCGCTCGCGGATTTTGCGCAGGCGCTCATCGTCAATCCGGGCTCGGCGGTCGCGCTCTACGGCCGCGGCGTCATCAAGCAGCGGCGTGGCGATGCCCGCGGCGGAGACGCCGACATCGACGCCGCCACGGTGCTCCGCCCCGGGGTCGCCTCGATGATGGCCGCGCGCGGCGTCAAACCCTAATCGCCTTCGCGCCGCCCGCGTCAGCGCGTTCTGCTTCGCGCTTCCGCGATATAGCCACGCCTCGCGCGGACGCGGTGCCCGGGGTTGGTGACCCGCACACGAATGCTGCGGTACTTGCCGTCAGGGGGCCGCGGCGAGTGATAGCCCAGCACGTACTGGCTGTTGAGCTCCTCGGCAATGCGCGCGGTCGCCGCGACGATGCCGGCCGTTTCGTGCACCGGCTCGGTGTTGCCGCCGTTTCCGCCCGTCAGCTCGTTCAGGGCCGTCACGTCCACGGTTTCGTTGATCGCACGCCTGGCAGGCGGGTCGATGGCGATCGCGTACACGAACGCGTCGCTGCGGATGAGCGCCGCGCGCACGTCGCGGAGCGCGGCGTCGCTCGCCGTGTCCGCTCCATCGGAGATGATCAGCACGGCCGCGCGCTGCCTGGTCCGCGTGTTCATCATCGGGAGGGTGGTCAGGACCGCGTCGTACAGCGCGGTCGAGCCGAACGGCCGCAGCGTGGCCATCGCGCGCCTGACAATCTCCGGAGACTGGGTCCACTCGGTCAGCGGCAGAGGTTCGTGGTTGAACGCAATCACCGAAAACTCGTCTTCCTTGTCGAGGAGCTCGAACAGGAAGCGCTCCGCGGCCATCCTGGCGTCGACCAGGCGCTGGCCGTACATGCTGTCGCTGACGTCGAGCAACAGCGCCAGGCTGACCGGCACGCGCTCGTTGGTGAACTGCGTGATCGCCTGCCGATCGCCGTCTTCGTAGATCTCGAACGCCTCACGCGGGAGCCCCGTGACGAGACGGCCGTCACGGTCGACGACCGTCGCGGTGACGCTGATGAGGTCGACGCTGGATTGGAATCGGGCAGGACGATCCTGGGCGGGGAGCGCCGTCCCCGCGAGCGCGGCGACCGTCAGGAGCGCGCCGAATACGCGGGGCACGGGGGTCAATGGTCGATGGTCATTGGTCAATAGTCAATAGTCCATCGTCGAGCTAATCTGTCGGTCCGCCGCGCCGCGCGAATCCACCCGATGACGGCGCCCAGAATCGAGCGATCATATCCAGAGAATCGGGACACCGTACGGCGTGAACTGTCGATCTCGGGCGTGCAGGTCAGCTGGAAGTTCTAGCGGCCTGGGCCGTTTCGCCGTGGCGCAGGCAGAACGCTTCGATCGCGGTGGCGTCGGCATCGACGAAGCTGACGCCGGCACGGTACTTCGCCCCCGACCGCGCGAGCTCGACCGTCGACCACGCCACGAGCGCGCTGAACCGTTTCTCCGACTTCTCGCCGATGAGCGTCATCCGCACGCTCTGCCTTGGCTGAACGCGCGCAGGCAGCACGACCTGGGCGCCGGTGGCTGACAGGTTCACGAGCCGGCTGCGCTCGCCGTCGACGACGATCTCCACGTCAGGCTTCATCGGAAAACGTTTCGCGCCGCGCGTGCCGCATCCCTCGATCGGCCGCGAGGCGGCGTGAAGCGCGATGCCGTGCTCGATGAGCAGCATCGGCAGGCTCGCCTCGTCCTGGATCAACACGCGCACGTCCACGCCCGCGTGCTCTTTGAGCCGCGCCACGATCAGCGCGCCACGCGCCGTTCTGACGATGGCGGCATCGAACACCAGAACTTTCGGCGGATTCTCGAGCACCAGCCGGAGCGCGTCGAGCGATTCCGTCTCGGAAAATACGGTGATGGCCGGATCGTGCGCGAGCCGGCGCCGCAGCGCCGATGCGTGGGCCGCACCAGCGATGACGAACGCCGACTGTGATGATGACGCGGTCTCGTGTCGCACCAGAGCCTCCGCCGGAGCGTCCGCAAGTCCGTTGCCGGATCGCCCGGAACGGGTAACTGCTAAGGGGACATGACTTAGCCATTCGAGAGGTATAGGTCGGAGGATTCTGAATGTCCCAGTCTGACACGCCTGTGCTTAGATAGAGCACGAGAAGCGCCGAGTGCCCCAGCGCAGCACATTTGGAATTCTGCCCGACGGCCGGGCCGTCGACGTCATCCCGCTCCGCAACGCGGCCGGGCTCGAGATGCGCGTCATCACCTACGGCTGCATCATCGTCTCGCTCACGACCCCCGATCGCGATTCCCATCCCGCCAATATCGTCCTCGGGTTCGACCGCCTCGCTCGCTATGTGGCTGATTCGCCGTACTACGGCGCGGTCGTTGGGCGGTACGCGAACCGGATCGCGAATGCGCGATTCTCACTCGACGGTCGTCTGTATGAGCTCGGCGCCAACGACCCGCCCCATCACCTGCACGGCGGGTTCGGCGGATTCGACAAGCGCCTGTGGGACGCGGAGGCAGCGGGCAACGGCAGCAGGGTCGTATTTCGGCGGAGAAGCCCCGCTGGCGAGGAAGGCTATCCGGGCAACCTCGATGCGCAGGTGACCTACACGCTCACGGATCGCCATGCACTGCACGTCGAATACGAGGCCGAGACCGACGCATCGACTCACGTCAACCTGACGCAGCATGCGTACTTCAACCTTCGCGGCGCGGGAGCCGGCGACGTGCTCGACCATGCTCTGGCGATCGAAGCGAACACCTATCTGCCCACAACCGGCGGGGGTATTCCTACCGGGGAGATTGCGCCGGTCGCCGGCACGCCGTTCGATTTCCGGGTGCCGATGGCCATCGGTGCGCGCAACGGCGGGCACTACGACCACAACTTCATCCTGAATCGCACCGGCCCCGGTCTGACGCTCGCGGCGCGCGTGCTGGAGCCCACGACCGGCCGCACGATGGACGTCCGCACGATGGAGCCGGGGTTGCAGTTCTATTCGGGCAACGATCATCAGGGTTTCTGTCTCGAGACAGAGCACTACCCCGATTCGCCGAACAAGCCGGGGTTTCCGTCGACGGTACTGAGGCCCGGCACACGCTACTATTCGAGAACGGAATTCGCCTTCGGCGTCACCCACCGCTAGGAACCTCTCGGTGCGAATTTCGTCAGAGGGACTCGAAAGAACCCGAGATCGCGATCGGCGCCGCCGCGCTTATTTCCGGCCACCCACCAGGTAAAGCCTCAGCTATGCGGGTCACCGCCCTGCGCCGGGTCCGGTGCGAGCTGAATGGCCCATTCTGCGGCGATGAGGAGCGCAGCCGCCGGCTCCGGAAGTTCGAAAATATCGCCGACCGCCCGCGAGGAGAGATCGACCCCGTTGAGCTTCTCGGCAAGTTTTCGAATCAGGCGGACACGGATGTAGCGCATCAGTACATGGGACGGAGATCTTGTTTGTGATAGCTTCACATTCGCACGCAAGCCTGCGAGTTCGACCGTAGAAGCAACATTTATGCTAGCAAGAACGAGAATTCGCATTTCGCATCTGAAAGACCGCAAGCAGCGCGGCGAGAAGTTCGCCATGCTCACCGCCTACGATGCGACGATCGCGCGGCTGCTGGAACGCGCGGGCGTCGACGTCCTGCTGGTGGGCGATTCGGTGGCGACGGCGGTGCTCGGCTACGACACCACGCTGCCCGTGACGCTTGACGTGATGATCCACCACACCGCCGCCGTCGTCCGCGGCACCGAGCGCGCCCTCGTCATCGCCGACATGCCGTTTCTCACCTACCAGGTGACGCCGTCCGAAGCGGTGCGCAACGCAGGGCGGCTGCTGAAGGAGGCCGGGGCCGCCGCCGTGAAGATCGAAGGCGGACGCTCCGTCACCGACGTCGTGCGGCGGCTCGTGGACGTCGGGATCCCCGTGATGGGGCACCTCGGGGTGCTGCCGCAGTCGGTGAACCAGCAGAGCGGTTACCGGCAGCGCGGGAGCGAGGAGCGAGAGGCCGATCTGATCTTCAACGATGCGCTCGCGCTTCAGGATGCGGGCACCTTCGCCCTCGTCCTCGAAGGGATTCCGCCGGCGCTGGCCGCGAAAATTACCGCCGCGCTTGATGTCCCGACGATCGGCATCGGTGCGGGGCCGGACTGCGACGGGCAGGTGCTCGTCAGCTCCGATCTGCTCGGCCTGCACGACAAGATTCCACCGTTCGCGAAGCGCTACGCCAACCTCAGCGACACGATCGTCAGCGCCGCGCGCGCCTTTGTCGAAGATGTGCGCTCGTCATCTTCCACTCGTGCTCGAACAGATTGAGACCGTCGGCCGCCTGCGCGCCGCGCGTTCCGGCGATCCAGGGCCGCACGTACGCACGGGGCTCTGGGGTCTGGTTCCGACGCTGGGGGCGCTGCACCAGGGGCATGCGGAGCTAATCAGAACCGCACGCGCCGAGTGCGGCGTGGTGGTGGTGAGCATCTTCGTAAATCCGCTCCAGTTCGACAAACCCGACGACCTGGCGCGCTACCCTCGAACGATCGAGTCCGATCTCGCGCTGTGCGGCGATCTCGGCGTCGACATCGTGTTCACCCCGTCACAGCAGGAGATTTATCCGAAGCCTCCCGAGTGCACGGTTGACGTCGGGCGCCTGGGCGATCATCTCTGCGGACCATTCAGGCCGGGGCATTTTCGCGGCGTGGCGACGGTCGTGCTGAAGCTGCTTCAGCTCGTGCAGCCGCACCGCGCGTACTTCGGCGAGAAGGACGCGCAGCAACTCGCGATCGTCAGACGACTCGTGTCCGACTTCGATGTGCCCGTCGCCGTCGTGGGAGTGCCCACGGTGCGCGAAGCCGACGGGCTCGCGATGAGCTCGCGCAACCGGCATCTTGCCGCCGGGGACCGCGCGTCCGCCGCCTGCTTGTACCAGGCACTGCTCGAAGCGCGGCGCGCGATCGCCGCCGGCGAGCGCGACGCGGCTGCAATCAGGAAGCGCGCTGCTCTGAAGGTGCCGCAGACGGACGGGCTGAAGCTCGAGTACCTCGAGATCGTAGACCCGGCGACCCTGCAGCCCGTGAGCACCGTCACGGGAGCGGTCCTCATCGGCGGCGCCATCGTGGTGGGATCGACGAGGCTGATCGATAACCTGTTATGGACCTTTTGAACCGATGCGATCGCGATCGCCGCCGGCGACGCGGGTATGACTATAATGACCATCATGACCATAAAGCCCCGCATCTGGACGGTTGCCGAAGCGAAGGCCAAATTCAGTGAAGTGATCGATCGGGCCCAGACCCAGGGACCCCAGACGGTGACGCGCAACGGCCGGACCACGGCCGTGGTCGTGGCCGCTGACGAATGGCAGCGGAAGACCAACCGCAGCGGGAACCTCGCCGAGTTTTTCGCGGCCTCACCCATGCCGCGTTCGCGTCTGCGCCTTGCGCGGCGAAAGGATCGGCCGAGAAAGATCGGGCTGTGAGCTTTTTGCTCGACACCAACGTGGTGTCTGAATGGGTGAAACCGAGGCCCGAGCCACGGGTGGTCAGATTTCTGGAAGAGGTGGACGAGGATCGCGTGTTTATCAGCGTCGTGACGCTTGGCGAGCTTCGATTCGGTGTCGAACGTCTTCCGGCAGGCCGTCGGCGGCAGCGTCTCGATGACTGGGTCACGTACGCGCTGCCGCAGCGATTCGAGGGCCGGGTGCTGGCGGTCGACGCCGCCGTGGCCGATGTCTGGGGCACCATCGTGGCGCGGCGGGGCCGGGCCGGTAAGGCGATAGCCGCGATCGACGCCCTGCTCGCCGCGACCGCGGAAGTGCATCAACTGACGCTGGTCACGCGGAATGTCTCCGACTTTCAGTCGTCGGTCACGACGCTGTTCGACCCATGGAGCGCCTCATCAGGGAGCGGTGCGTGAGAGATGGGGTCATGGCGGCGCCGCGCTACCAGATCCATAAAGCCGTATCGGCCGAAACTGCTGGCGTAGGATGCGTACCTACCGATAGAGAGATTGTGCTGGTCTCTTCGAAGAGCCTTGGGCCGGTCGTCCGCAAGGCCGGACCCTATCTTCTTGTTTTCGCGGCGTACGTGCTCACCGGCAAGGCGGGGCTGGCCCTGGCGTCCCTCAACGCGAGCGCCACGGCCGTCTGGCCACCGACCGGCATTTCGCTCGCCGCCGTGCTGATCCTCGGCCCGCGGATCTGGCCCGCGATCTTCCTCGGCGCCTTCGTGACGAATGAATCGACGGCCGGCACCACGCTCACCTCTTTGCTGATTGCGTCCGGAAATACGCTCGAAGCCCTTCTGGGCGGATATCTGTTGAAGCGATTCGCAGGCGGGCGTTCCGCCTTCGAACACGGACGGGGCATTCTCCTCTTCGTGCTGTTGGCCGGTTTCGTCAGCACGAGCGTGGCCGCCACGGTTGGCGTGACGACGCTGTCGCTGTTCGGATTCGCCGAGGGGGCCGCGTATTCGCGATTGTGGCTGACGTGGTGGCTGGGCGACGCTTCGGGAGCGATGGTGGTGACGCCAGCGCTCATCTTCTGGCACGCGAGTCCACGCGTTCGCTGGTCACGGAGGCAATGGGCCGAGCTGTTCGCTCTGACGGTCCTGCTCGTGGTCGCCGGCTGGACCGTGTTCGTCGTGACCGAATATCCGCTGACGTTTCTGGTGATCCCGGCCTGCGTCTGGGCAGCATGGCGTTTCGGCCAGCGCGAAGCCGCCACGGCGACGTGTGTGCTTGCGGCCATCGCGATCTGGGGAAGCACTCACGGCCTCGGCGCCTTCGGGAGGCACTCCATCCACGATTCGTTTCTACTCCTGCAGGCATTCGCGGCGGTGACCAGCATCATCGGTTTGACCGTCGGTGCTGCGGTATCAGGACGCCGCGTTGCAGAGGAGGGGTTGAGGCGTTCCAACGAGGAATTGGAAGAACGCGTCCGCGCGCGCGCGAAGGAGCTGCAATCGGCCATCGACAAGTTGACGGCCGCTCAGGGATTGTCAGTCGCAGCGAGCGGCGCTTGCAGACGATCATCGATGCGGAGCCCGCCTGCGTCACGCTGGTCTCGATGGACGGCCTCCTCCTGGACATGAACCGCGCCGGTCTCGAGATGGCCGGCGCCCATGACATCTCCCAACTCGCCGGGCGGCCCATCGTGGATCTGGTGCATCCGGACGACCGGCCGCGGTTTCTGGAGGTGCACCGCGCCGCGTGCAACGGTTCGCCGGGCCGGGCAGAGTTTCGTATGGTCGGCCTCGACAGCGGCGAGCGTTGGGTTGACGCCCACGCCGTGTCGTTCGAAACCACGAACCATGGGCCCGATCACCCACGCGCGGTGTTGTGCGTCTCGAGCGATGTCACCGAGCGCAAAAATCTCGAAGAGCAACTCCGACAAGGTCAGAAAATGGAAGCCGTCGGCCTTCTGGCAGGAGGCATCGCCCACGATTTCAACAATCTTCTCACGGCTATCAGCGGCTACACCGAGTTGGTGATGGAGACCGTGGACGAAGCCGATTCGCGCCGAGGTGACTTGCTGGAAGTGCGCAAAGCCGCCGAACGAGCGGCAGCGTTGACCAGACAGCTGCTGGCCTTCAGCCGAAAGCAGATGCTGCAGACGAGAGTGCTCGATGTGAACACGCTGGTGGCTGAAATTCACAAGCTGCTGCGACGTACCATCCCGGAGCACATCGACGTGGTACTCGATCTGCAATCGTTGATGGATCCTGTCCGCGCCGATCTTGGCCAGCTCGAACAAGTCCTGTTGAACCTCGCTGTGAACGCCGCAGACGCCATGCCACAAGGAGGGCAGCTGCGCTTTGCCACCACGGTGGCGGATGTCGATGCGGTCTGGGCGCGGCGGCATCCTCCGATGACGGCTGGCCGGTACGTCAGATTGACCGTGAGCGACACGGGCGTCGGGATGTCCGAGGAGACGCAGTCTCGGATCTTCGAGCCGTTCTTGACGACGAAGCCACCCGGCAAAGGCACGGGCCTGGGACTGGCGACGGTGTACGGCATCGTCAAACAAAGTGGCGGCTTCATCTGGGTGGCCAGCCAGCTGGACCAGGGAACGACGTTTGACGTGTACCTGCCGGCGGTGCACGAGGCGATCGAACCGGCCTTGCCCTCAGTGCCCCGTGCGGAGCCCAGGGCCGGCTCGGAGACCATTCTGATCGCCGAAGATGACGGAGGTGTGCGTGCGCTCGCACGCGATGTGTTGCGCAGATGTGGGTATCGCGTGCTGGAAGCGCGCGATGGCGATGAAGCGCTCACTATCGCGCGCGAGTACGGCAAGGAGATCCATCTGCTCATCACCGATATGGTGATGCCAGGTTTGAGCGGTCGTCTCCTCGCTGACCGCCTCACCGCTCTGCGGCCCGACATTCGGGTGCTCTACAGCAGCGGTTACTCGGAGAGCACGCTGCATGCGGGATTGGATGGCCACCCCACGCTGCTGGCAAAGCCGTACCCGCCGGCTGAGCTGTTACACAGAGTCCGAGAGATTCTCGACGGCCAGGCTTGATGCTTCGTGTCGCCGGTTCCGCGGATGCCCCCCGACTTGCCGCGCTCATCAACGACGCGTTTCAGGTCGAGGCCTTCTTCAAGATCGGCGACCGCACGAGCGCGGACGACATCGTCGACCTCATGCGCGAGGGGGAGTTCCTCGTGCTGGAAGACGCCGGTGACGGACTGGCGGGGGGCGTGTACCTGTCATGCCGAGGCGAGCGCGCCTATTTCGGAATGCTGTCGATCGATCCGTCTAAGCAGGGGAAGGGGCTCGGCCGGCGGCTCATCGAGGCGGCCGAAGCACGCGCCCGTGAGCGCGGCTGCCGCTTCATGGACATCCACATCGTCAACCTGCGCGAGGAGCTGCCCGCGTACTACCGCCGCTTCGAATACGCCGAGCAGGGCACGCTGCCGTTTTCAGAACCTGGCCGCGCGAGCCGGCCGTGTCATTTCATCGTGATGACGAAAGCGCTTTGGCCTTGAGTTGACGCATGAACTCGTCGAAGTGGACGTACTGCGGGTTCTCGCGCGTGACGTTGCCGACGATCGTGAGCGGGTGGGTCTGAAACGCGCCGTTCAATATGATGCGCCCCGGCAGTTTCTGCACGTCGTACATGCAGACGACGACCGACGGGAACGCCTTCGCGGCGCCGGTGACCTTTGCCTCGAATTCCAGAATCGATCGCTCGTCCGGCCAGCCTTGATGTTCCCAGCCGATGTTGCCGAGCAGCCGGATCAACCTCGCGCCGCGCTTGACCGCGTCGGAGAAGACGCCACCGATGTTCGCCAGCATCTTGTCGGCATCGGCGTCGCCGCCGATCATCACGAGCTGCTGGGCCGCCTCCAGCCGCGGGAGATCGTAGCCGCGTTTCTGCAGCGTCTCGCGCACCCGGGCGTTGCCCTCAAGGTGACCGAAGATGACGCAGAAGTCCCCGGCGTCCAACCCGACCTCGAGAAATCTGACCCCATCGCGGAATTCTGCCTCGTTCTCCCAGAAATACGCGATGTGAGCGCCCACTTCCGCTCGCTCGTCGCGCAGGCCCAGCGAAATTCCGTCTTTCTCAGTCAATCCGTCAATTCTACCGCGTTTGTGGCGCGCATCGTGCAACTCAGAGCGCGGAGGACGCGATGTTTCGAGGCCTGATTCGTCTGATGCTCGTCGTAGTAGTGCTTGTCGCGGGGATGTTCTTTGTGTTCGGGTATTGGACGAATGGAGGGTTCCGTACTGCTCCAGGGGTGACCCAGATCAAAACACCCGAGATCGACACCGCCGCAGCGCGGGTGCGGGGCGCCGAGATTGGCGAGAAGGCGGCGGTCGCCGCGGCGCGGGCGGGAGACGCGCTGGAGGAAGGGAGCCTGACGGCCAAAATCAAGGCAAAGATGATTCTCGACGACCTTGTGAAGGCGCGGACGGTCAACGTGACCACGACCGGCACGACGGTCACCCTGTCGGGAACGGTGAACTCCGAGAAAGAACGAGAGCGCGCTGTTGCCCTGGCGTCCGAAACCGGGGGCGTCACGAAGGTCGTCGATCAGCTGTCGGTGCGCAAAATCTAGGCGGCATCCGCGGGGTGGCAGCGTACTTGCTACTTTTGTACGCATGAAAGTGCGCATCACGCGCCACCCGACGGGTGTCGTCGACGGGATGTCCATGCGCTACTACCATGCCGGGGGAGTCTATGAAATCCCGGCGGTGCTTGCGGAATATCTCGTCGCAGAAGGCTTCGCTACCATCGAAATGCGTCAGCGCGACCGGTCCTTGCGGCCGCGGAAGTGCGAACGGCGCGGCCAGCAGTCCCCCTCCCGCGCCTGACCGATCCACGCTATACTCGCCGCGCTTCTTTCTGGAGCCGGCATCATGAACACAACCTCCGCGCTGACCCTGGTCCTCCTCGGGCGCACTTTGCCATGAAGGTTGAGACGCGTCTGCGACGGGGTCGCTGCCGTTGCAGCCGTATTTCGAAACCGGTCATTCGTACGACCACGACCAGTGGATCGGCCAGTGTCAGGAGCTGGAAATGACTCTTCAGACGCCCGACCTTTGTTCTCAGCTGGATCGGATGAAGAAGCTGTGCGATCGCCTCGAAGCCGCACAGCACGACCAGCACAAGTATCACGAGCTCATCCGCGTGATCGACGTCGAGATCGACGCGTTTAAAGCCGTGGTCTGCGGCTATCATCCGGACGACTTCTCGAAACGCCCCGCGTAAATCGGCGGCAGGTTGGCAGGCAGGTGACGCTTCGACCCGCTGCGAAATGTCGCTTGCTATCGCCCTGACCCGGGAGCACAATGCCCGGCATCGGCTGGCAACACTCAACCAGGTAGCTCAGCAGGAGGTCAGTATGAGGAAGCTGTGGATGCTTTTTCTCATGGTGTGCTCATCCGTCGCGGCCCCCGTGGCGGCCCAGAGCCAGCTCCCGCCTGCTGCCTCAATCAAGGTTGACTACGACGAACACATCCGGCCGCTACTGTCACAGCATTGCTATTCCTGCCACGGGTCCGAGGTACAACAATCCGGCTTGCGACTGGACTTGCGGCAAAACGCCTTGCGAGGCGGCGACTATGGCCCCGTGATTCTTCAAGGCAACAGCGGGGACAGCAAGCTCATCCGACGCCTCGTGAGCGGCGATGGCGGCTTACAGATGCCGCCGACCGGCGCGCTCTCAGATGAAGAAATCGGCATGTTGCGAGCCTGGATCGACCAGGGCGCCGAATTCAGAACCGAGCTCGCCGCAGAGACGGCTCCACGGCCTGTCGATCCGAAGGTCGCCGCGGTGTTATCAGCCGTCCGTTCAGGCGATCGCGGGACGCTCGAGAAGTTGATTGCCGCAGATCCCGCGATGGTGACCTCGAAAGATCCGGCCGGCTCCACGCCGCTGCATCACGCAGCGGGGTTCGGCACCTTGGAGACGTTGACGCTGCTGCTCGACCACGGCGCCGATATCAATGCCAGGAATCGCCGTTCCTCTACGCCGCTCCACTGGGCCGTCCATGACGAGGCGAAGGTCCGGTTGCTCCTGTCGCGCGGCGCAGCAGTCAATGCGACGCAGGTCGAGGGACGCACCGCCGTGTATCAGGCCGCCGTCCTCGGTGGTGGAAATGCCGTCCTCCGCCTGCTTCTCGAACACGGCGGGAATCCGAGTACGCCGATACTGAACGGCCAGACGCCGCTCAGCGTCGCTGCCGCTCGCGGTGACACCGAAGCGATGGGTCTGCTGATCGAGAAAGGGGCAGACGTCGATGCAAAGAATGGAGCGGGCAACACAGCCTTGATGGCGGCTGCGACCAACGGCAACCCGCGTGCGGTGCAATTGCTGCTCGAAAGAGGCGCCGACGCCAAAGTGCACAGCAAGCTTGGTGAGACGCCGCTCGGCAATGCCTCGACGGCGGGCAGCGTGGACACCGTCAAAATGTTGCTCGACCGTGGCGCAGACGTGAACAGCCGGAACAGCCGCGGGTATTCGCCGTTGATGCTCGCCGCAGGATCTGATGCGATGCACGGCGGTATCGTCAAGATACTTCTTGCGAAGGGCGCTGACACCGGCTTCTCCGCCGACTATGACGAAACCGCACAGATGCTGGCGGCCAAGCGCGGCGACACCGAAGTGACGCGTCTGCTCGGAGGGCTTGCGAAGGAAGGCATTCTTCGTGAGAGCGCGACGGCCTCGCATCACGCCGCCTCCGCAGCGTCGCCTTCGAAGGCGATTGAGAAAGCGATGCCGCTGCTCGAAAAGCAGAGCCACAATTTCATTCGCATCGCCGGCTGCGATTCATGTCACTCGCAGGACTTGCCGTCTGCGGCTGCCGGAATCGTGCGCGATCGGGGAATTCCGGCGCCTCGTGAGATCGCGCAGCTTCCCGCGTCGATGAAGCTTTCGCCGGAACGCATTATGGATCTCAACGCGGTCAGCGTAAGCAGCATCGCCTGGGAGCTGTTTGATCTCGGTACGAACCACTCGCCGAAGAGTGCCTACACGGATGCGGTCGTCCGGTATATCAAGGCCATGCAGACCTCAGAAGGTCACTGGACGACGAATGAAGGCAGACGCCCGCCGATGGCTGCTGGCGACTTTCAGGCCGCAGCGTTGGCCATCTACGCAGTGAAGCACTATGCGCCATCCACCGAGAAGGCGAGCACCGATGTGGTTCTCGCCAGGGCCGTCAGTTGGCTCGAGAACGCGAAGCCGTCCCAGACGCAGGATCGGGCCTTCCACTTGCTGGGCCTGGCATGGGCCGACGGCTCATCGAAGCTCATCAAGCAGGCCGCGAAGTCTCTTGCTGGTCTGCAGCGCGCCGATGGTGGTTGGAATCAATTGCCCGAAATGGCCTCCGATGCATACGCCACGGGTCAAGCGCTCTATGCATTGAACGTTGCCGGCAAGATGGCGGTGAACAATCCGGTGTACCAGAAGGGCGTCGACTATCTGTTGCGCACTCAGGCGGCCGATGGATCGTGGCACGTTGAGACCCGTGCGATATGGCTGCAGCCGTACTTCGAAAGCGGGTTTCCCTACGGACGGGACCAGTTCATCTCGACCGCAGGAACCGCCTGGGCGGCCATGGCGCTCGCACCAGCGGCAGAGCCTCAAAGGGTGACGCAGAGGAAATAAATCGGCGGGAGGTTCGCGTCATTGCGAAACCACCTCGACGACCGCATGATGACCGGAGGCTGAGGCCATCTTGCCATCGCATGTGACGAGAGGTGCATCGAGCGCCTCGGCCAACGCGATGTACGCGGCGTCGTAGGCGGTCAGGGTGCGGCGAAGTTCCCAGACACGTTCCAGAAGAAAATCGTGCGGGTACCGGGTCAGAGGTACATCGCGCAGATCGTCCAGCGCGTGACGACCACGGGAGGCTGTGACGATGCCCGCCGTGACATAGCGCCTGAGCACCTGCGCAATCTCAACGTCCAGCAGATGCGGCGCGTGCAAGGTGACGGCGCGCGAGAAGAGACGAGCGTCGACCCTGGCCCCGGCGGCGGTGTGAAGCAGCCATTCGAGAGCCGCCGACGCATCGAGCACGATCACCGGGCTTCTCGCTCCGCCCGCACCGCGCGCGCAGCCGTCAGCGGCGACCTCACGCGGTCACGCCGATGCAGACGCTCGCGCAACTCGTTGAGCGTCGGCCGCTCGGCCACGAGGCGGATCTCGGCCAGGAGATAGTCGGACAGCGACATACCCGCCATGGCGGCCCGCGCTTTCAACGTACGGTGAAGCCCGTCGGGCACGTTGCGGAGCTGGATCATTTTCGACATGTTCACAGGATATTTGCATGTGCTCCACATGTCAACGCCGGCGTCGCGTCAGAACACCTAGCGGTTCGGGCCGAAACGGCGCGTGCGCGGCTTGGGAAACGGGGGAGGGGTTTTGACAGACGTCGGCGCGTCGGACGCCGTCGGGGGATCGGCCACGTTCCACTCGTGATCGCAGCGCCCGCAGTAGTAGGCCTTGCTGTAGCGGCCGCCCGTGATGACGTGCTCCAGCCGCACGAAGCCGATGGACAGGCACTTCGGGCATGGAGTTTGGTATGGCACTAAATCGAGTATAGCAAACAATTCTGCGCAAGCCGTGCGTGTTAGCATCCGCCCGTGAATACTGTTGCCAGCCCGGTTTCTGACGCCATCGTGGTCTTCGGCATTACCGGCGATCTCGCGTACAAAAAAATTTTCCCCGCGCTGCAATCGCTCGTCACGCGCGGCCGGCTGAGCGTGCCGATTGTCGGCGTCGGCCGCAATCCGATGACGCTGCCGGAGCTGCTCGAGCGGGCCCGGCGGAGCCTCGCCGAGGCCGGCAAGCTGAACGAGGCCGAGTTTGCGAAGCTCGCGTCGCTGCTGCGCTACGTCTCCGGCGACTTCGCGGACCTCGAGACATTCAACAGGATCCGGCAGGCGCTGGGCGACGCGAAGCGGGCGCTGTTCTATCTCGCGATTCCCCCGAGCGCGTTTCCGGTGACCGTCGAGCACCTGCTGCGCGCCGGATGCACGGCCGGCGCGCGGGTGGTGATCGAAAAACCCTTCGGGCGCGACCTCGAGTCGGCGCGCGCCCTCAACACGACGCTGCACCGCGCGTTCACCGAGGAATCGATCTTCCGGATCGACCATTACCTCGGCAAGGAGGCGGTGCAGAACATCCTGTATTTCCGGTTCGCGAACGTCTTTCTCGAGCCCATCTGGAACCGCCAGTACGTCGAAAGCGTGCATATCTCGATGGCCGAGTCGTTCGGTGTCCAAGGACGCGGCGGGTTCTACGAGGAAGCCGGCGTCATCCGCGACGTCGTCCAGAACCACCTGCTGCAGATCGTCGGCTACCTCGCCATGGAACCGCCGTCTTCGGTGTGGCGCGAGGCGCTCCGCGACGAGCAGGCCAAGGTGCTGCGCACGATCCGCCCGCTGTCGCCCGCCAAGATCGTGCTGGGCCAGTTCGCCGGCTATCGCGATCAGCAGGGCGTCAGCAAGACCTCGAACGTGCCGACCTATGCCGCGCTGCATCTCTACGTCGACTCGTGGCGATGGGAGGGCGTGCCGTTTTACGTGACGGCCGGGAAGTGCCTGAGCGCGACGCGCACCGATGTGCTCGTCAAGCTGAAGCCGGCTCCCGGCGTCGTGTTTGCGGAGCACGGCCTGGTCGAGGGCAACCACGTGCGGTTCACGCTCTCGCCGAAGGTGAGCATTGCGATCGGCGCGCGCGCGAAGCGGCCCGGCGACGGGATGTTCGGCGAGCCGGTCGAGCTCTCGGTGATGGAGAACCAGGGCGGCGGTCGGCTCGAGCCCTACGAACGGCTCCTCAACGATGCGATGGCCGGCGACACGACCTTGTTCGCGCGACAGGATGCCGTCGAAGCCGCCTGGGCCATCGTCAACCCGGTGCTCGATCTGCCAAACCCGGTGTTCACGTACGACTGCGGCAGCCTCGGTCCGCCCGAAGGCGAGACGCTCGTCGGCGGCGGCTGGGCCTAGGGGGGCTTCGCTGGTCAGGGATGAGGGATGAGGGATGAGGGATGAGGGATGAGGGATGAGGGATGAGGGATGAGGGAAGTCGTCGTTGACGAGCTGCCGGGCTTGCAGCGGCGGCTTGCGACGGACTTCGAGAACCTCGCCCGGGACGCGATCGCGGCTCGCGGACAATTCATCATCGCGATTCCCGGCGGATCGGTCGCGAAGACGTTTTTTCCGGCGTTGGCGGGTCTTGCCGTCGACTGGTCGCGGACCGAGTTTTTCTGGGTCGACGAGCGTGCGGTTCCGCCGGACGATCCCGATTCGAACTACGCGCTCGCGTCAACGTTGTGGCTGGCGCCGTCGCGAGTCCCTGCCTCACGCATCCATCGTCTGCGTGGTGAGGACCCCGACCTCGACAAGGCTGCTCAGTTCGCGGCCGACGAGCTGATCGCGATCGCAGGAGATCCGCCTGGTCTCGACCTGGCGCTCCTCGGCGTCGGCGAAGACGGACACATCGCGTCAATTTTTCCTGGCAGCGGGAACCGCAGCGGTGGCACAGGGCTTCAGCCCTGTCCTGTGGCTCCTGTCTACGACTCCCCGAAGCCGCCGCCCCGGCGGCTCACGCTCACGATGCCGGTGTTATCGGGCGCCGAACGGGTGGTGGTTGTTGCGATGGGGCGATCCAAGGCCGCGGCAGTTCGAGACGGGCTGAAGCAGGACGGTGTGACGCCGCTCGCAGCACTGCTGCGCCGCTCGCGATCGGCGCTGGTGTTGGTCGATCGCGAAGCTGGGGCTTCGTTCGTGTAGCCAAGGATTTCCAAGTTCTGTTGATATAGATTCCAATTATCACTATAATGGAAGCATGAAAACCACGATTGATATTCCAGATCGTGAGCTGAAAGATGCGATCCGCTTCACCAAGGCGAAGACCAAGCGGGAGGCCGTGGTGAGGGTCCTGGAAGCGTTCAACCGTCGCTGCCGGATGACCGAGCTCGTCAAATACTCCGGCACGTTCAGCGAGACCTTCCCGACCAACGACGAAATCGAGAAGGTGGAGTCGAAGCGCGACCTCGAATTACATGGCCACCGTCCTCGTTGACACGTCGCTGTGGGTGCACCAGCTTCGAAAGGGGGGCGACCCCGCGAAGCGTGAGCGCGTGAACAGCTTGCTCCAGAACGGCGCCGCCGCGTGGTGTCCGCCGGTCCGGCTCGAGCTTTGGCGGGGCGTGACGAACGATGCGGAGCGGAAAGCCCTGAGACACTACGAGGCGCTTCTCGCCGACTATGCGATCTCGTCCGGCGTCTGGGAACGGGCCATTCGACTTGCCGATCGCGGCCGGGCCGCG
>JANNJO010000115.1:0-15809 GCA_031395755.1 Acidobacteriota bacterium
AACGGTACGCCAACAACTGGAGCCTTCGCGGGGCCTACGCGCTGGGGTACTCGCGCGGCGTGGTTCGAAATCAGGCGGACACGCCTGAGTTTCAGGTCGGCGCGGACCTCAACCTCGACATGTACTTCGCGCCCGCCAACGTCGATCGCCGGCACACGGGAACGATCAGCGGCCGGCTGGAGATTCCGAAGACCGGCGGCCTGTCGTTGAGCGGCAATCTGCGTTTGATGAGCGGCGAGCCGTTTACGATCCACGATACGACCTTCGATCTCGATCAGAATGGCATCGGGCTCGATCCGCTGCCGGCTGGCACCTACAACCCCACCGCCGCGGCCGGGGCCTATGTCATGAACGATGTGAAGAACGACGGGGGCCGCAACGGCGCGCGCGGTCCTGGCTTCATGCAGCTCGACCTGCGGACCAGCTACCGGATCAGGCTCGGCGGACGCCGGACGTTCGACGTCTTCGGCGAAATCTTCAACGTCACCGATCACGCGAACTTTGTGAATCCCACAGGGGACCTTCGAAACCCCAGTGACTTCCTCAGGCGCAGGGGCCTGGTCGCGGTCTCGGGGCTGCCGCGTCAGGGACAGGTCGGACTCAGATTCGGGTTTTAACGTTGCTGACGCCCGACAGGGCAGAGGTAAGAGGGCAGAGGGGTAAAAGCCTCTGCCCTTTTCTTTTGTGCGATTTATAATGATAGGACCCATGCAGTCTCGTCAGATTCTCGCGCTGGTCGGCGCCGGTATGGTTCTCGCGGCGTTCGGAACGGGACCAAAAGGGACGCTGTGGGCGCAGGCCCAGACCGGCGCGGCGCAAACTCCTCCATCGGTTACATTCCAGGTCGAAGTTAATTACGTCGATGTCGACGCAGTGGTCACCGATGAGCAGGGGCGCTTCATTGAGAATTTAAAGATCGAAGATTTTGAGATTTTCGAGGACGGCAGACCGCAGAAGATCGAGATGTTCTCGTATGTCGAGCTGCCGGTCGAGGCCCCGGATCGGTTCATGTTCCTCGATCGCCCCGTGAGCACCGACGCGCGGTCGAATCGCCGCAGCTTCGACGGGCGGGTCTACGTCATGGTGCTCGACGACCTTGACATCAGCCCCCTGCGAACCCTGCTGGTGAAGAAATCGGCGCGCGAGTTCGTCGAGCGTCACCTCGGTGCCAACGACATCGCCGCGGTCGTCTACACGAGCGGACGCAGCGACGCCACTCAGGATTTCACCAGCGATCGCGGCTTGCTGCTGGCGGCCATCGACAAGTTCGTCGGACGGCGCCTTCGATCGGCGGCCATCGAAACGCTCGAGCGGCATTATCACAAGGCGCTGACCAATCTCGCCGAAGAACCCGCTCAGGCCAGCCAAATCGCCGACTCTCGCAGTCCCATCGACATCCGCGATATGGAGCGCGAGCAGCGCGCGCTGGCCGTGCTGGACACGCTGAGAAACCTGGGCGAGTTCATGGCCGGCGTACGCGGCCGGCGCAAGGCCGTGCTGCTGTTCAGCGAAGGGCTCGAGATGCCGATGAGCGAGATGTACGGCATCCATACAGCCACCGACGTGGTCGGCGCCATCAAGGACGCCATCACCGCGGCGGCGCGCTCGAACGTGAACTTCTTCGCCCTCGACCCGCGAGGATTGATCGGCATGACGAGCGACTACATCGAGCTTGCGGGATCGGGCGCGCCGGACGTCGCGACTGGCGCATTCGGCGCCCTCAACGCGCAGCAGGGACTATTGACGGAAATGAAGCAGTCACAGGACAGCCTTCGGACGCTCGCCGAGGAAACCGGCGGGTTCGCTGCCGTCAACACGAACGCGCTCGACGCGGCATTCGGCCGCATCGTCGATGCCAACAGCCGCTATTACGTGCTCGGGTACTATCCGCCGAATCACCCGCGCAACGGCGCCTTCCACAAGATTGATGTCAGGGTGAAGCGGCCCGGCCTTCGCGTATCAGCCCGGAAGGGATATGCATCGCCGCGCGGCCGAACACCCTCGGAACGCAAGCGCGACGAGGAAGCGAAACGCATCCGCGAGGCGAAGCGCGGCACCGCCAACAACACCTCCGCCGAGCTGCGTGACGCGCTCAACACGCCGCTGCAGCAGAGCGGACTCACGTTCTCGGTGCAGGCGGCGCCGTTCCGGCACAGCCAGAAGGAGGCATCGATCGCGCTCGCCATCGAGCTCGACGGAGATCGTCTTCAGTTCGCGCCGCAGGACAATGCGGCATCGTTCGCCAATAACATCGAGATCTCGTTTTTCGGCATCAACCAGGAGGGGCGCGCCCAGCGTGCCACCCGTTCCGAGCTGAATCTCGCGTTGAGACCGGACACTTACAAGCGCGTGAAGACCGGGGGCCTGCGCGTCAACCCGCGCCTCATGCTGGAACCGGGACGGTATCAAATCCGGATCGGCGCCCGCGACAGCGTCGCAAGCCAGGTCGGAACGGTGTTCTACGACCTGCAGGTGCCGGACTTCCGGAAAGATCCATTGATGATGAGCGGTTTGCTGCTGACGGCGGCATCGGCTCAGGATGCGATGACCGCACTACCGGACCCGGGCGCGCCGACGCTGCTGCCGGGCCCCGCGACAAGCCGCCGCACCTTCCTCTCCAACGACACGCTGACGGTCTTCGCGGAGATCTACGACAATATGTCGGAGCGGCAGGCGCGGCAGATAGAGGCCACCGTCACACTGATGTCGGAAACCGGCACACAGGTCTTCAGCGCGCGCGATACGATCGCGAACGCCCAGGGCTCGGCGCACTGGACCGCCTACGGACTGAAGCGCGATGTGCCGCTCAGCGGCATTCCGTCCGGGCGCTATCTGCTGAAGGTCGAAGCGCAGACACGCAGTAATAACTTTACCGTCGCGCGCGAAACCTTGATTACGGTTCAACGGTAGGTTCTCACGATGAAGCGACATCACATCAGCCACGGTCCGGCTAAAGCCGGACACTACGTACTGGCCCTGGCGCTCGGCGCCGCCATCCTCCAATCGCCGACCACGCACGCACAGGACCCCCAGGGGGCGCCGACGGTGACCTTCCAGGTCGAGGTCAACTACGTCGACGTGGACACCGTCGTCACCGACGAACAGGGAAATTTCGTCTCCGGGCTGACGCGCAACGACTTCGAGCTGCTCGAAGACGGAAAGCCGCAGAAGATCGACCTCTTCTCGTACGTGGAAATCCCGGTGGATAAGCCGGAGCAGTTCCTGGCGACCGGCCGACCTGTGACAACCGACTCCCAGTCGAACCGGCTGCCTTTTGCCGGCCGTTTGTATGTCATCGTGCTCGACGACTTCGATATCAGCCCGCTTCGGTCGGCGCAGACACGAAAATCTGCACGGGAGTTTGTGGACAAATACATGGGCGCCAACGACATGGCCGCTGTAATTCACACGAGCGGACGCACCGACGCCGCCCAGGAGTTCACGAGCAACAAACAACTGCTCGGCGCCGCGATCGATAAGTTTGTCGGCCGCCGCATGCGCTCGCTCACCATCGAGCGGCTGGACTCCTACTATCAGCGCATGGCCCTTGCCGGCCAGGGCCAGTCCGCCGACGACGGGCAGCCGGCGGCGTCCACCGATCCCGGCGGACGCGCGAAGACGGAACCGAGCGATTTCGAGCGCAGCTATCGGGCCACCGCCGTGCTCGACACGCTGAAAAACACGTCGGAATTTCTCGCGGGCGTCCGCGGGCGTCGCAAGGCCGTGATTTTCTTCAGCGAAGGCATCGACTATCCGATCACCGATCTCTTCGGCATGCAGAGCGCGAGCGAGGTGATTCGCGCGATCCAGGACGCGGTCTCGATGGCCGCGCGCTCGAACGTGAACTACTACACGATCGATCCGCGCGGGCTGGTCGGCATGACGTCGGAATTCATGGAGATGCAGGGCAGCGGCTCTCCCGAGCTGGCCGGGGGGCCCTCGCTGGGGGCGACCGGCACGAACGCTTCCCTGACCGGCATCACCGGAGGCGTCGGGGTGTTCAACGCACAAACGGAGCTCATGCATGAGCTCCAGATCTCTCAGGGCAGTTTGCGGACGCTGGCGGAAGAGACCGGCGGCATCGCGTCGGTGAATTCCAATTCGCTGACATCGGCGTTCGAGCGCATTGTCCAAGCCAACAGCCGTTACTATGTAATCGGCTACTACCCTCCGACGCATCCGCGGAACGGACGGTTTCACAAGATCGAGGTCCGCGTGAAGGACCGCCCCGGTTTGAAAGTCTCCGCGCGCCGGGGCTACGGGTCGCCGCGCGGCAGGACCGCCGAGGAACGGAAGCGGGAAGAAGCGGCGCGGGGGGCACGCGAGGCCAAACGCCCCGATGCGGACAAGACGTCCGATCAGCTGCGAGAGCTGCTCACCAGGCCGCTGCAGCAGAGCGGGCTTCCGTTTACGGTGCAGGCCGCCGCGTTCAAGAACACGCAGAAAGAGGCGTCGGTCGCGCTGGCGATCGAGCTGGACGGCGATCGCTTGCAGTTCGCGCCGCCCAATGAGAAAGGTCTGCTCACGAACAAGATCGAGCTGTCCTTTTACAGTGTGAGCGACCAGGGCAAGGCGCTGGCTGGGACACGGACCGAGCTGGATCTCATCCTGCGGCCGGAAACGCGCGATCGTGTGAAGGCCTTCGGCGTGCGCGTGAACCCGCGAATCAACCTGCCTCCCGGCCGCTATCAGCTGCGCATCGGCGCGCGCGAGACCGTCGCCGGACTGACGGGCTCGGTGTTCTACGATCTCGATGTTCCGGACTTCCGCAAGGAGAAGCTGATGATGGGCGGCCTCCTGATCGCCTCCTCCCTGTCCCAGCGCGCCCCCAGCATTCAACCGGATGCGATTGTCGCGAAGATACTACCGGCCGCGGCCACCAGCCGGCGTGAGTTCTCACAAGGCGATCTCCTCGCGCTCTACACCGAGGTGTACGACAACATCTCCTCACGGCAGCCGCGCCGCATCGACGTCGCCATCCGGTTGCTGTCGGAGAGCGGCACCGAAGTGTTCGTCAGCCGCGACGATATTCCCAACGGCCCCTCGGCTTCCGGGGCTGGCGGCGCGCAAGGGGACAAACCGTGGGAGATCTACGGGTATGTTCGTGAAATCTCTCTCAAGGACGTGCCGCCAGGGCGCTACCTTCTCAGGGTGGAGGCGCGAGTACGGGGGAACGTGGACGACGCCAAGCCGGCGTCGAGAGAGACGCTGATCACGGTTGTGGACAGCCGGTAGCTGGTAGCTGGTAGCCGGTAGCTGGTAGCCGACGGCTACCGAAAGGGGTTCCGAATGAGAAAGTGGCTCGTTCTGCTCGCGGCGCTCGCGCTCGCACCGACTTCGGCCCTGATGCAGGAAAAGGGCGGCGAAGACGAATTCGGTCCCTATGAGGTCGTGGCGAACTGGCCGCAGCCGATTCCGGGAACCGAAGGCTACACATGGGGATCAACCGGCGGCGTGTTCGCGGAGACGCCCGACAGAGTCTGGATCGTTCAGCGCGGGATGATTCCCCTGCCGGCGGGCGCCAAGTTCGGCGCGCCCCTCCAGGGGCAGGCGACGGGTGCGCAGCAGAAATGGCAGCACTGCATCATCGTCGTCGATCGCAACGGCAGGATGGTGCAGTCGTGGACGCAGCACGACACAATCTTCGCGCAGAAGGGCGCGCGCGGCCCGCACAAGATCAAGATGAACCCCTACGATCCGCAGAAGCACGTGTGGATCATGGACGACAACCTGCACCAGCTCTTCAAGTTCACCTACGATGGCAAGCTCGTGCAGACGTGGGGTGAAGCGCTGGTGCGCGGCGAAGACGATCGGCACTTCGGACGCCCGACCGACATCGACTGGCTGCCGGACGGCACGTTCTTCGTCAGCGACGGGTACACCAACACGCGCGTCGTGAAGTTCTCACCCGAGGGCAAGTACCTCACGTCGTGGGGCACGTCAAGCGAGGGCAAAGCCAACCCGGGCCCGAACGAGATGCACACGGTGCACAGCGTTGCGGTTGGGCGCGATCGCAAAGTGTACGTGTCGGATCGTACGAACAGCCGTATTCAGATTTTCGACGAGAACGGCAAGTTCCTCGACATGTGGACGAACATCCGGAGGCCCTATCACGTGCTGATGAGCCGCGATCAGTTTCTGTGGGTGTCGGACGGCGAAACGCACAAGATGCTGAAGTACGACCTCACCGGAAAATTCCTCTACGGCTGGGGAACCTTCGGGCCCATGGCCGGCCGGTTCAACGGCGTGCATCAGTTTTCCGTAGACCAGGAGAACAATCTGTACACCGCGGAAGTGTTCAACGGGCGCGCGCAGAAGTTCCGTCCGCGAAAGGGCGCGGACCCCGCGAAACTCACCGGCCAGGAGCTCAGGCACGGAGCGCTCTGGACGAGGTAGCGTCAGTACAAAGTAAACGCCCACAGCATGTCGCCCGTGGCAATCAGCACGTACTGTTGTCCGTCGAGCATGTAGGTCTGCGGCGCGTTCGAGATGCTGCCGATGCGCGTGTGCCAGAGCGGCTTGCCGTCCTTCGCGTCGTGGCCAACGAAGTTGCCGCTGCCGTCGCCGCCGAACAGGAGCCCTCCGGCCGTGGCGAGAAATCCGATGCCGCCGCCGCCCGGGTTGGGATACGGACGGCGCCAGGCGACTTTGCCGGTGGCAGGATCGATGGCCGTCAGAAACTTCCCGCCGGATCCGACCTCGACGCGCAGCTTTCCGCCCAGCCCCATCGATCCGCGCGGATCGGGATCGGTGAGGTACAGCATGTTGAACGCGTTGTCTTCCTGGGTATAGAACAGGCCTGTGTCCGGAGAATAGGCGGGCGGCTGCCAGTTCGTCGTGCCGCCTTCGACGGGCGAGACCAGGGTGCCGGGAACGATGGCTTCCTTCTCGGGAGCCGGAACGGGGGCGTTCTTGCTGTTCAGCCCACTCGCCCAGTTCGTGTGCGATCCGTATCGGGTTGTCACGATGTGCTCGCCGGTGACGCGATCGACGGTGAAGAAATATCCGTTGCGTGCGGCAACGGACACCAGCTTGCGCGGCTTCCCGTTGACGCGCGCGTCGAGAAGAATCGGCGACTGTACCGTGTCCCAATCGTGCGTGTCGTGCGGCGACATCTGGTAGTGCCAGGCCATCTTGCCGGTGTCGACATGGAGCGCGATGAGCGCGCAGGTGAACAAGTTGTCGCCAGGCCGCGCCACGCCCGTGTAAGCAGGGCTGGGGTTGCCGGTGCCGAAGATGTAGAGCTTGGTGTCCGGATCATAGGACCCGGGCATCCACGTGTGGCCGCCGCCGTAGCGTGCCGCTTCGAGATTCGGCCACGTCTCGAGACCCGGATCACCCGGCTTCATGGGCACGGTGTAGAACTTCCACTGAAGCTTTCCCGTTTCGGGATCGAACGACTGAAGGAAACCCGGGCCGTCAAGATCGTTGCCGGTACCGACAATGACGTGATCCCCGATGACGACCGGCGCAGGCGTCGAGAAATACTGCTCGTCGAAGTCGGCGATCTCGACGTGCCAGCGCTCTTCTCCGGTTTTCGCATCGAGCGAGACCAGGTAGTTGTCGGGGGTCTCGAAGAACAGATAGTTCCGCCACATCCCCGCGCCCCGATTACCGATGTGCGTGGCGCCTCTCGTCTTCCAGAAGTAATGCCAGAGCTCACGCCCGTCACGCGCGTCGAGCGCCCACACGTTGTCGGGCGCGGTCACGTAGAGAATGCCGTCCACCTGCAGCACGGCACCCTTGATCGTGCCCCCGGTGAATTCGCGCGTGCCCACGCCACCGATGATCGTCGTCGGCAGTCCACCCCTCGGACCGGTGGCCACGCGCGACATCCAGGCGAGCGTCAGATTCTTCACGTTCGACGTGTTGATCTGTTTGAGACCGCTGTACCGCCGGCTGGTGTAATCGCCGGCGAAAGTCGGCCACGCGTCCGCCAGCGGCTTCGCAATGGAAGCCGGGTCGAGGCCGGGCGGGTTCCGGGTTCCGGGTTCCGGGTTCTGCGCGGCGATCAGGACCGGCGCGATGACGAGCGACGCCGTCAGTATCAGTTTTCTGAAAGTCATTTCACACTCGCGAGGTAGGCGGTCACGTCGTGGATGTCCTTGTCGGTGTACACCGGCAGTAGTTTTCTGTGTGCCTCGAGCGGATCGCGGACGTCGACTATCGGGACGGCACCACTGCGGCGGAAGGAGCGCGGCGTCCCGTCCCCTTCGGTCAGTGCCACCAGAAAGTCGTCAATGCGCTCGAGCCGGCCCTCGTATTTCTGCCCGGATGGGAGCGTCACCGTCACCCGCACTTCACGCCGGGTCGTCATCGGCGGCGGCCGCGGGCCCCCGAGCGGCCCCGCGCCACGTCCGCGCCCGCCGCCGCGCCCGCCCCCCGCAACCCACAGATTCTGAAGTTGCGCGGTGCCGAGATCCCTCGCGCCGATGGCGCGGAGATCGGTCGTCACCGAGTGGCACGAGGCGCATCTCGCGGCGAAATACCTCTCCCCTGCTGCCGCGTCGCCGACGAGCACCTTGAGCTCGACGGACGGACCCGGAGGCGGTGCGCCCTGTCCCGGCGCAAGCGCAAGCACGCTGTGAATATGCGCGGCAACGGCCCTTACGTCTTCCGGAGTGAGACCGTTCGGCGGAAGGCGATCTTTGTGGGAGCCCTGAATGAGCGGTTGAAGGCGCTCGCCGTCGCGATCGTTCAGCATGATCGGCGATCGCAGAAGGTTCGACCCTCCACGCTCGCCGCCGCGAAGGTCCGGTCCGTGGCAGTCTCGGCATTCAGTGTCGTAGATCGCGCGCCCCTTCGCCACGACCGCGGGGTCGGCCGGGTCACGCTGCTGCGCTGGAAAGCTCGCCACACCGCCGCGGCCTTGCGCGCCGGCGATAAGCGAGCCCAGAGTCAGCGCGAGGACAACGATGCCCCCCCGCACCCGCCGCACCTGTCGCACTGTTCGCACCTCCGTTACGTCCACCACGCGTCTACAGGCGGCTCCGTGAGGATCGCGCGGGACAGCACGTCGACGGCGGCGCGCAGCCCTTCGTCAATCGACGCGAGCGCATCTTCGTGCTCGATGCTCATGACGTAATCGTAGCCCCCGAGCCGCAGCGCGCTGACGATTCTTTTCCACTCGAACTCGTCGTGGCCCCAGCCGACGCTGCGGAAGAGCCACGACCGCTCGGCCATTCGACGATAGGTTTTCGTGTCGATGACGCCATTGACCGCGACGTTCTGCCGGTCGAGATAGACGTCCTTGGCGTGCACGTGGAAAATCGCCGGGCCGAGGGCCCTGATCGCGGCCGGGACGTCGACCCCCTGCCAGAAGAAGTGGCTGGGATCGAAATTCACGCCCAGGTTGTCGCCGGCGGCCTTTCTCAGCGTGAGCGCGCTCTCCACGTTATACACGATGAATCCCGGGTGCGCTTCAAGCGCGACCTTCACGCCATGCTCGCGAGCGAATCCCGCCGCGTCGGTCCAGTATGGAATCGCCTTCTTCTCCCATTGCCACTCGAGCACGTCCAGAAACTCGGGCGGCCACGGTGTGGTGATCCAGTTGGGGTGGGTGGCGCCTTCTGAATCACCTGGACAGCCGGAGAACGTCACCAAGACCGGCACTTCCAGCCTCTCGGCAAGCTGCACCGTCTTGCGGAACACCTCGTCATCGCCTTTCGAACGGCCTTTATCAGGATGAAGGGGATTGCCGTGGCACGACAGCGCGCTGATCGTCAGGCCTGCGTCCGAAATCATCTGTCGGAACTCGCGCGCCTGATTCTTGTTGTTCAGGCAGGCCCCGAGGTCGACGTGGTCGCTTCCCGGCCAACAGCCCGTGCCGAGCTCGATCGCCGTGATCTTCTCGAACGAGCGCACCTTCGCGAGCATGTCCTTGACGCTGAGCTTCGCGAAAACGGGCGTGAACAACCCTAGCTTCATCGGGCCTCTCAGTATCGAACCGTGGTCCAGACGCTGCCTGCAGCGTGGCTCTCGAGAATCGCGTCGACGACGCACGCGGCGCGATAGCCGTCTTCGAACGTCGCGAACGCCGGCGGCTTCGAATCGCCCGGGCGCCGCCCGCTGGCGATAAAGGTGTACACATCGCTCATCACGTTACGGAACGCGTCGGCCCAGGCTTCCTGATGTCCCCCGGGCAGATGGGCGTACGCACGCGCGCCCTCGTGGAGCAGCGACGGATCCTTCAGCAGCGTGGAGTTGGCGGCATCGCGCCGGCCGATCCACAACTCGTTCTGACGCTCCTGAAGCCATCGCACCGAGGCAGTCCGGCCGTTCACCTCGAACCACAGGTCGTTCTTGTGCCCGGCGCACACCTGCCCCACCGACACGGATCCGCGCGCGCCCCCCTCGAAGCGCACGAGCACGGTCGCGAGATCCTCGCTCTGCACGTTGAACGGGTCTCCGCCCTCTCCAGGCCCCGCAAATGCCTCGGTGGACGCCGCGGGCTTGAACCTCGTCGAGATGACCGTGTGCAAATCGGCGAGAACCGATTCAATCCGCCGGCCGATCACGTGCTGCACGAGGTCGCACCAATGCGAGCCGATGTCCCCGATGGCCGAGCTCTTGCCGCCTTTCTCTGGTTCGAGGCGCCACGAGAAGTCGGTCGGCTGCAGCAGCCAGTCCTGAAGGTATGCGCCGTGCACGAAGTGCGGTTCGCCGAGCTCGCCGGCGGCCGTCATCTCGCGCGCGTGCTGCACGAGCGGATTGCCACGATAGTTGAACGTGACGGCATGGACGACACCCGCGTCGCGCGCGGCGTGCCAGAGCGATCGCGCATCCTCCGATGTCAGCGCGAGCGGCTTGTCCGAGATGATGTGCTTGCGATGCGCAAGCGCGGCCATCACGACCGGCACGTGCAGGTAGTTGGGTGTGGTGTTGTGGACCACGTGCACGTCGGGATCGGCCGCGAGCGCGTCGTAGCTGCCATACGCCTTTGGAATTCCCAGTGCGTCCGCCTTCTTCCGGGCCGACGCCTCAGTGCTTGCGGCCACCGCCACGACATCGACAAAGCCAAGACGCCGTACCGCATCCACGTGGTGCGCGCCGACGAACCCGGGGCCCACGAGCCCCATGCCGAGACGCATGTGCCTACGCCAACGCCTGCCGCATGTATTCGAGGCCCTTTTTCACTTCCTCCACCGGCGTTCCCGTTCCTTTGTACTCGTACTCGAGGTAGGCCGGGATCGGCCACTTGGTCTGCTTCAGCAGCTGAAGCACCTCGCGCATGGGGGTATTACCCTCGCCCCACGGCAGATTCGGCCCCTGATCTCTGCCCCGGTCCTTGACGTGAAGGTTCATGATGCTGTCGTGGTGCTCGCGAATGTACGCGACGGCGTCGAAATTCGCGGCGGTGAAGTGCCCGATGTCGAGGTTCACCTTGAAGTACTTGGAGAGCTTCAGCGCCGCGGCGAAGCTTTCGGGGGTCGCAAACTCGTTAGGGTCCTTCAGATTGGAGTGGTTGTGCATCGCCACGACCATCTTGTGCTTCTCCGCGAACGGCGCCACGCGTTTGGCCGCGGAGAGCGTGCTGGACGCCGTGATGAACTCCGCCCCGAGGGCGCGCGCGATCTCGAAGCCGCGCGCGATTTCCGGGTCGGAGAAGCTGTCGTTGAAGCTGTAGTTGAAGGCACGAATCGCGATGTTCGCGGCCTTGAACTTTTTGGGGATGGCGCTGAAGTGATCCAGAGGCGTCTCGAGGCGCCAGCGGCGGAGCTCCTCGCGCCGGACCTTGGCCGGCTCGATCTGTGGCGACCACAGCTCGCACTCGCGAACGCCGCATTCCGTCATCGCCTGGACGAGAACGTCCACCATGTCGCCCTCCGGAGGCCTGGGGAGCGCCCGGAAACTATAGGTCTGCACCCCCAACCGCACTCCGCCGGTGGTTTGGGCCAGCAGCCGCGGCCATGCGAGGGTCGAAAGCGCTAGAGTCGTGAATTCGCGCCGGGTGAACATGGAATGCTCCTCTTTGTAACTGCTCTTGTATCACAAACCGCATGCCTGACTCATCAGTCGCCAGTCGTCGGTCGTCAGTCGCCAGTCTCAGTCGTCAGTCGACTATGGACTGAGACTATCGACCGACGACTGTCGACTGTCGACTCCTGAGAAACTCCTCGATCACCGGTTTCAGGCTCTCCTGGTCGTACACGTAGAACAACTCGTTCGACCGCGGCCCGCGGCGCAGGTAGGTGATGTCGGGCTCGGGGCCGGGTTTTTCCGGCGCGACGGCACGCTCGTCGCCTCTGGCGAGCTGATACTGCCGCGTCGGCGTAAACCGCAGGTCGTGCATCGACTCGAGCGCAAACAGCTTGAGGCGCTGCAGGTGTGCGGACACCGGATGGGAATAGACGCGGTCCAGCAGCACGCCGCCGGCGGGCGGCGGGGGCAGAGACATGATCGTCCCGGCAGGACCGTACGGATAGCGATTCCCGTCCGCGTGATTCGTGTAGAGCAGCAGTGTCACCTTCTTTCTCCAGCGTGCCAGCGCCTCCGCAAGCGCGACCGTCGTGAACTGGTGGTCGCGGTGCGTATCGAGCTGCGGATGCGGGGCCACGATCACCGCGGGATTCACTTTTTTCAGGAGCGACAGCGTGTCGTCCACCAGATTTCCCCAGCGGGACGCGCGCGACTGCTTCGGCAGCAGCGAGCCGAGGTTGTCCTTGCGGTACACGCCGATATCGGAATTCGCCCGGTACATCTCCGGAATCACGTCCTCGCGCTTGTCATGCATCTCGGCGAGGCGGGCGTCGAAGTAGCCCATATTGAACGTGCGCTCAGGCGGGATGCCGCCCTGCCAGGGAATCGTGATGCTGTCGATGAGGCGGATGCGGCCTTTGAACAGGTACAGCTCGCCAGGATCGTCGAATACGGCTTCGTAGGTCGGCGCGCCGGCGTTGCCAGCCGTCACGGTGACGACGCTCGCCCGGCGATGCGCGTATACGCCGAACGCCGCAATCTCCGCATCATCCGGGTGCGGCGCCAGGATCAGAATCGCGTTCGTGAGATCCGGGTTGCCGTCAAACAGCCGGAGGGCTGCCGGCCCGGCGGCCACCACGGCACCCTCTCCACGAATCGTCACGTCAGTTGACGGTTTGAGCGTGCCGCGCAGAAAGCTGAGATTCAGCCAGCGCTCCCCGGACACTCCTGGGGGAAAGTACTGGCGGTCGGACTTGCCGCCTGCGGCAATTTCTACAAATGGCGCAGTGGCGGAGGGTTCGACATTCACCTGCACGCCGAGCAGCGCCGTATCCCACGGAGCCGCCGTCTCGGGCCACACCAGGATCGCGCCTTCGCCGATCGACACCGGGATCGGCCTGCTGCGATTGTCGCGGAATGTGAATTCCTGCGCGGCGGCCGCTCCGACACACAGCCACGCGACGCTGGTCGCCATCGCGAGGCGGCCGACGATCATCATCGGCTCGCCTCCTCCCTGCCGTTCGCTCGAAAGAACAGCGCAAACAGCACGAGCACGGCCGCCGCGCCGGCGGCCGGCACCAGCCAGATGCGCTGCCAGTCGTGCCCGACGATCACCCCGCCGGTCGTCGTCACATAGGCGTCCACGACTCGGCCCGACAGCCACGACCCAATCAGCATGCCCACGCCGTACGTCACGAACGTGATGAAGCCCTGCGCCGCCGCCCGCACGTTCGCCGGCGCCTTCTGGTCGACGTAAATCTGTCCCGTGACGAAGAAGAAGTCGTAGCAGATTCCGTGCAGCAGTATGCCGGCGTAGAGCATCCACACCAGCGTGCTGGTATCGCCGTACGCGAACAGCACGTAGCGCGCGACCCACGCGGCCATGCCGACCAGCAGCATCTTCTTCACGCCCAACCGGCGGAAGAACCACGGCATGAGGAGCATGAAGACGAGCTCGGACATCTGCCCAAGCGTCATCTTTCCTGCCGCGTTCGTCACGCCGAGCTCGTACAGGAAAGGGTTGGCGAACGCGTAGAAGAACTGCAGCGGGATGCAGACGAGGAACGAGCCGAGTACGAACACCGCAAACGATCGATCTTTCAGCAAACGATCGATCTTTCAGCAAAGCCAGGGCGTCGAGCCCCAGCACGTCCCGTACGCTCACGCGGCCGGTTTTCTGCGGGGGCGTATGCGGCAAGAGGAGGCAAAACACCGCGAGCACGATCGAGACGGCACCAGCGAGTTTCAGAGGCGTCGCCGTCGCCTCGACGCCAAGCGTCCCCACCAGCAGGCCCGCGACGATCCAGCCGATCGTGCCAAGCACGCGGACCGGGGGAAACTCGCGTCCGGGATCCTGCATCTGCCGGAACGACAGGGAATTGGTGAGCGCGAGCGTCGGCATGTAGCAGAGCGTGTGAACCAGGATGGCCCCATAGAGCGGCCAGAATGCGGTGCGGGTCGATGCGTAGAGAATAGCCAGGCCTCCCAGGGCATGGAGGATGGCGAGCAGCCGCTGGGTCGCGAAGAAGCGGTCTGCGATCATGCCGACAAAGAACGGCGAAATCATCGCCGCCAGCGCGGTGGTGCCGTAGGTCAGGCCTATCTGCTCGCCGGAAAACGCGAGGGACCCGAGCCAGGTCCCCATGGTCACGTACCACGCACCCCACACAAAGTATTCGAGGAACATCATCACCGAGAGCTTGATGCGTGTGAGTGCCGGCATGGGGGGATTGTAGCCCGTAGCTTGTGGCCGGTAGCTAGTAGCTACGAGCGACCAGCCAGCCGCCGTATGTTAAGCTTTGCGGCACATCACAGTATTTTGGGAGGCCTCGCATGCGCGTCAGTTCTGCCCTGTTGTGCGCCGGTATTTGCGCGGCAATCGGGTTCCCCGCGGTGGCCCAGCAGGCCCAGGAACCGGCAAGTTATCCGCACGACATGAGCGCGTATGGCTGCACGAATCGCGACGAGAACACCTGCGATACGGCGCCTGCTCCACCACCCGACTACAACCCGCTCGTCGGGACCTGGGTCAGATATTCGCTGTTGCGCAATGGCTTCAGCGTGCAGCCGCCCGATGCGCCGCTCTACGTCAAGTTCATGAACGACGGCTACTGGTCGATGATGGAATTCCCCGCCGACCGCCCGAAGGTGAACAAGCCGCTCGAGCAGCAGACCACGAAAGAGCTGGTCTCGCGCTTCGACAAGATGGGCGGCGGCTGGGGCAACTTCAGCAACAGCGGCCAGGTGAACTTCCGCCACCACAAGATGGGACTCGGGCCGGCCGGTGGTGAAAACACGCAGGAGCGCGCGTGGAGATTCGAGGGGAACATCCTCGTCCTCGAGGGCTCGGGGCCCACGCGTTCTCCCCAGGTCCATGCTCGAAAACTGCCGAATCAACCGCTCGGCTCGCGCGCGCTGGTCGGCTCCTGGGAGCGAACCACCTACACAGTAAACGGCACGCCCGGCATCGCGACGCCGGAACATCTGCTGCTCGGCGAAGACGGCTGGTTTCACTCCACGACTCTGCCGGCGGGCCGCAAGAGCGTGCCGAAAGTACCGCAAAATCAGTGGACGCCGGAGCAATACGCAGACGCCTATAACGGGATGTCGGCCTCGCGCGGCACCTATAATGTGCAGGGCAATACGTTCGTCCGCCGCCACATCGGCGACACCGATCCCAACCTCGAAGACAAGCTGAGCACGGGAACGTACACGCACACGGGTGACACCTTCACCTGGCAGGGCACTGACGCGGCCGGCCGGAAGTTCAGCGCGACCTACACGAAGATGAAACCGTTCGACGTGTATGCGCCGCTTGCGAGGGCCGGCGGGCCCGGACCCGGAGCTGGCGCGCCACCCGCGCGCGGCGCCGCAGCGCCACCGGCTCGGGG
>JANNJO010000127.1:0-8105 GCA_031395755.1 Acidobacteriota bacterium
CGGCGAAAATATTGGAGATTGGGGGATAGGTGATTGCGCGAAAATTCCTGTGACTTCGGCGAACGTTCAATCTCTCGTCCGTCTGAGTTACAGGCCGTGAAAAGCGAATGCTCGAAGCGTTGGATTCAACATGGGGGATCAAGCGCCGCCATCGCGACCGCACAGCGGAGCGCTAAAAACACAATTCTCAGATAACACCGCCCGAAAACCTCTTGGTCTTTTGAACCCTTGTTCAAGAAAAATAAGTTATCCTGGCGGCCAGCCGAGAGTACGGCCGGCGATCAGATGAAGGTGAATGTGGAAGACCGTCTGTCCCGCCTCGCGATTCGTGTTGAAGACCGTGCGAAACCCGCGATCGTCGTACCCGCGGTCCCTTGCGAGCACGGCCGCCCGCCGGGTCATCTCACCGACGAGCGCGTCCTGGCCCGGCGTGAGATCGTTCAGCGTGGCGATGTGGGTTTTCGGAATAATCAGCAGATGCAGCGGCGCCTGCGGGTGGAGGTCTTCTATGGCGATCACGCTCGCGTCTTCGTAGGCCACGGTCGCGGGAATCTGATGCGCGGCAATCCTGCAGAACAGGCAGTCGGTCAATCAGCTCTCCTGCAGATCGCGGTGCGGGGAATATCCTGCAGGTCGTGCCGTATTTTCACGAGGTCCAGCCCCGCCACGTCGTGAACGAGCGCCGTCACGCAGTCGTCCTGCCCGCAGCCGAATTCCATGACGAGCCAGCCGCCGGCCGCCAGCTTGGCGGCCGCTCCCTGCAGCACGCTGCGCAGGCCGTCGAGTCCGTCTTCACCCGAAAACACGGCGACGCGCGGCTCGAAATCGCGGACTTCGGGCGTGAGCCCGGGCCGGGAGATCGACGGCACGTAGGGCGGATTGGACACGATCACGTCGGCGCCCTCCTCGATGCCGTCGAGGAAGCTCGTCTCGATGAACGTCATGCGATCGAGCACGCCGTGGCGGGCGGCGTTCCGGCGGGCCACGCTCAGCGCGCCGGCCGATACATCGGTCGCGGTGACTCGTGCGCCGGGGATGGCCCGCGCGAGGGAAATGGCGATACAGCCGCTGCCGGTCCCCACGTCCACAATCCGCGGGGTGCCGTCTTTGCCAACGAGCGCGAGCGTTTCTTCGACGATCATCTCGGTCTCGTGGCGCGGGATGAGAACGTCCGGTCCCACCTCGAAATCCAGGCCATAGAACTCACGCGTGCCCAGAATGTAGGAGACCGGCTCGCGCCGCTCGCGCCGCGCGACAAGCGGCTCGTAGTTCAGCAGGAACACGCTGGTGGCTTTCTCGTTGCGATCGGTCAGAAAACGGGCGCGATCCCAGCCGAGGACCTGGCGGGCGAGCACCTCGGCGTCGAGCGCCGCAAAAGCGGCGCTGATGCCGACGTGCACGAAGCGGTCGCGCGCGCCCTGGACGAGGTCGTGAATGGTCATCATGCCGTGGCCTCTTTGAGCTTTTCCGACTGATAGTAGGTGACCACGTTGTCGAGCAGCTCGGCAAGGTCGCCGTTGAGCACCTCGACGAGCTGGTGGCTCGTGAAATTCACGCGATGGTCGGTCACGCGGTTGTCGCGGAAGTTGTAGGTCCGGATCTTCTCCGATCGGTCCCCGGTTCCGACCTGGCTGCGCCGATCCTTCGCAATGGCGTCCTGCTGCTTGCGCAGCTCCATCTCATACAGCCGCGAGCGCAGCACGCGCATGGCCTTCGCCCGGTTCTTGACCTGCGATTTTTCGTCCTGCTGCGACACGACGGTGCCCGTCGGTATGTGCGTGATGCGGACCGCCGAATAGGTGGTGTTGACGCTCTGGCCGCCAGGACCGCTCGAGCAGAACGTGTCGATGCGCAGATCTTTCGCATCGATCTGGACGTCGACTTCCTCAGCTTCCGGAAGCACGGCCACCGTGACGGCCGAAGTATGGATGCGGCCGCTGGCTTCGGTCGCCGGCACACGCTGCACGCGATGCGCGCCGCTCTCGTATTTGAGCTTGCTGTAGACGCCGCGGCCTTCGATGGTCGCAATCACTTCCTTGATGCCGCCGGCGTCGGCCTCGCTCGTCGACATCACTTCGACGCGCCAGCCCTGCTTCTCGGCAAACCTGCTGTACATCCGGAAGAGCTCATAGGCGAAGAGCGCCGCCTCTTCGCCGCCGGCGCCGGCGCGGATTTCCAGGACGACGTTCTTCTGGTCGTTCGGGTCCTTCGGGATGAGCAGGATTTTGATATCCGCGAGCAGCACGTCCCGTCGTTCCTCCAGCCCGTGCAACTCCTCGTGCGCGAGCGCCCGCATGTCCGGGTCGCCGCCCTTGACGAGCTCCTGCGCCTGGGCCATCTCGGTCAGAACGCCCTTGTACTCCCGGAACCGCTCGACCAGCGGCTGAATTTCCGCCAGGGCTTTCGCGTGCTTGCGGTACTCGTTTGAGTCCGATTGAACAGACGGGCTCGCCAGGAGCGCCATCAGCTCCTCGTAGTTCGCTTCGACGGAATGCAGCTTATCCAACATACAAAAACAATACTCAGCCGCCGGACACCGGCGGCAGAAAGGCGAGTTCATCGCCCTCCGAAACGGCGGCGGCCATCTTGGCGTATTCGGCGTTCACCGCCGAAGAAATGGACGAATCGTACCGCGCCATTTCCGGAAACTCGGCGACGAGCGCGCGCCACACATCGGCGACCGTGGCGCCGGCCGAGGCTTCGCGCATCAACTCTCCCGACCCGGCGATGTCGCGAAGCCGTGCAAACAGGCGAACCGTCACGCGCATGAGCGCCGCACAGCTTCCAGACGCGCCGCCTCGTCCTGCGGGTTCGCGGTCGCGCCTTCAATCCAGACCTCGCCGCCCTCGAAAAACTCGTGCTTCCAGATCGGCACGATTTGCTTGACCCGCTCGATCACGTAACGGCAGGCGGCAAAGGCGTGCGCCCGGTGCGCGCTGGCCGCGGCAATCACGATGCTCGCCTCGCCGATCGCCAGACGTCCGACCCGATGGTGGACGGCCAGCCGGATTCCAGCCCACTCACGAACGGCCTCTTCGCCAATCTGTTCCAGCGCCTTTACCGCGAGCGGCTCGTACGCGTCGTACTCCAGATGCGTCACCCGGCGGTTCAGGTTGTTGTCGCGCACGACGCCGATGAAGGTGGCCACCGCGCCGTGACCGCCGCCCTGTGACACCAGGCGGAGCAGTGCATCGACATCGAGCGGATCTGTCGTGACAGCGATCGGGTTCGTCATGGCGCGTAGGGCCGTGCTTGAGCTCGGCTCAAGCCGAGCCCTACGAGTATAGACCGCGACCCCAGAAGTGGTTCAGGATGCGTGCCCCATGTCCGACCTCGAACGATCGCTCGATGGCGCCGGTCACGTACTGCTTCGCGCGCTGAACCGCGGCAGGAATATCGTCCCCCAGGGCGAGGCCGGCGGCGATGGCCGAAGCGAACGCGCATCCTGTGCCGTGCACCGCGCCGATTGACGAACGAGGCGCCGCAAACTCGGTGAAGGTCCCGGCGTGGAAGAGCAGGTCAATCGCCTGGCCGCCCGTCATGTGACCGCCGGTGATGACCACCGCATTGGGCCCCAGCTCGAAGATGCGCTTCGCCGCTTCGCGCGCGGTGTCCATGGAGTCCACGCGGACGCCGGAGAGCACCGTCGCCTCCTCGACGTTGGGCGTCACCACTGAGGCAATCGGAAGAAGGTGCGTCTTCAAGATTGAGACGGCTTCCGGAGCCAGCAGGGTGCGTCGTCCGGGATTCGTGGCGCTCATCACGGGGTCGACCACGAGGTTCGGCCGGGGGAATCGGCCAACGGTCTCCGCCACGATGCGGACGATCTCGGCCGTCCCGAGCATGCCGGTTTTTACCGCAGAGATCTCCGCGTCCTGGGCAACCTGCTCGATTTGCGATCGCACGGTTTGTGGAGGGAGTGTGAAGATGTCGCTGACGCCCGTTGTGCTCTGCGACGTCACCGCCGTGACGGCCGAAACACCGTAGACCCCGAGCGCGGCGAACGTCTTCAGATCGGCCTGTATGCCGGCGCCGCCGATCGAATCGCTGCCGGCGATGGTCAGGGCGATACGCATGTCAGTTAGTTACCACGGTCCGGCTAAAGCCGGACACTACTTGCCAAAGATGAGGAAGTACTGGTACTTGAGAAACTTGTGCTCCTCGACAAGCCGCAGACCTGCCGCCGCGGCACCAGCGACGACAACGGTCGGAGGGACGCGCTCTCCAGGATCGGGGCCCGGCCCCCCTTCCCCTTGCCGATAGTCGATGATCCCGATGCGGCCCTGCGGTTTCAGCGTGCGCGCCACATTCCGCAGGAGCAGCACGGGGTCTTCCATCTCGTGGAAGGCGTCGACGATCAGGACGGCGTCGGTGCGCGCATCGGACGGAAGCTGTGGATCGGTATATGCCCCGAGCACCGGCGTGACGTTCGCATAGCCCTCGCGTTGAACACGCCGCCGGATGGCTTCGAGCATGAGCTGCTGCACGTCGACCGCATACACTTTGCCGTTCGGGCCGACGCGGCGCGCGAGCCGGACGGTGAACCACCCGCCGCCTGCCCCCAGGTCTGCGACGACGGTGCTGTCGGCGATATGCAGGGCATCCATGACCTGATCCGGCTTCTGCCACGCCTCGCGATCGGGCGGCTCGAGCAGGCCGAGATTCTGAGGAGCGAACAGCCGGGGGTTGCGTCCCTCTGCCGGCTTCTGCTGGCCGGACATCAGCGGCGCGCCAATCAGCAGCCCAAGCAGCGCGATGGTGACCCGGTTCATTTCTTGTGGGAGGTCATGCGCTCCGGCGACAGGAGACTGTCGAGTTCAGCATCGGTCAACACACCGCGCTCTTTCGCGATTTGGCGGATGGATCTGCCGGTCCGCACCGATTCCTTGGCGATCTCCGCGGTGGCGGCATATCCGATGCGGGGGCTGAGTGCGGTCGCCACGGCGGTGCTGCGATCGAGCAATTCGCGCGCGCGCTCGGTGTCGGCGGTGATCCCCTCAACGCACTTCACCCGAAGGGCCGTCATCGATTCGCGGAGAATGCGCGACGAGTGCAGCGAGTTCCACGCAATCACCGGCATCATCACGTTCAGCTCGAGCTGCCCGGCCTCGCACGCCATCGCCACTGTGACGTCGCAGCCCATCACTTGATAGCACACCTGGTTGACCATTTCAGGGATGGAGGGGTTCACCTTCCCCGGCATGATGGAGGATCCGGGCTGCACCGCGGGCAGGCCGATTTCTGACAGGCCCGCGCGCGGTCCCATGCTCAGGAGCCGAAAATCGCTGGCGATCTTGCCGAGCTCGATCGATAAGCGGCGCATCGCCCCGGAGTACGCCGCGACGTCTCCCATGCTCTGCGTCACCCGGAACAGGTTCCTTGCGCGCCGCAGCGGCAGTGTCGTGTACGACGCCAGGGAATTCACCGCCGCTTCGGCGTAGTCGGCGCTCGCGTTGAGGCCCGTGCCGACCGCGGTAGCGCCCAGATTCAGCTCCGTTAATTGTTGGGACGCCGCGTCGAGATCCTCGGCCGCCCGCTCGATGCATGCGGCATAACCGCCGAACACTTCTCCAAGCGTCATCGGCACCGCGTCCTGCAGATGCGTCCGTCCGACTTTCAGCACGCCGGCAAATTCCCGCGCTTTGTCGTCGAGGGCCGCCTGCAGGCTGCGGGCGCTCTTCACGAGCGGTCCGTGGCCGAGCAGCAGCGCAATCCGCGCAGCCGTCGGAAACACGTCGTTGGTCGACTGCGACATGTTGACGTGATCGTTTGGATGCACCTTGTCGTACGTACCCTTCGACGCGCCGAGCATCTCCGCCGCACGGTTCGCCAGCACCTCGTTCGCGTTCATGTTGTGAGAGGTGCCGGCGCCGGCCTGGTAGACATCGACGATAAATTGATCGCGCAGCTTGCCAGCGAGGATCTCGTCGGCGGCGGCCATGATGGCGCGGCCGATGTGGGATGGCAGCGCCCCGGTCGCCATGTTGGCGGCAGCCGCGGCTTTTTTGACGAGGATGGTAGCGGTGACGAGCTCTTCAGGGGCGCGAAGCCCGCTGATGGGGAAATTGTCCGACGCCCGTTGTGTCTGAATCCCGTAGTACGCATCCGCAGGAACGGCGTGCTCGCCGAGCGGATCGCGTTCCAGGCGATGCATGTTGTTACTTTATACTACCCCGATGCTCCCAGCGTTCTTCGGCAGCGTGCTCGAATTGATCGTAAAAACCTCGACGGATCTTCCGCCCGACGTCCGCGCCGCGATGCGCGGCGCCATGGGGGCCGAGCAGCCCGGCACGCGCGCCTCCCAGGCGCTGACGATCATCGCGCAGAACATCGATCAGGCCGCGGCCGACGAAGGCGCGATCTGCCAGGACACCGGGATGCCCACGTTCGAGGTGCACGTGCCGCGCGGCGCCGATCAGATCTGGATGCGCCAGCAGATCCGCGAGGCGGTGGCAAAAGCGACGAAGCTAGGCAAGCTGCGTCCCAACTCGGTTGACTCCATTACCGGCGAGAACAGTGGCGACAACCTGGGGCCCGGCACGCCCATCGTGCATTTCGATCAGTGGGAAGAGGAGGCGATCGAAGTGAAGCTGCTGTTGAAGGGCGGCGGCTGCGAGAACATGAACATCCAGTATTCGCTGCCCACCGAGCTCGAGGCTGTCGGCCGCGCCGATCGCACGCTCGAAGGCGCGCGGAAATGCATTCTGCACGCGGTGTGGAACGCGCAGGGAAAGGGCTGCGCACCCGGAGCCGTCGGCGTGTGCATCGGCGGCGACCGCACGTCCGGCTATCTTCACGCGAAGGAGCAGCTGTTCAGAACGCTCGACGACGTCAACCCGGATGCGCGTCTTGCCGGGCTCGAAGCCGCCATCATGGGCACCGTCAACACGCTGGGGATCGGCACGATGGGATTCGGAGGCAACGTGAGCCTCATCGGCTGCAAAGTCGGCGTCCTGAACCGCCTGCCCGCCAGCTTCTTCGTGTCGGTCGCTTACGACTGCTGGGCGTTTCGGCGGCTGGGTGTGCGGCTGGATGCGCGCGACGGCTCGATCACGCAGTGGCTGTATCGCGATCCTAGCAACCCGATGATCCCGATGATCGATCGGGAAGGCTTCGTCAGAACCGGGCGGGAAGTTCGCCTGACCGCTCCACTTGATGAAGCCACCGTGCGCTCGCTGAACGTCGGTGACGTGGTGCTGGTGTCGGGCCGGATGTTCACCGGACGCGATGCCGTGCATGCGCACCTGATGACGAATGACCCTCCGGTCGATCTCAACGGCGCCGTCCTCTATCACTGTGGCCCCGTTGTAAAGAAAGAGGGCGATGGCTGGAAGGTGACGGCCGCGGGCCCGACGACGAGCATCCGGGAGGAACCATATCAGGCCGAGATTCTTCGCCGGTACGGGGTGCGCGCGGTGATCGGGAAGGGGGGCATGGGCGCGAAGACGCTGCAAGGGCTCAGCGACTCCGGCGCGGTCTACTTGAATGCGGTCGGCGGCGCCGCGCAGTTTTATGCGCGCTGCATCGAACGCACCGACGGCGTGTCCCTCACCGAGTTCGGCACTCCCGAGGCCATGTGGCATCTGTGGGTGCGCGATTTCCCGGCCATCGTCACGATGGACTCGCACGGCAACAGCCTGCATAAGGACCTGGAAGCGGAATCCGCGGAAAAGCTGCAGGCGCTCTCAGCAAGTTGATTTCAGCGGCTCGATGGCGTCCAGATCGTAGAGCGGCGGGCGCCGGTAGTCGCGGCACATCGCGCCCTGATCGAGATCCATGCTGGCGAGGTCCTCGATCGCAATCAGCGGAAACGGCGTCGCCTCGGCGACCTCGATGACTTTGGTGTAGCTTCCGCAGGCTGCGCATAGCTGGATGCGCCGCTGCGCGCGGTGGATATCCGGCGCAGCCGAGATGAAATCATCTCCGGCATTCCCACAGTAGATGCAGCGGAGCGACTGCAGCGTCCACGCCAGCGCGCAGAACGAGCAGCGCAGTGCGTGCGAGCCGCGTTGCGATTCGATCAAGGCCGGCCACGATCCGCAGAACGGGCAGTAGCCGCGGTCCCAGCCGCCGTGGGGTCTGACCCCCGTACCAGTACGGGGGTC
>JANNJO010000205.1:0-2291 GCA_031395755.1 Acidobacteriota bacterium
TCAATGCCGGCCGCATGCAGGTTCTCGATCGCCCTGAGCTTGACCTCGAAGAGGTTGCCCACCTTCCGGTGGGCGTTGGCCTCTTCGGGGTCAAGCTCAGGGCCATCGAGAACCTGCATGCGGCCGGCATCGACGTCTGCCTCGTCGTCACCATCGTCAATACGGTGAACAACGATCAGGTCGGCCCGATCGTGAAGTTCGCCCTCCAGAACTGCGACAAGATCAGTTTTGTTTCCTTCCAGCCGGTGTCCTTCACCGGCCGCGACGAAGACATCTCGGACGCCGACAGGAAAACGAAGCGCTACACCCTCTCGCACCTGGCCGAGGATCTCAAGCGCCAGACCGGCGTCACCGATCCGCTGCGTGACTGGTATCCCCTCTCCGCCTCAGGCGTCATGTCGGATGTCACCGACCTGATGTTGGGCCCGGCGGCAGACTGGGGCTCGCTGAAATGCGGGTGCCATCCTGATTGCGGCGTTGGCACGGCGTTCATGGTGAGCAAGAGAACGAAACAGTGGGCGCCGGTCACGAGCTTCGTGAACGTCGATCGCATGCTCGAGGATGCGAAGGTGATTTCCGATGCCGGGCGGGGCCCGCTGCTGACGAAGATACAAACCGCGATCAGCGTGTTGCGGAACTACCGGCCGCTGAGCGCCCCGTCGGGATTCCGGTTGATCGACCTGGTCAGGAAGTATGACAAGCAGAGCGGCGGCCAGCTTGGTGGAAAGCTGAACGGCGACCTGGCGGACCGCAAGAAGGACGAGTGGCTGCTGCTGTTCATCGCGGGCATGTGGTTTCAGGATCTGTGGACCTACGACTTCCGCCGCACGGAAATGTGCATCATTCCGTACGCCACCCAGATGGGCGAAATATCGTTCTGCGCCTACAACACCGGCGTCGGCTGGCGACAAATCGTCGAGAACATGCACTACAACGCCAGCGTGGCCGATTGGTATAAGGCGAACGGCAAGCACGCGGTCTACGCGAACCCGAAGAAAGCTGTGCCCCTGCCCCCAGGTTCCAACGTTCTGACGTTGAAAATTCCAAGGGATGGCGCGCTGGTCGACTGGGTGCCGACACCGAAAGCCCCCGAACCGGGATTAGGGGTTGGTCTTGTGCGCGCTGAATCGTAAGCGCACGTAGTGCGCGGTCCACTGGCCGTTCGAGTCGCAGATCTCAGGTTTGAGAAGGTCTTCCACATCCTGCACAAACGTTTCGCGATCGCGATCGGGAATCTGGTCGATGGTCGCACGCTCGAAGGTCTCCAGCCATCCGCGTATCCCGGTGGGGAGCGGCGTTGGGCGCGGAATCAGCGCGATCTGAGTCACGGCAAACCCGTGCCCCACCAGGCGCGCGGTGTATTCGGCGTCGGTCGCGTAGTAGCGCCGGATGTTTGTGTTCCACCCGCGCTTCGCAAGCACAGCGCGAATGGCAATCTGGATCGCCGCGATATTGCCATGGCCGCCGAACTCCGCGACGAAACGGCCGCCCGGCTTCAGCGCGCGATGGACGCCGATGAGCATCGCGTCGTGGTCCCGCACCCAGTGCAGCGCCGCGTTCGAGAAGACGGCGTCGAACTCCTGATCGAAGGACAGCTGCTCCGCGTCGATCAGTCGCGCGTCGAGCCCGCGCGCGGTCGCGCCGGCGATCATCTCAGGCGACGCATCGATGCCCACAACCGCCGCTCCGGCCGCCACAATCTTTTCGGTCAGCGATCCCTCGCCGCAGCCCACGTCGAGAATACGCTCTCCGGGCCGCGGGTCCAGCAGCGCGAATACGGCCGCACCGAGCGCGGGCACATACGCCGCGTGCTCACGGTAGGTCTCACTGGTCCACTTGTTCACGGCGAGCTCTTCACAGCCATCCCCATGGAGACGTTGAGAATCAAGCGGTCCAGGGCCGTCACGTCCTACGTATCAAATGGCGATGCCTATTAGAGCAGAGGAGATGTATAACCACCACTCATGAAAAGACGGGTGGCCATCATCGGTACCGGTTGGGTTGGCGCCAGCGTTGCGATTTCCACGCTGCACCAGGGAGTGGCGGATGAATTGCTCCTCCACGACGTTCGCCAGGAGGTTGCCGAAGGAGAAGCCATGGACCTGGCCCATGGCGCATTGTTCTATCCGCCAACCGCGGTCCGGACGGCGGCGATAGAAGAGATGGCCGACGCCGACGCCGTGGTGGTCGCGGCCGGTCGAGGCGGCCGGCCGGGAGAGACCCGCCTGGAACTGCTACAAGAGAACGCAGCCGTGATCAAAGACATCGGCCGGCGGCTCCGTGGCGCTCGC
>JANNJO010000206.1:0-4173 GCA_031395755.1 Acidobacteriota bacterium
AATTTCGGGCAGAACAATCCGAATGCCCTTGTCTATGCTGCTGAATTGACCACCGGCCTGCGGCCCTACCACTGGGAGACCACGGCGCAGGTTCAGCGCCAGTATGCGGAAGGCATGTCGGTCACGGTGGGGTACTACCGCCGCGATTTCGCGAACTTCACGGTCAACGACAATACGTTCGTCAGCGCCAATGATTTCAGTCATTACTGCGTCACGGCGCCCGTCGATTCGCGGCTGCCGGGCGGCGGTGGCGACCAAATCTGCGGGTTGTACGACGTGAGCCAGGCCCTGTTCGGCAGGACTCAGACGGTGGTGCGTCCTTCCTCCGACTTCGGCAAGCAGACCAGCACCTACAACGGCGTCGACATCACGCAGCAGATTCGGTTGAAGAACGGCACAACGTTCACCGGTGGCCTCAGCACGGACAAGCAGAAGAACAACACGTGTTTCGTCGTGGACTCGCCCGGGGCACTGCGATTCTGTGAAAGCGCCACGCCGCTTCAGCAGTACTACACGTTTACCGGCTTTGTGCCGCTGCGGTGGGGCATGGTGGTTGGCGGCGTGTATCGGGACCTGCCGGGACCTCAGATTACCGCGACCCGCAACTACACAAGCGCCAGCATCCTTCCGTCGCTTGGCCGCAATCTGTCCAATGGCGCGACCGGAACCGTCAACGTGCAATTGATCGAGCCCGGCACGATGTACGGGCGGCGCCAGCGACAACTTGATGTCCGCATCTCGAAGAGACTGCGGATGGGTCGCGCGCGACTGACAGGGAACCTGGATGTTTCCAATATCCTCAACGGCTCGTCGGTGACTGCGCTGAACACCACGTACGGTCAGAACTGGCAGGTGCCGTCGGCGATTCAGTTTGGCCGCTTCGCCAAGCTGGGCGTCCAATTCGATTTCTAGCGTCCATCCGACGCTGAGGCAGCGCTACCGCGCGAGCTGTCGGAGGTCGACGCCTTTAGAGGCCAGCAATGGCGCCCAGAGGTCGCCGACCTTCGCGAGCCGTCCGGGCAGGGTTCGGATGGTAAAGTCCCGCGGGTCGACGCCCTCGTCGATTTCCTTCCACGTGAGCGGGGTGGACGCGCCGGCAAACTCGCTGGCACGCGCGCTGTAGGCGCAGGCCAGTGACTTCCCTTCGATATTCTGCAGGTAGTCCACGTAGATTTTCTGGCCGCGCGCGTGCACCGATCGCGTGATGGTCGCCACCTTCGGATGTTTCTCCGCGACGACCGTCGCCACGATCTGGCAGAAAATCTGGCCGGCTTCATATGGCGTGCCCTGGCGGAGTGGAATGAAGATGTGGATGCCGCTCGCGCCTGATGTTTTCGGAACGCCCTTCACGTTGAGCTTTTCGAGCTCGTCGCGGACCCAGCGCGCGACGTCGAGGACCCACGCGAATCTGACGCCCGGCATCGGATCGAGATCGATCGCGCAATGGTCCGCAATGTCAGGCGATTGCGCACGCGAGAACCAGGGATCCTGCGAGATCGCAGCCAGCTGGGTCATGTACAGCAGCGTGATGAGGTTGCCGCCGATGACGCGGGCCGGGACGTCCTTGTCGCCGGCGATCGTCGCCGTGCGCACGCCGGGCAGAACGTTCTCGGGCGCGCGCTGCTGATAAAACGCCTTGCCGTCGATCCCGTTAGGGAAGCGCTTCATGATCAATGGCCGATCGTTCACCACCGGCAGAATGAACGGCGCGACGCGCACGTAATAGCGCATCAGCTCGCCCTTGGTAATCTTCAATTTCGGCCAGAACACTTTGCGCAGGTTGCTGACCTCGAGCGCGGTCCCGTCGGGCAGGCGGAGCGTGCCGGAGTTCGGCCCGCGCTCGATCTCGTCGAGCTGATCGAGCAGCGCGGCGTTCGCACCTTCTTTAGCGCTCGCGTGGCCCCACCCCCGATCGCTCGCGCTCGGCGACTTCGCGCCTCGCGCGGGCCGCGGGCGCTTCGCACCTTTCCGCACCTTCGGGGTCTGCTCGCGTCGCACAGTCTGTGCCTTCACATCGTCCCTCATGCCGAGGTAGATCGGATGGCGAAGAAGTCCCTCATCGGTCCACTCGGTGAATTTCACCTGCGCGACCAGCGACGGCTTCGTCCAGTGGGGCCGCTCGTTGGTGCGCGGCCGGCTCTTGAAGGGCGACGAGTCGATTTCGAGCGGCTGCAGCAAACGAAACACGCGTTCGAGCTCACGCTGATTGAAGCCGCTGCCGGTATGGCCCGCGTAGGTGAGCGCGCCGCCTTCGTAGTGGCCCAGCAGCAAGGCGCCGAACGGGCGGCCGGAGGTTCGCGATTCGGTCCAGCCGCCGACCACGAATTCCTGCTCGTGCACGATCTTGAGTTTGCGCCAGTCCCGCGTCCGTTTTCCCGTGTGGTAGATGGAGTCGACGCCTTTGGCGATGAGCCCTTCCCAGCCGCGGTCGAGCGCAAGGCCGTACAGCGCGCGGCCGTCCCCCGGCATGACCTCGCTCATCCGGAGAATCGGCGATCCCGGGTTTCGAAAGACGCGTTCGAGCCTCGCACGACGGGCCGTGAAGGGGAGCGGCCGGAGATCCTCCTGACGATCGCGAAGGATGTCGAAGGCGATGAACGCGACGCGCCCGGCAGCCGATCGACTGTTCGACTCCGTCAGGTGAATACGGTTCTGCAGTTTTTGAAACCCGGCCGGGTCGCCGTTCTCATCGAGCGCCACGATTTCGCCGTCAAGCGCGACGGGCCCTTTCAATGTCTTCGAGAAGCGCGTGAGGGCGGCGACGAGGTCGGGAAACTGCGCGGTCTTCTCATTGCCGAGGCGAGACCAGATGCGAACTGGTGAGCCGCGGCCGGGGGCGAGATCGACGAGCGCGCGGATGCCGTCGTACTTCGGCTCGTAAACAAGCCCTTCGTCTTCGAGCGGCGCCTCTTCGAGCGTTGCGAGCATTGGGCGGATCGCCTTGAGGTCGCCTCTCCATGGTGCGGTCGCCATGCGTCAATAGCTGTAGCGGTCGTTGAACCAGGGCTCCGCCGTGTTGGAGTAGCCGCGCTCTTCCCAGAAGCCCTTCGTGTCGTCGGCCAGAAATTCAATCTTCCTGATCCACTTCGCGCCCTTCCACGCGTACAGCTTCGGCGTGATCATCCGCACCGGTCCGCCATGCTCGCGCGGGAGCGGGTGGCCCTCCCAGGTGTGCACGAGCAGGACGTCTTCTTCGATCGCGCGCGCCAGCGGGACGTTGACCGTGTAGGGAATGAAGCTTCCGGGAAGGAAATCGTAGGCCGTGCAGAGGATGTGGCGCGCCGGCTCCTTCGGCACCACGAGCTCGGCGATCGTGCGGAACCTCACGCCTGTCCAGCGGTTGTCGAGCCGGCTCCATGTCGTGACGCAGTGAAAATCGCTGACGTCTTCGGCCTGCGGCAGCGCCAGGAACCGCTCCCAGTTCAGGGTGATCGGGTTTTCGACGAGGCCGGCGACCTCGAGTCGCCATTGGTCGAGAGGCACATCCGGCTGTTCTCCGAGATCGAGGACCGGCCAGTTACTCACCAGGTGCTGGCCGACAGGCACCGCGGGCATGCCGTGGCGATTGGCGGGCCCGGTGCCTTCGGGCGTGGCGCCCTGAAAAGGGACGTTGACGCTCTCCGGGCGCATCTGGCGCTGACGCTCGATATACCGCTGCCGGCGCTCGACGATGTCCGGAGTGTTCTGGTCGGTCACGAGTGTGAACCCTCGAAATTCAAGCCTATCAGCGATCGAACATCCTCGGCGCGTTGAATGACCTGAAAGACCGAGGCCGCGTCGGCCGCGATGCGCACGCCGAAACGCTCGCGGACGCGCTCATGGACGTCTTAGAGCCGAGTCGCCGCACCATCCGACTGCAGCGCGAAGCGTCGCAATCAGCCACGTCCAGCGCGCAGGCAGGGCGTGAGCGGAGAGCGGATCGCGAACGGGCGTTCGGGCCCTCGCCGCGGCACAACCTGATTTTCTTGAACAAGAGATCATGAGATCAGGAGAATCTCTTTCAGGAAACAAAACTCCTGATCTTCTGATCTTCTGTTAACGCCCGTGTTCAGTGTTTGATGTTTGACAGTTGTTCCAGTGCAAGCAGCAGCGAGTGATATCCCAGGCGCCCGTGGCCCTGTGATTTGAGGGCCACGTAGAACTGGCGCACGAGCGCCAGCCCCGGCATGGCGA
>JANNJO010000210.1:0-5055 GCA_031395755.1 Acidobacteriota bacterium
GAAGCCCGTCCCTACGGCCTCAGCAACCTCGTCGGGGTCTCGGATGACATCGCGGCGCTGCGCACCCTCGTCGCCAAGGTCGCCACCAGCCCGGCGTCAACGGTGCTGCTGACCGGCGAAAGCGGCACCGGCAAAGATCTCGCGGCGAAAGTGCTGCATTACGCAAGCGATCGCGCCTCGAGACCGTTCATGAACATCACCTGCTCCGCGCTGCCTGAGGCGCTGATGGAAAGCGAGCTCTTCGGACACGAGAGGGGCGCGTTCACCGACGCGCGACAGCAGAAGCGCGGTTTGTTCGAAATGGCCGACGGGGGCACGGTCTTCCTCGACGAGATCGGCGAGATGGTGCCGGGACTGCAGGCCAAGCTGTTGCGGTTTCTGGAAGAAAAGACGTTCAAGCGGGTCGGCGGCATGACGGATATCAAGGTGGATGTGCGCGTGGTCTCCTCGACGAATCGCAAGCTCGAGGATGAAGTCAAGCAGGGGAAGTTTCGCGAGGATCTGTATTACCGCCTCAACGTGCTCCCCATCGCCCTGCCGCCCCTGCGGGCGCGTGCCGACGATATCCCGAAGCTGGTGCACTACTTTGTCGACAACTTCAACGCCGAGTTCCGCAAGCGTGTGCGCCAGGTTGCGCCGGACACGATGACGCGGTTGCAGGCCTACGGGTGGCCTGGAAACATTCGCGAGCTGCGCAACGCGATCGAGCGCGCGATGCTGCTCGCGGACGGAGACGAGCTGACCGATACAGATTTTCCGCTCACCACCGGCGTGGGGCCGCGGCTCACCGCGGGGGTTCAGCTGCCGGCGGAGGGCATCGATCTCGAGCAGCTCGAGCGCTCGCTGGTCGTGCAGGCCCTCGAGCGGAGCGGGTGGAACCAGACGCGCGCGGCCACCTTGCTGGGCGTAAACCGCGATCAGATCCGGTACCGCATCGAGAAATTCAAGCTGGAGCGCGCCGCACACTCCTAGTCGTGCGCCGTTGACTTGACTCCCAATTGGGCGATAATCGGCGCCATGAAGATGGCGGCCGCGTTGGCGATGCTCGTGTGCTCGGCTCCGTTGTTCGGCCAGACCAAGGGATCCGCTCCTGCTGTGCCGGCCGGCGGTTCTCACTGGGAATCCCGGGCATCGCGTTTCGCCTCGGGCCTCTTCCACAAGGGTGCGACGGGGCACGTAGCAGAACGGCCAGCCGCCAGGTTCCTGGTGGAAGGCGGGTAGGACGTGACGCCGGTGACGCCTCATCACTGCAGGCGATGAACGAGGCGGACGATCCCCGGCTCGCGGAGGCATGGGCCGTCCTGTCTTCGAAATCCTGTGCGTTTTCGGTCCTCAGCTCCGACCTCCGTAAAATCCTTCTGTCCACGATGCTCTTTCGCGAGTATGGTGCGGGCGAGCATCTGATCCGGCAGGCAGATCGGGGAGACTACCTGCTCTTGATCCTCAGCGGGACTGCCGAGGCTTTCATCCGTCTTCCGTCGAGCGACCACACGAAGATCGGCGAGTTTGGCCCCGGCGACGTCGTAGGCGAGATCAGCCTCCTCACAGGCGAGGGCAGAACCGCAGACGTCGTGTCCCGAACGGCATGTCGCTCACTTCTGCTCTCAATGGCCGATTTTCACAAGGTCGCCGATACGGAGCCCGAAGTTCGAATGGTGCTGACGAATGTCATCGCTGACCGGCTCGGGAAGGCCGCCTACGATGGGCTTGGTGGAAAAGACATACATGGATATCGAATCGTTCGGTGCGTGGGTCGAGGCAGCATGGGGATCGTCTACGAGGCGACCCGACTAAGCGCCGGAGATACCGTGGCGCTGAAGATGCTGAACCATCGATTGTTGTATCACCCAGGTGCCGTTCAGCGATTCAGACGCGAGGCGGACGCGCTGGCGTCCCTCCGCCACGACGCGATCGCCCGGCTTTACGAGTGCTTCGCCGCCTATGGCACGCACTTTTTGGTCATGGAGTATTGCGTGGGCTCGACGCTGAAGGAACTGATCTCCGACGGCCGCTGTTTGGACGAGGACGTCGTGCGAAAGATCATCGGACAACTTGCGGGCGCTCTCCGCGACGTCCGTAGTCGGGGTCTGATTCACCGTGATCTGAAACCGTCGAACATCATGGTGAGCCGTTCCGGTGTCGTCAAACTACTGGATTTCGGTCTTGTGAAAGCCGATCCTACCTGGCCCGATGGGGAAGGATCGAACGCTCGCACGCTGTCCCGGTCCGTCGCTTTCTATGGCACTCCGAAATACATGGCGCCGGAACAGTTCGGGCCCGAGCCGCTCGACTATCGTGTGGATTTGTACGGCCTGGCCTGCGTGGCCTACGAGGCGTTGTCAGGCCGCCCGGTGGTCGAGGCGTCAGATCTTTTGGGGATCGTTAAGGAGAAGCTGCAGTTCGTCGTGCCGCAAGCCAAGGAGATCGGCCGGGGAGTAACAAGCGAGATGCACGGGTTCCTGTCGCGGGGACTCGATCATCGTCCCGAAAAACGGACCGTTGACCTGGATCGGCTCGCTACATGGGCCGGCGCCGTTGATCTTGGTGCGATGACACGCCGATCGGGCCGCATCGCCACATTCTTGCGTTGGTGGCAATAGCTGCGCCTGCGTATCGCGGCGGTCGCAGGTCTCGACGGAGCGCTTCGTCATAGGTGACAATCCACTCGTTCTTCCCACCCTTCTTCTCATTGCGGTAAAAGTCGACACTCACGGCGCCGCTGTAAGGCGATGGCTGCTGCCCCACCCGTGCTCGCTCTGGCATGGTGTGTGTCTGGCGGAGGGACGAGGTACAGGCAGCAAGTGCCCGTGCTCGAAGCTCGACACGACGGGTCTGCAATTCGCCGGCTCGGCAGGGCCGACGAGCCACGTCGGATGGGGGACCGGGGAACAGGCGGGTGCCCCCCATCCGAACGGCCGTCCGCGCTTACGCGGACCTGAGCTGCTTGGTCTCCGTCGCGGCCTTGATTTCGATCCGGTGCGGCTTCGCGCCTTCGCTCAGGGGGAGCACGAGTTCGAGCATCCCCTGGCGATACGTCGCCTGGACGCGCTTGGCATCGATCTCATCAGGCAGCGTCAGCTCGCGCTCGAACCGACCATAGGTGATCTCACTAAAGACGGGATCTGCTTTCTGTTCCGAGACGCGCGCCCCCCGCACGCGAAGCGTCCGACCGACGATGTCGATGTCCACCTTGTCGGGCGAAAGGCCCGGCATCGCGAGCGCCACCATCCACTTGTCGCCTTCTCGCCGCACCTCGGCAGCCGGAGTGAAGGAGGTGGACGACGAATCCGTCGTGTGGCGAGACCCGGTCTCACCGAACACTCGGCCGAACATGGAATCGAGGTCTCGGTGCAGCCCGGCGAGCTCAGTCCAAGGCGTAAAACGAGTCATTCCCAGCATCGTAACCTCTCCTTTCTGTGTGTTGGCCCATCTCTGGGCTCTCTATCGCCTCTGACGATGCGCCTCGCAAAAAAGTTTCCTGGCCGGACCCCGGTTCACCAACTATCGGAAGCCGCGTAAACTACGCCATACGAGTCTGAGCGATGCCTGGCGATGACCGCCTGAATTTTCTCCTTCAGACGCTGGCGCACACCGCGATTTCGGTGGATCTTCAGCCGACTCTGACGATCCTGCTCGAGAGCCTCCATCAGCTGGTCCCTTTCGACGCAGGAGGGATCTTTGTCAGAGAGACCGGGCGAGAGGTGGTCCGCGCACGGGCGACGCGTGGGTACCCTCCCGACCTGGAAATGCCAACCGCGACGGGGATCGTCGGGGAGGCGATTCGAACCGGGCAGTCACAACTTCTGCGAGACGTCAGAACTGACCCGGCCTACGTCGCCATTCGGCCGTCGACATCCGTGCAGCTGACGGTCCCGCTCACCTCACCGCGCGGCCTGCTCGGTGCGATCGTTCTCGAATGCGACCGCCTTTTCGCGTTTGACGATCAGGACCTCGCCCTGGTCGCGCTGTTTGGGCAGCAGGCGACCATCGTGATCGAGCGGGCGCTGCTGCACGAGCAACTGATGCGGCAGTCCCGTCTGGACCGCGACATGGAAATCGCGCGTGACATTTTGAGAGGGCTCACGCCCGAGTCCGCGCCAACGCTCACAGGCATCGACGTGTTCGGTCGATCCCTGACCGCCGAAACCGTTGGCGGTGACGCGTTCGATTTCATCTCGTATCCGGAGTCCCAGCTGGGTGTCTCCATTTCCGACGCCAAAGGCAAGGGGCTTCCGGCGGCACTCCTGGCGGTCGCGCACCGCGCGATGCTCCACTCGTTGGTCAGCGTGGAACTGCGCCTTCGCTCGACGTTCGGTCGGATCAGCGACCTTTTGATCCGCTCACTGCCGCCGGGGAACTTCGTCACGACGTTTTACGGAATCATTGATGTCGCCGAGCGACGGATGGTGTACGTCGACGCGGGCCATCCGCCTCCACTCGTCGTTCGAGCGAATGGCCACACTGAAACCCTGTTCCCCACGGGCCCGCCTCTCGGGTTCCCTCGGTTCACGCCCATACGAGAGGCGTATGCGGTATTCGGCCCCGGAGATGGGTTGGTGCTCTTTACAGACGGTGTCACGGAGGCCGGGCCGTCACCCGATGAATTCTTTGATGTGACGGGCGTTCAGGCGTGTCTCGGTTCTCTGTGGTCCAGGCGGGCTGTCGACATCTGTCAAGGGGTGTTGGATCATGCATCGCGTCACGCACAGGGCGCCTTGACCGACGACGCGACAGTAGTAGTCGTGAAGTTCGAATAGCAGATCACCGAACGATCACGCGACCGCGCCTCGAGCCGCCCTGTCGGACGCGCAAGTCAAAATGGACGTCGAACACAAGCTTTCCGAACCATCGCGAGCCAGATCTATCGCGACCCGCTGTTCTGGCTGCGCCGTTGACTTGCCTCCCAATTGGGCGATAATCGGCGCCATGAAGATGATGAAGATGGCGGCCGCGTTGACGATGCTCGTGTGCTCGGCTCCGCTGTTCGGCCAGACCATCAACACCCTGACGGCCCAGGAGAAAGCGCAGGGATGGCAGCTCCTGTTCGACGGCAAG
>JANNJO010000241.1:0-2164 GCA_031395755.1 Acidobacteriota bacterium
GATATCGAGTGGCTGAAAGCCCTGACTGGCCACACAGGCGGAGACGTCAGCGGCGACGTCAGCCGCGCCCGGGAGCTTGCCCAGCCGTGCCTTCGTCGTGATCTCCCACGCTGACCCCGCGCTGACGAGAATCGTGTTGGACGGATTCGCCATGGCGCGCCGGGCCTTCAACGACAATCGCCGATCGCCGTCCAGCCACCGTAGCAGCGCGTGCGTATCGAGCCGGAGCCGCACCCGCTACCCCCAACGCGTCAGCTCACGCGCTGGCAGCGGTTCGAAGAACGCCGACGTCACGCGCGCGCGCCCTTGCATCGGGCCGAAGCGCCGTGCGGGCCGTGCCGGGCGGAGTCGGGTCAGGCGCGCTACGGGTATCGAGCCGCGCACGATGATGACTTCCTCGCCCTTCTCCGCACGCTCTACGAGGCGTGAGAGCTGTGTCTTGGCCGCGTGGATGGAATGAGCCTTCTGCACGCAATCCATCTTAGGCTTCGTTCGTAAATAAAGTTGTCAACTGTGCCACTGGCGTCGCTATAATGGCGCCTCGTGAGAGCGGACCCGCTCCGTAAGAAGTTCGCCGCGATCTGGCCGCTGCTGGATGAGCGGGCGCGGCGGCTGATGGCCGCCAACGAAGCCGTGGCGTTGCCGTATGGGGGCGTATCGCGGGTCCATCGCGCGTGCGGCCTGTCCCGCAACGTGATCGCGAAAGGGATGCGGGAGCTGCAGGCGGGCGTCGCGCTGGCGGCGGGACGCCAGCGGCGGCCGGGCGGGGGGCGCAAGCCCCTCACCGCGCACGACCCCGACCTCCTGGCGGCCTTGGATCAGTTGATCGCGCCCGCGACACTGGGCGATCCCGAGTCGCCGCTGCGGTGGGTCTGCAAGAGCACGCGGGTCCTGGCCGCAGAGTTGACACGCCGGGATCACCCGATCGGCCACGTCACCCTCGCGCAGCTGCTGCACGCGCAGCACTACAGTCTGCAGGGCACGCGCAAGACGGAGGAAGGCGACGACCATCCCGACCGGGATGCCCAGTTCCGTTACATCAACCGCTGCGTGACCCGCGCGCTGGCCGACGGCCTCCCGGTGCTGTCGGTGGACACCAAGAAGAAAGAATTACTCGGCAACTACGCCAATGCGGGCCGCCAGTGGCGGCCGGTGACGCAGGCGCTGCGCGTGCAGACCCACGACTTCCCGACGCCCGACGTGCCGCGGGCGTATCCCTATGGCATCTACGACATCGGCCGCAACCACGGCTTCGTCAACGTCGGCACCGACCACGATACCGGCGCCTTCGCGGTGGCCTCGATCCGCGGCTGGTGGCGCGCCGAAGGGCGGCGGCTGTACCGGACGGCCGCCTCCATCTTGATCACGGCGGATGCGGGCGGCAGCAATGGCGCCCGGCTGCGCCTCTGGAAGTGGGAGCTCCAGCGCCTGGCGGACGAGACGGGCCTCGCCCTGTCGGTCTGTCACTTCCCGCCGGGTACCAGCAAATGGAATAAGGTCGAGCACCGGCTCTTTTCCTTCATCACGTCGAACTGGCGGGGGGAGCCCCTGCGCGATTACGAAACGATCGTGCACCTGATCGCGCGCACTACGACGGCGAAGGGGCTCCAGGTCGTCTGCCGCCTCGACCGGCGCAAGTACCGCACGGGTCGTCGTATCTCCGACGCGCAGATGACGACGCTGAACCTCGAACGGCATCGCTTCCACGGCGACTGGAACTACACCATCCGCCCACATCGCGCCAAAGTGATCAGTTGATAACTTTATTTATGAACGACGCCTAACATCAACTGCCGCAACGAGAACGGTCTTTTCAGTAGGGACACCGTCTGTACGCGCGGGGTGACCTGGCCTGTCTCGCGCCGTCGTTGCTTCAGCCGGTCCACCCACGCGCGGCTGACCGCATACTTCGCCGCCACGTCCTTCGAGGGCAGGCCAGCATCGGAGTCTCGCAACGCGCGCGTGCGTAGATCCATCGAGTAGGGCGCCATGGCCCTTCCGCCGTGAGGAGTGCCATGGCCCGGGTACTACGTACAACTACAAAACGCTCTAGACGCAACAACCGCCCCCTTGATTGTTCGCCAATCCCATGGCCAACGGGGACGGGCCGGATGCGCTTACCGCCGCCGCCGGGCGTGGGCTGGCCGGTCGCGTCCTGCCAGCC
>JANNJO010000245.1:0-1881 GCA_031395755.1 Acidobacteriota bacterium
ATGCCTCGGCGGGAGCGCCGGTTTGACACCGACATGTTGCTCTCGTTGACGAGTGCGTCGAGCCTCGAACAGTTATGGAGCCGTCTTTCAACGGACCCATACGCGGTGCCTGTCGGGCGGGTGACAGCATCGGAGTATGAAGCCGCCTGTCCGGGCGATGCCGCGCGAATTTTCAGCTGGGCCGACAACGCGCTGGCGCATCGCGTGGATCTCTTGGGCTCTGGTCCAATCCAGTTAGGCCCGTCCATTGATTGGCAGACGGATTTCAAGACGGGGGTGTCGTGGTCGCCGGCCTTCATGCGCGACATCAACTACACGAAGTTAGATCGGCCGAGTGACGTCAAGATTCCGTGGGAACTATCTCGCCTGCAATGGTTGGTACCTGCGGGGCAGGCGTACCTGCTCACAGGGGACGAGAAATATGCACTGGCCGTTCGAGCGGTGCTCGAAGACTGGATTCAGGGCAACCCTTACGGCCACAGCGTGAACTGGACTTGTACCATGGAAGTTGCGCTGAGAATCCTGACATGGACATGGTTCTTTCAGGTGTTCAGTCAGAGCAGCGCCTGGTCCGACGCGACGTTTCAATCTCAGTTCCTTCGCGCGCTCTACCTGCACGGTGAGTTCACGGCGGGCCATCTCGAACGTTCCGACATTAACGGGAACCACTTGACGGCGGATGCCGCCGGGCTCACCTTTGCCGGTCTGTTTTTCCATGCGGGCCGCGCGCCTGAGCGGTGGGCCCGTCAGGGTTGGTCGCTGCTTTGTGAGGAACTTCCACGACAGGTGTTCCCCGACGGCGTCGACATCGAAGCCTCGGTTCCATATCACAGGCTCGTCCTCGAACTGTTCCTTCTACCAGCGCTGTACCGCGAATCGCGTGGCCTTTCACTACCACCTGATTACCGCGATCGCCTCATTGCAATGGCGGGCTTCACGCAGGCCTATACGGCGCCTGACGGGAGCGCCCCGTTCATCGGTGACGCTGACGATGCGCGGGTTCTGCCCTTTGGAGGGCAGGCGATTCATGACCACCGTTACTAAGAGGGCGTCATCGGTGCCCACTGGGGTGTATCGGCGTTGACACGGACCTTCTCCGGGCCACGTAGCGAGATCTTCTGGACGCTCGGCGCCTCCGCCGTCGCGTCATTACCCTCAGACGGAGCGGCGATGATGCCGTCGTCATCCGCCATGTTTCCTGACGGCGGGTTTTACGTCATGCGAAACGGGGTGGATCACATCTTCATTGACTGCGGTCCAATTGGCCTTGCCGGCCGCGGCGGCCATGGCCACAACGACTGCCTCTCGTTCGAGGCCGTGCTGGCAGGTTGTCGTCTGGTCAGTGACTGCGGTAGCTACGTGTACACGGCGAGCGCGGTCGAACGCAATAACTTCCGATCGACCGGCTATCACAACACTCCGCAGATCGATGGCGAAGAGATCAACCGTTTCGTTCGCTGGGATCATCTCTGGACGCTCCACAACGATGCGCATCCTCGAGTAACGCGCTGGGATCCGGGCCCGGAGCGAGACGTCTTCGAGGGAGGTCACTCGGGATATGCCAGGCTGCGGAGCGAGATTTATCCGCGGCGGACTATCACACTGGATCACGAGCGGCATTCATTCGAAGTTGTCGACGACATCGCAGGCGTCGGCGTTCACACCGTGACGATCCCGCTGCACCTTGCCGCCGGGGTAACAGCGCGTTGTGTGAGGCCTGGTGAGCTCCTGCTAACCTCGAACCAACAGGAGTTCCTGCTCCTATGGTCATCCTCTCAACAGTGGGAGTTTACGATCGGCGAAGGCAGAGTGTCCCCTAGTTACGGAGTAGTGGTTGCAGTCGTAAGACTGCACTGGCGGAGGGCCGGGACGCTGCCAGCC
>JANNJO010000262.1:0-3147 GCA_031395755.1 Acidobacteriota bacterium
CCAAGATCCAGTCGATTCTGCTCGACGGCCACGTCGTGCTCGAGCACGGCGGCCGCAATCGTGCCGGGTGCTTCTTCAATTTCAACGGGACCGCCGGGATGTGGCGGACCGAGGCGATTGCCTCGGCCGGCGGGTGGCAGCACGACACCCTCACCGAAGACCTCGACTTGAGCTATCGCGCGCAGTTGGAGGGATGGCAGTTCGTGTTCCTCCCCGACGTCGTCGCGCCTGCCGAAGTGCCGGTCGAGATGAACGCCTTCAAGTCGCAGCAGCACCGATGGGCGAAAGGCTCAATCCAGACGTGCAAGAAACTGCTGCCGCGGATTCTCCAGGCGGATCTGCCCATTGAGGTGAAGGCGGAAGCGTTCTTTCACCTGACGGCGAACTTCAACTACCTGCTGATGGCGCTGCTGTGCATCTTGATGTTCCCCGCGATGGTGATCCGGTACGAGATGGGCTGGTACGAGATGCTGCTGATCGACGTCCCGCTGTTTTTCGCGGCGACCATGTCGTTCTTCAACTTCTACCTTGTGTGCCAGCGGGAAATTCATAAGGACTGGATGACGCGCCTGCGCTACATGCCTTTCCTGATTTCCATCGGCATCGGGCTGAGCGTGAACAACACGAAGGCCGTGCTCGAGGCGCTCTTCGACAAAAAAAGCGAGTTCACGAGGACGCCGAAATACCGTATCGAGGATGACGGCGACGAGTGGGTCACCAAACGCTATCGCCAGCCGCTCACTGTCCAGCCGCTCATCGAGGTGGGGCTCGGTCTCTACTTCACCGCGACCGTGTTCTACGCGCTGGCCAACGGCATCTACGGCACCCTGCCGTTCCTCGTGCTCTTCCAGGTCGGCTTCCTCTACGTTGGTCTGCTCTCGATCGTTCAGCAGTTCGCAGGCGACGGCGTGGTGTTGAAGGCTCAAGTGTCGGATAGCCGGTAGACAGTCGACAGTCTTCAGTCGTCAGTCCCAGTCGGCAGTCATCAGTCCCAGTCGGCAGTCATCAGTCTCAGTCGATAGTCTGCGGATTGTATTCGTAGGGCTCGGCTGAATTTGCAGGGCTCGGCTTTAGCCGAGCTACAGCCGAGCTGCGTTGTCTGCAGCCCTACGCCCGCTGCAGGGCTTGGAACCGTTTCATCGCGCGTGCCGACGGCGCCTGTACCGCCTTCAGCACGAGACCCGGCCGCAAGACGCCGTCGCGCGCTTCCTTCCGCCAGCGCGACAGCATGAACGGATGAATCTCGAGGGCACGGCCACGGCTAGGACCTCCACGCCCTTCAACTGACTCAATTTCACAGCCTTGAGTTCTCCGACGACTCTCAGTGTTGGGCGCTCCTGGCAATTCAGCAAGTCATCCGCTTAGCCGGCCCGGCCAAGATAGGCACCGGAAGCGAAGGCCCCAACGTATTCACGCGGCTGAACTGACGACAGGACCCAAGTTCAACCAGATCGCTACTGCGGTCATCACGATGATGACGGCGACGAAAATCAGGACGTTAATGGGGACGTTAATGGCGAACCTACGCGCTGTCATCGGTTGGTTTCCTTTCTTCGAGCGCCGGTCCGTCATGAGTCCGGCTCATCACACAATCTGGCTAACTACTCTCGGAGTAGACGGTTGCAAGGGAACGCCCACAGCTAACGGACGACGCGTTTCGCGTACTGGCTGCGCGCTGCCCTTGAGACAGGTAGAAGTTAACACGGCTCGATACGGTAATGCCCGGTCCGCATTGTTGCGGTGTCGCCGCCTGGCGGGTGGCGCCGATTTTTCTTTGTCCGCCGCGCAGGGCCGTCTCACGTGACGCGTGCCTTTCGGCCCGAGGACGGACGAAGGAAAATCGGCGACAGGACCCGCGCACCGGCCGGCCGCGACCTGCAAAGCCGGAGCAGCTCGGCTAAAGCCGAGCCCTACAAAGACAATCCGCGGACTGTCGCCTGGGACTATCGACTGCTGACTGAGACTGTTGACTGACGACCGACGACTGCCGACTCGCAGTCGGGTACGTTATCATTCCAACTTACATGGCGACCGACACCCCCGCCAAGGCAGGACTCGAAGACATTGTTGTCGCGTCTTCCTCCATCTGCTACCTGGACGGCGAGCGAGGCGTCCTTGCCTATCGCGGCTACGACATCCACGACCTTGCCGAGCACGCGAGCTTCGAGGAAGTCTGCCACCTGCTCTGGCACGGACATCTTCCGAGCCGCTCGGAATTAGGGGACCTTCAGTCGCAGCTCGCCGCGGCGCGTCAGCTGCCCGAAGGCGTGCTGCGGCTGATGCGCTCGCTTCCCCCGGCGAACAGCATGGACACGCTTCGAACCTTGACGTCCGCGTTGTCCCATTACGATTCCGGCGCGAACGACATGTCGCCGGAAGGCCGATACCGGACGAGCGTCAAGCTCACGGCTCAGCTCGGCACGGTCGTTGCCACCTCGGCGCGCATGGCGGCCGGCGGCGGCTCGATCGATCCGGATCCGGCGCTCAGCCATGCGGCAAATTTTCTGTATCTGCTGAAAGGCACCAGGCCGAGCGCGCTGGAAGCCCGCGCGCTCGACATCGCGCTCGTGCTGCACGCCGATCACGAGTTCAACGCATCCACCTTCGCTGCGCGCGTCGCGGCGGCGACGTTGACCGATGTGCACTCGACCATCACCGGGGCGATCGGCGCCCTCAAGGGGCCGCTTCATGGCGGCGCGAACACCGACGTGATGAACCTGCTCCTCCAGATCGGGCAGGACTCGACCGATCAGAAGGTCGAAGAGGTCATCCGCGGCAAATTGGCGAAGAAGGAAAAGATTCCCGGGTTCGGCCACCGGGTGTATCACACAGAGGATCCGCGGGCGACCCACCTGCGGAAGATGTCCGAGGAGCTCGGCCGGCTGTCCGGGAACCTCAGATGGTTCCAGATGTCTCAGAAGATCGAGCAGATCGTGAAAGGCGAGAAGAAGCTGCACGCGAACGTCGATTTCTACTCGGCGACGACGTATCACGCGCTCGCCCTCCCCGTCGAACTGTTCACGCCGGTGTTCGCAGTCAGCCGCATCTCCGGGTGGACCGCGCACGTCCTGGAGCAGTACGCGAACAACCGCCTGATCCGTCCGCGCGCCGACTACACCGGGCCTTCGTACCCGCAGTCCTACATCC
>JANNJO010000281.1:0-9873 GCA_031395755.1 Acidobacteriota bacterium
GCGATCGGCATGCTGCTCGTGTTTCGCGCGACGTCGAATCAGCAGGCGATTGCGGACGTGAAACGGCGCATCCACGCCGGCATTTTCGAGATCCGGCTGTTCAACGACGATCTCAGGGCCATGTTCAGTGCGCAGCTCGACATCCTGCGCCACAACTTCACGTATTTACGGCTGTCGCTGGCGCCGATGGTGTGGATGCTCGTTCCGTTCGTGCTGCTCCTCGCGCAGTTGCAGTTCTACTACGGGTACGACGGCTTGGGTCCCGGGGAGTCGGCGATCCTCAAGGTTCGCCTGCGAGAAGGCGCAAGCCCCTCGTCTGGCACGGCCCCTTCAATTGCGCTCGATGCGCCATCGGGCCTTCGGGTCGAGACCCCGCTCGTCTGGATTCCGTCCGCGCGGGAAGCCGCGTGGCGCGTTGGCACCCAGAAGCCGGGCGACTACCAGCTGACGGTCCTGCTCGACGGGCGGCCGGTGACGAAGCAGGTCCGGGTGTCGGATCAAGTTGGATGGCGAGCGCCCGAACGCCTCGAGGCCGGGTTTCTCAACGAGGTGCTCTATCCAGCCGAGCTCCCAATCGAGGCGGACATCCCGATCGAGGCCATCACCTTGGCGTATCCTGAGCGCGAGGTCAGCCTTCTCGGCTATCCCGTTCATTGGATGATCGCGTTCTTCGTGTTGTCCCTTGTATTCGCGTTTGCGTTGAAATCGCGTTTTGGCGTGGTGATTTAGTCGGTTTGAGCATGGAGATAGCTGTGGCATCGACATTTCGCCTCGCGCTTCTCACGTCGCTCGTGGTCACGAGTCTTTCGTGTACCAGATCGACCACAACTACGACAATGCCAGTCGCCGTTCGCCTCGTCGATCTGTTCGACGCCAAGCGAGTTCAGGGGTCGGCCAAACCAGCGGCCGCTGTACGACCGACGATCTGGCGGTTTGACGGGACGCCGCCCTCGCCGCTACCCGCCAAGTTTGCCGCGACGCGTGGATGGGAGCCAGGCCCTGGGATCGCCGGCCTGACGATCAAAGATGGCCAGCTGACGGGACGCGCGACTGGAGACGGTGCGCTCATTCATCTCGAGCGGACCTCAGGCCTCGATGTCCCGGACACGCTTCACGCGATCGAGGTGAGGATGCGTGCGTCCAACGGGGCGAACCTTTCGATCCAGACGTCGCCCGCGCCAACCGTCAGCCTGGCAGAGATGTCGGCGACGGCACGACGACAGCCATGGCTGCTGCAGTCGCCCATTCTTCCGGGGGACGCCTTCCAGACCTACGAGTTGATTCCGCGTGCGCCCATCGTGACCTCGCGCATCCGGCACATTGTGATCCGGCCGACTGACGCCGCCGACGCGACATTCGCCATAGAATCGGTGCGCCTCGTAAGTCGCACCGAACACCTGGCGTCCATCCCAGCGGGCGTAGGGTGGCAGGGTCTGCAGCAGATCTACCGCGAGTCACTCGTCGCCCATGCGCCGGAATCGATGCAGTTCGACGTGCCGTTGCCGGCCCGTCCATGGCTCGACCTTGCAGTGGGGACGGTAGAGGACGGGCCCGTGACGTTTCGTGTGGTCGCAAAGCCGCAAGGAGCTGCAGACGAGCGAGACGTCGTGCAGGCCGACTTTACCGTCACGCGGCCTCATCGATGGGACAGCTACCCGGTCGATCTCTCGAGTCTGACGGGCAAGGCGGTCACCCTGTCGCTTCAGTTGCAGTCGGAGTCAGCTGGTGCGCTCGGCTTTTGGGGCTCCCCAGTCGTGCGATCACTGGGAGCGCTCCCGAGTGGCGAGCCCACACCACCTCAGGGCGTGATCTTCATTCAAGCCGATACGCTGCGCCGCGACCACTTGAACCTCTATGGCCACTCGCGCGAGACCGCGCCGTTTCTGACGCGTATGGCCAAGGACGGCGTTCGGTTCAACAACGCGATCTCCCAGGCGAGCTGGACGAAGGTGTCCACCAGCTCGATGATGACGGGCCTCTATCCGACGACGCATGGTGTTCGATTGCAGACCGATCGTCTGCCGTCGTCGGTGACGACGATGGCCGAGGTGTACAAAGCGGCCGGATATGCAACGCTGTCGCTCTCGTCGGTCGCCTTCACCGGTCAGTCCACGAACCTGCATCAAGGCTTCGAGGAGCTCCACGAGAACGGCTCGCTTCCAACGGCGGGGACGCCGCTCTCGAGCAAGAGCGCGCGCGAATACGTTGACCGAGTGGTGACCTGGGTGGAACGGCACCGCGAGGTGCCGTTCTTTGTGTATCTCCAGGTCTTCGACCCGCATTTTCCATACGAGCCGTATGGGCCGTACAACACCAAGTGGGGTGACCCCTCCCGGACCGAGCAGCACCGTAAAGAAGTGGCTGTCGTGACGAAGCTGATTGATGACCCTTTTATGCGAGTCCGCGGCCTGCCCACGCGCGATGAGGTCGTCAAGGCTGGATTCGAACCGGAACGCTACGTGGAGCAGGAGACCGACTGGTACGATGGGTCCATTCGTGGGATGGACGTGGAGATGGGACGGCTCTTCGAGCAGCTCCGCCGCATGGGACTCGACGAGAAGACACTGGTCGTTCTGACGAGCGACCACGGAACCGAGTTCCATGAGCACGGCCGGTTCTGGCATGGCCAGAGCGTGTACGGCGAGCTGACCAACGTGCCGCTCATCATCCGGTGGCCGACGCGTCTGCCGGCCGCGCGGGTCATCGAGGATCTCGTCCAGACCATCGACATCATGCCGACGATGCTGGAGCTCAGCGGCCTTGCGCACCCCGCCGGCCTGCAGGGACAGTCGCTCCGGCCTTTCCTGACCCCGACGCCGACTGGCGGATCTGCCGCCCCCACGTCCTGGCCGGGATGGAAGCCGCGGCCCGCCATCTCGGAACGGGTTCCTAACACCGACGAGCCGCGAGTGGACCAGATCCGGGAGTCGGTCGCCATCGTTGACGCGAACTGGAAGCTGATCCGGAACACCGTTCGGCCGCCGGGTCTGCCCGAGTTCGAGCTGTTCGACTACTACAAGGATCCGTTGAATACACAGAACGTCGCAGCCGAGCATCCGGACGTCGTCGCCCGGCTGTCCAAACTGATCGCGGGCTGGCACCATATGGCGACCGCTGCGCGCGTCAAGCCTGACGCCGAGACAACGAAATCCATGAGCGCCGAAGAGCTGCAACGGCTGAGAAGTCTTGGGTACGTGAGATGAGGAAAATCATGATCAGACAGGGTGTATACCTCGTGCTTGTGTGTGTCCTTGCGCTGTCGTGCGGCCGGACGGGCGAACCACCATCGACACCGCTGGCGATTCGCCTGACGGATCTCTTCAATGAGAAGAGCGTTGTCGACGCTGCGAAGCCCACCCCGCCCCCGGCGCGAACCGAATGGCGCTTCGACGGACCGGCGCCTGTGCCCGCCCCGGCTGCCTTCGCACCGACGCGCGGGTGGGAAGCCGGCCCCGGCGTCACCGGTCTGACCATCACGAACGGGATGTTGACCGGCCGGACAACGAGCCCGACCTCGCTCGTTCGCATCGAGAGGACCTCGGGCATTCAGGTGGCCGATCAACTGCACTCGATCGAAGTCCGGATCCGCGTGTCCGCCGGGGTCAACCTGTCGGTCGAGACTTCGCCGTCAGAACGGCCAGCCTTCGCGGCGATCAACGGGCAGATGCTGGGGCTCGGTAACGAAATCACCACGCCTATCACTGCGGGTGAACAGGTCCAGACCTACGTGCTGACGAAGGCGCGTCCGCTCCCAGCCTCCCAGATTCGGCACGTGTTCATTCGACCCAGCGATGTCGCGGGTGCGACGTTTGCGATCGAGTCCGTGCGATTGATCTTCCGGCGGGAGCACCTGGCGAGCATTCAGTCGGGCGTCGGCTGGCAGGGGATGCGCGAGGTCTATCGCGAGTCGATTACGTCACGCGCGCCCGAACGCATGCAGTTTGCGCTCGAAGTGCCGCCGGCGGCATGGCTCGATGTGGCTCTGGGTACGGTCGACGAGGGTCCCGTGACGTTCACGATCAGCGTGCGTGGTGACGCTGGCTCGAGTGGAGATGGACAGATCCTGCTCGAGCAGACGGTGACGACGCCGTACCGCTGGGAGCCTCGGGCGATTGATCTCTCCCGGTTCAGCGGCCAGGATGTCACGCTGGTACTCGGCGTCCGCGCGCCGGAGTCCGGGGTCGTCGGGCTTTGGGGCGCGCCGGTCGTGCGACGTCGCGGGGCATCGCCGGAACCGACCGCTGGTGCCGCCGCGGCACTCGGACGACCGCCGCAAGGCGTCATTGTTGTCTGGGCCGACACGCTGCGTCAGGATCACCTCGACGCGTACGGCTACAAACGGGCGACCGCGCCCTCGCTGCGAAAGTTTGCGAGTGACGGCGTCCTCTTCAGCAACAGCACCTCGCAGGCCACGTGGACCAAAGTGGCGACGCCCTCGATGCTGACGTCGCTCTACCCATCGACCCACGGCGTCTTCAACTTCAACGATCGCCTCCCCGCCGCCGCGACGACGCTGGCCGAGGTGTACCGCGCGGCCGGGTACGCAACCGTCGGGTTCGCGTCAAATCTCTTTACGGGCCAGTTCACGAACCTGCATCAGGGCTACGAGGAACAGCACGAAGACGGCTCGCTCCCGAATCAGGGCTCCAGCAAGACGTCGCGCGAATATGTGGATCGGCTCGCGAGCTGGCTCGAGGCGCACCGCGACGTCCCGTTCTTCGCCTTCCTCCACGTCTACGACCCCCACGATCCCTTTGAGCCGGGCCGGCCGTACGACACCATGTGGGCGGATCCAGCCAAACGGGAAGCACATCACCAGGACCTGGAGGCTGTTCGTAAGGTCATCAGCGATCCGCTGCTGAAACTGTTCGGGATGCCGACGCGCGCCGAGCTCGTCAAGGCCGGGCTCGACGCGGATGCGTACGTCAAGCACGACGTCGACTGGTACGACGGGTCGATTCGCGGCCTCGACACCGAGATGGAGCGCCTCTTCGAGCGGCTCAAGGGGCTGGGCCTCGACGATCGCACGTTGGTCGTGTTCACAGCGGATCACGGTGAGGAATTTCTAGACCATGGCCGGACCTTCCATGGACAGAGCGTCTACGGCGAGCTCACGCAGGTCCCGCTGATGATGCGATGGCCAGGCGTCCTTCCCGCCGGCCGGGTCGTAAACGACGTGGTGCAAACGATCGACGTGATGCCGACGCTGCTTGCGATCAGCGGTCTGGCCGCGCCGCCGGAGGTCCAGGGGCAGAGCCTGGTGCCGTTGATCCGCCCAAGCGGGGGTGCGGCGGGGCCATCGTGGCGATCGCGTCCGGCCATCTCAGAAAAGGCGATCACGAATCCAGCCAGAGGTGCGGCACCTGCGCCGCACGACACCGAGGCATTTGCCATTGTCGACGGCGGCTGGAAGCTGATTCATCACACGACGCGTCCCGGCGGCGGTCCCGAGTTCGAGCTGTTCGACTTTGCGAAGGATCCGCTGAACCTCAACGATGTCGCGGCCAATCATCCCGAGGTCGTTCAGCGGCTGGCGAAGCTCGTTGCCGGGTGGCGGCAGATGGCTCGTGCCGGCCGGTTCGCGCCCGATGCCGAGACGACCAAGGGCCTGACGCAGGAACAGCTGCAGCGCCTCCGGAGTCTGGGCTACATCCGGTGAGTCGCGAACCCCGGTTATTGATCGCAAATCCTCAAAGCGGAGGCCCGCTTCCGCGACTCTCGTGCCAGATCGCCAGGATCTCAATCCGTTCAGGGGCGGTCAGTAGCCAATAGTAGACGTGGTAGCGAACTCGCGCGAGGTGCAGGCGGCGAACACCTGACAGAGAAATGTTCACGGCGCGGGTCCCGGCTTCTGGTTGGAGTGAGACGATCGAGGCGGTCGGCTCACTCGCGGCTGCGCATCTCGGCGAGGAAGTCCTTTACCGGTGTGGTCTGACCGCGCCGGCACTGAGCTATCGCTTCGAGCAGCATCTTCTCCGTTTCCGCATCTGCCTCGAAGGTTTCGTCTCCTTCGAGCGCCAACACGGTCACCGACGCACCTTCGGGCAGCTCGGCTTCGAGCTCGACCCGACCGTCAACGACCTTGCCTGGTGCGATTCTCATACAGGCATTTTAGCAAGCAATTCATCGGAGTGCAGCAATATGGATTTCGACCCTCGAGGCGGCCGAAGCGCTTGGGATATCGTCGGCTACGGTCGAGCGCGAAGGGGCCCTGGCGAAGGCCTGGCTCTATCGACGCCTGTCGCCGTGCGAGTGACTCGGCCACGCCGACATAAGGGAAACACAGCGGTATCTGAACATCACGGACGAAAGGCTCCGGGCGGTCGGCCAATAGGAGGACTCGCAAGTGAGCTGGAGGCGTTACCGATTGTCAGTCAATTGTCAGTCGGCACTTCAAAAAGTGGCGCGCCCGGCAGGACTCGAACCTGCGACCCCCGGCTTAGAAGGCCGATGCTTCCTTTTTACTTTCTACTTTTTACTTTCCACTTTCCCCCTACCTCTTATTGACCAGCACCACCTTGACCCATCCACTCGCCGTGGCTGACTGCACGTTGACGAAGCCGTCCTTCACCGCGCCGATCACGACCAGCTCTTCGGTGCGGGCCAGTGTCGCGAGCACCTTGCCGGTGTCGGTGGGCTGGGCTAGCAGCTTGACGTTCGCAATCTTCGGCATGAGGACGTCCCCCTCGTTGAAGACCCCGGCAGGGCCGGCTGTGCCGCCGGCGGCCGCCTCCTGCTTCAGGGTTCCGACGCTGCGGACCAGGCTCGGATCGTTGCGAACGGTCTGCACGACGTTGTTGTAGTTGTCCATGAACGCGGCGGTGATGATCTTGCCCTCGTTGGTGTTGCCGTAGCCGCCGGCGGCCATTCCGACTCCGCCGCCCGCAAACAGACCGCCCAGTCGGAGGTCCGCCTTTCTCGTGCTGCCTTCAGCGGCCGCGACCTGAACCCCGCTCCGCGCGTCGGCTATGAGCATGCTCGTCTGCGCTTCCTTGAACTTCAGCCCGCCCGCAACTGCGCCAATCGCGGCGGCCCGCCGGCCGAACATCCCCGCGGCGCCGGCGCCGACTCCGCCTGCGTTGTTCTCCGAAAATGCCACCGCCGGCGTCATGATGAAGTCGGCCGGCACCATCTGCCCGCCGCCCATGTTCGAACCCTGACGCGCCTCGCCGGCCTGTGCGAGCTGCCGCTCCTGCATCATGTTCTGCATCCCGGCGCCCCGCTCGACGACGATGAAGCAGTTCGATTGCTGAATCATCAGTCGAAGGAGGCCGACCGGAGACTGGAGGTTGTAGCGCAGCAGCGCCGTCAGAACATGGCTCTGCGGCTCGACGACAGCCATCGCGCCCATCGGTTTGTCGCAGTGCTCGAGACCGCTGTCGCCAGAGCTGCCCCCGGTCCCGGCAGAACCCTGGACGACGCTCCCGCCTTGACCTTGTTTCGGCTTGGTAATACCGCCCTGAGCGAGGACGCTGTCGGTCACAAACACAGACATCGCGACCAGGAGCAGGGCTGCACGCGTTACTGTCCTAAGCATAGAAATCTCCCAGAAGAGGTGTAACCGGACGGCGGGGAAGGCGGGCAAATCCTACGACAGATCGTCGGCTCCCGCAAGGGCCTCTACCGCAGGAACGCTTCGGGCAGCCCTCCGTCCACCGGGATGACGTGCCCTGTCGTCTTTGCGCTGTCGTCGCTCAACAGCCAGACAATCGCATTCGCGCAGTCCTGCGGCAGAATCGGCCGCCGCGTGAGCGTGCGCTGCGCGTAGAACTCGGCGAGCCTGCCGCGCAGCTCTTCGAGCGACTCAGTTTCCGCAAACGCGATCCCATATTTCTGTAAAGACTGGATCACCCGGTCGCGCGGAAACATCGTCGAGCCGGCGACGACCGTCGCCGGCGCGATGCCGTTGACACGCACCAGCGGCGCAAGGCCAATCGCCAGCTCGCGAATCAGATGGTTGACCGCACTCTTGCTCGTATCGTACGCTTCGCTGCCTTTTTTGGGAACCACCGCGTTGGCCGAGCCGGTCAGCACCATCGCACAAGGCAGCTGCTGGTCTCGAAAGATCCACTCGGTCTGTTGAGCCAGGAGATAGTTGCCGGTCACGTTGACCAGAAACGTCTGTGTCCACTGCGCGTCGCTGAGCTGGCCCGCTGGTCCGGCGACGGGATAAATGGCGGCGGTGTTGACGATGGCGTCGAGGCCGCCGAAGAGGAGGGAGGTAAAGGCCGCGGCTTGGGCGAGGCTTTCGGCGGAGCCTAGATCGACGGCGATTGCGGCGGCGGACTCCGGCGACCCAAACGCCGCCGCTTCCTCAGCAACGCGCGAGGCGCTTTCGGCGTGGGCGTCCGCGATCACCACATGGGCGCCTCTACGGGCGAGCAGCAGCGCGACCTCGCGTCCGATTCCGCTGCCGCCGCCGACGACCATCGCGATCTTGCGGCTGAACTCAGCTTCGGGGGGCATGCGCTGCAGCTTCGCTTCTTCGAGGGCCCAGTACTCGATGCGGAACGCTTCCGCGCGCGGCAAGGCGACGTAGTTGTGGAACTGCAACGCGCCCTTGCCGCTGTGCTGATCTTCCAGGGCCGTGGCGCCCGCCATGACGTTTATCGCGTTGAGAAAAAACTCGGTCGTGATGCGGGCTTCCTTCTTCGTCCTGCCGAAGCCGAACAGGCCGAGCCCTGGAACGATCACGACCGACGGGTTCGAATCGCGCAGCGTCGGCGAGTCCGGCGTCGCGCAGGCGTCGTAGTACTGCCGGTAGTCGTCACGGTAGGTCACGACCTGGGTCCGAATGGCCGACTTCAAGCCCTCGGCATCACCCGTTGCCGGGTCCCAATCGATGAACAGCGGGCAGATGCGGGTTCTGAGAAAGTGATCCGGACAGCTGGTGCCAAGCTTGCCGAGCTCTTTCGACCACTGCGAGCCGGCGAAGTCGAGCGCGTCCCGGGTGTCGGTGAAATGTGCGATGACCCGGCGGTTCGAGGAGACGGCGCCGCGCAGCGCGGGCAGAATCCTGCCGGCCATGTCGCGGCGGTCGTCGAGTGGTTTGTGCGCGAGCCCACCGAACAGCGATGGCGTGCGCGCCCGGTGCGCGGCGATGAATTCGCCCATCTGGTCGATCGTCCGGATGCTGCTCAGATAGCACTCGCGCGGCGTGGCGCCCCACGTGAACAAGCCGTGGCTGCCGAGAATCAGCCCGTCAGCCCCGGGATTGTCCCTGATGGCGGCTTCGATCATCAGCCCAAGCTCGAAGCCCGGCCGCTGCCACGGCACCCAGATGATCCGCCGGCCGAACTCGCGGTTGAACTCCTCCAGTTTTTCTTTGCCGTTCGCACTCGCGGCCAGGGCGATGGCCCAGTCCGGATGGAGATGATCGACGTGCGGCGCGGGAATGAACGCATGCAGCGGCGTGTCGATCGAGGCGGCGACGCGATTCTCCCCGAACGCCGAGAGAGGGTAGTACGTCACCATCTCGTCTTCGAACGCCTCACCCCGGTATCGCGCCTTGAGCTGTTCGAGCTTGTCGAGATACAGCAGCGCGAAGCCGGCGTCGGTGATGGAGCCGAGATCGCCGCCGCTGCCCTTGACCGCCAGCACGCGGGCGGATGCGCCGGTGAACGGATCGGACATGTCGATTTTCGAGCTGGTGTTGCCTCCGCCGAAGTTCGTGATGCGCAGGTCGGCGCCGAGGAGGTTGGAGCGATAGCGCAGCAGAGACAGCGGGTTGACGCCGAGGCCATCGACGGCGCGTTGATCCCACAGATCCTCGAGATACTTCAGAGCGGTCGTGTCAGGCATAGAAGGTTCCATGATTCCACATCGCGAGGCTCGAACACTTTCGTCGGGAACGATCGGTCGATGACGGCGCGC
>JANNJO010000329.1:0-6650 GCA_031395755.1 Acidobacteriota bacterium
ACTTCGTGTGTGGTTGCCGCTCACAGCAGCCGGCATCATGCTTATTGGTGTTCTCACGCTGCTGCCCGGGTGGTGGGCACATCGCGGTGAAACGCTGCTCGACGTGCTTCAGCTTTTGACCTGCCCCCGTAAATCCGCCACGCGTAGAATGAGGTCCTCTGTTGTCCACGTTCGCGCGCATGATGCCGCTGCGGGAGTGGCTTTTCGTCGGCAGCAGGAGATGGCCCACCTCGTGGGAGATGACATCGCCGAGCCGGATCGCGAAAAAGGTGGCGGCGGCGGGCCGGATGTGCGTTCCTCGGATGGCTGCTTTATACTGAAATCGTGAAGATCTGGCTGGACCTCCCGGCCGCGGCCGTTAAGCAGCTTGCGGAAGACGGGGCAGATCTGTCGCGAGCAGCCCTGGAGGCCCTCGCCATCGATGCCTACCGAATGAACCGCATCAGCGGCTACCAGCTCTGCCAGCTCTTAGACATCCCTTCGCGCCATGATCTCGACGCATTCCTGAATCGTCACGGCGTGCCGCTGGAGTACACCATCGAAGACGTCGATCGCGAGGCGGCCACCAGCGCTCGTTCGTGGCAGAAGGGGCAGGCCGAATTGTCCGGCGACCCGAGTCGCGGTCGACGACCTGAGTGATCGGTCCGCCCAGCACCTGACCCAACATTCATTGGCAACGCGTTTGCGTTCGAGTCAATCGCGGATTGCCAAAATGGAGGCCGGCGATTCCTCAGTTTCAGTGGACCTGCTTTTGCGCGCGTGGTTCGCGCTCGGGGCCAAGCCGCGAGACATCGCGAATGCTTTGCAGCGTCGCAGACGCGCGGCTGATTGACGCACCGATTCGCTCAGCAGGTCGACGAGGGCGAGTTCGACGCCGCCCGGCATCACCACTCCTGCCGGACGCTCACGAGAGACCGCCGTCGCAGGAGATCGCCGCCGAAGATCTCGTAGTGGGAGTTGTCGAACAAATTCGCCGCGTTCACGAGCAACGTCGTCCGCGGGCCGACCCTGACGCTCGCTCCGACGTCGACGACATGGAGCGCCGGGACCGGACCATGGAACACACCGCCGCTCCACGTGAACTGATCCGCCCACCGATACCGTAGAGACGTGGACAGGCGATTGGAGGAATACGTCGCGCCGACCGTGATCGAATGCGCCGGCGCGTTTGCCGAGATCACACCTTCGGACACCCCCTGCTTCGGCGTGAACGAGAGCGCCGAATAACCCACGTCGGCCACGAGGCGATCGCTGCGAAAGTACTGGACGCTGACTTCGGCGCCCTGCATGTTCACTCGCGCGAAGTTCGTAAAGGAGGCGACGGCAAAAATCGGCGAGCCATCCAGGTCGTTCGACATGAACGGCACTATGGACGGGGGCACCACTGCCTGGAGCGAGGCGCGCACCAAGGCCTGCTGCGCGGCATTCAGCGCCGAAGGGGGCCGGTAGGGTCCGTACGCCGGGTTGATGCGGCCCAGTTCAGTGCCGACCTGCGGAAGCAGCGGGGTGAGGAGATTCGAGATTCGGTTGAAGTAGTAGTTGGCGCGGATGATCACTTGCCGCGCCAAGACACCGGAGTACCCGCCCTCGAAGTTCTCGACACGCTCGACGCCGAGCCGGTCGTTGCCGAGGGCCAGCACAGGCACGCTTTCGAAGTGCAGCGGGACGCCGCCCAGCGCGGGAGCGAGCGCAGCTTCTAGGGCGCCGAGCGGGACGGGGGGTGCGGCCGCCCCGCGGGTGAAGTAGTTGACGAAGGTGCCCTTATCGAATGCCCGGTTATAGGTGACCCGCAAACCATGCGTTGCGGAGACGGCGTACACGAGACCCGCTCTGGCGGAGAGCTCGGGTTCGTGCAGGGTGCTGTCGTCGACTCGTGCGGCGAGTACGAGCTTGAGGCGGTCCGACAGCTGGTGCGCGAGCTGGCCGACAACGGCCTGCTCGTGCGCCTGCTGCACCCCGCGGAGAATCGTCGACACGCCCTTGCCGTCGCGCGTGTCGGCGCGCTCGTATCTGGCGGCGCCGCCCAACACGAACCGGCCGCGGCCGGCCGAGTAACTGAACAGTCGCTCGACGTCCAGGTTCGCCCGCAGCGAGGCGTCGAACGTCGTCGTTGCCGATCCCAGCGACATGGTCTGGCCATAGCGCCCGTCGTAGTAGGCGGCAGCGCGCCAGCGTGCGGTCTTGAGGGACGAGCGCACCCACGGCCGGTCGGCGCCGAGGTTCTGGGATCGCCCCACACCGGTGAGGAACATGTTTCCCTCGCTCCGGCTCCAGCCTCCTTCGACGGTCAGCATGGAGCCCGTCGAGAGGTAGCGATCCACGCGAGCTGCGGCGCTGGCGAAATGCGTGTAGTCGCGCGGCGGAGCCACGATCTCCAACGGCGGACCGGGATACTCGACGGTTCCCAGCCGTGAGGTGTAAAAGTCGTTGCTGCGCCCGTACCCGGCGTTGACCCGATAGAACGTATTGCTGTCGATCGCGCCCGCGTAGCGCGCCCTCACGCGCCGCGTCCCGATTTCGCCGACGGTGAACTCCGCGTTGCCACCGCGGGCATAGCGCGGTTCCTTGGTCGTGATGTCGATGACACCGTTGAAGGCGTTCGCCCCGTACAGCGCCGAGCTGGCGCCGTGAACGACCTCGACCCTGTCCACCTCGTCCAGCGACGCGCCGAATGACGCCCATTCCTGGGCGCCGACGAGAACGCTCGCGGGATCGCGGCCATCGACGAGCGTGAGGACCCGCCGGTTCAGGGTGCTGTTGATGCCCCTGATGTTGACGTTGAAGTCGAAGACGCCGCTTTGGGCGAGCTCCACGCCGGGGATCGACTCGAGCAGCTTCGGAAGCTGTCCGTACGGCGCCTGCCTGGCAATCGTCGACGCGGGGACGAGCGACACGGACACGGGTGCCTCGAAGAGCCGCTCGGGGCGGCGCGACGCGCCGTAGACGGTCACCGTCTCCGCGTAGCCGACGTTCCAGTCGAGGACCTGGTCGAGCGCGACGGTTGCGTCGCCGATCGACACGTTCTCGACGACCGAGGAGCGGGTGCCCAGCACGAACGTGACGTTGACGCTGCCACTCGGAACGCCGACGAACAGGTACCGTCCTTGAGCGTCGGTGAGGACGGCATCGCCCGTGCGGTCGAGGATGACCGTCACGCCGGCGAGCGGCGTTCCGTCAGGGCGCGTCAGCCTGCCCTCGAGACGGCCTTCCGCCTGGACGGTCGCCGGCAACAGCGTGACGAGCAGCGAAACTACGAGCACGCCCACGTGCAGTATTCGTTGCACCGTCGAAATCCTCCGAAGGCTGCCAAGGATGAAGTGTGCCATGATACTGCATCCTTCCGGAGATTGGCCGCCGTGCGGTGGCATCGAGGCGTCTGCAGCGTGAGACACGGAGGCGTTCGTGACGCAAGATAGATCGAGCCGCGCCGCAGGGAACGTACGGACCGCCGTTGAGCGAGCGCCGGCGAGCAGCTCCGAGGCGTACTACCGCGACTACCAGAAAGTTCTCCGCTTCATCGCCGTCTGGGTCATCGCTGTATTCCTGGCCGTGTTCCTGATCGACGCTCCGGACGTCGGCCCCATCTGGCAACACCCCGCCTACCACAACACGCTCGGCTACACGTACAGCCTCGTGTTGTTGTTCCTCCCACTATCCTTCCTTGTGTACTGGTACTTGCGAAATCGTGATGTCCTCGACCTGCGGGCGCTGATGGGGGCCATGCTGCGGATCACGGCGTTCAGCGCGCTGACGTGGATCCTGCTCGACATTTTTGTCGCTAACGCACTGTTCTGGTTTCCCGACGAGAAGGCCCACCTCCAGCAGACATTGCTCCCTGGATACTCATGGAAGGGGGCGTGCAGCACTATCTGGACGCTCTGGAACTTCCCGGCTTGCTATTTCCCCAGGTCCATTCCGCTGGAGGAAATCCTTTTTTATCTCGGCGGAGCCGCCCTGCTCTCGATGATGTACATGTGGGCGTCCGAGGATTTCTACTCGGCGTACACGCTGCCGAGACAGGAGTACACGGAGCAGGCCAAGAAGGCCGGGCCGCTCGTGCACTGGAACAAGCGGCTCATCTTCGTCGGCATTGCCATCGCCATCGCCGGCATCCTCATCAAGAAATTTGGCTGGTGGCATCCCTACCATGACGGGTGGCCCTATTATCTGTTTGCCGAGCTGGTGATCGTCTTCGTTCCGCTCTCGGCTCTCTACACGCGCGTACACAAGTTCACCAACCCGCCGGCCTTCATCTTCGTGATGATGGTGCACATCCTCGTCAGCGTCGTCTGGGAGACTACGCTGGCGCAGCCCTTTGGATGGTGGAGCTACCAGACGTACGCCATGATGGGAATCTTCGTTGAGGCCTGGTCACGCCTCGCGATCGAGGCGTGCGGCTTGTGGCTGTCGGTCGGATGGGCATCGATGTTCATTTACGAGTCGACGAAGATCAAGGTCGTGACCGGAAAGTCCTGGCGTGAGGTCCTGTTCGGGTAGCGGCATTCTTGCGTCCGCCGCCGACGCCGCTCGAGATCCCGCAACGTGGCCCCGAGTGCGATCGAGCCAATAGTGGGCGGTCAGCAGCGTCGGGGCGAAATACACGAGGAGGAGAAGTCCCGCTCTGGATGGGCCGAGCCGAGGCGTGAAGGCGAGCATGAGCGGCAGTACCAGAATCGTGACGTGGAGGCGCATCAAGACATCCCAGGCCGGCTTTCGAACTCTGTGAAGCAGAACGAACAGGCCGGCATTCCCGAGCGCCGCGACTCCCGCTGCGATCACCGCGAGACGACTTCGATCGTCCGGCGAACCGGCCTGCGAGATCACTGCAAGCGACAGCCCGATTAGCGCGACTTGCCAGACCCCGGCGTATGCCGACATCGCCGTCGAGATGTGAACCGCCCCATCCTGGACCCCTCGACACCCCAGCCAGATTGGCGTCGTGCGCTGATGGCAGGCAATCTCGAAGGCGATGTCGCGCAGGGAACCGTGAAAGGCGTTGACGAGGAGTATGAACGCCGCTCCCGCTCCAGCGGTCAGCCAGACAAGGAGATTCGTCGCGCTTCCCGTCGCCATGGCGCCGTAGACGACCAGCAGCAACGCGGCGGCGGCCTCCGCCGCTTCCATGAGCGGGGGCACACGGCATCTCTTGCCATAAAGGTCGTACACCCCCTGACCCACGACGGCGCCCAGGAGACAGGGCAGGGCTCCGACCGTGAAGCCTGCGGCAAAATGGGCACCCACCATGAGCGGCAGTTGCACGAGCGCCACAGCCAGTGCCTGCCGCTGGGTCACGGTGCCACGAACCAGCCATCGATTCGCTCGCAGCGGATCCCGTCTATCGACATCGAGGTGCATCGCGTCGTCTAGCAGGACGCCGTAGGTGTTAAAGAAAAGGCTGACAGTCAGGAGCCCGGCGACCGTCATCGGAGACCAATCCGTGACTGCCGCCAGGCCCAGAAGCGGCCAGACGGCCACGAATCCCAGCTGGTGCAACCGCACGAACTGATCGAGATCGCAGACTGACGTTAGGAGGCGCTTGATCATGAGGCCAGACGCGTCGACGATTCAGCCTGAGTCTGGAGATTCTAGCCGAAGTCGAGACGACCGCAGCCGGCCGAATTCCGCGCGGGCGAGGGCCGACTCGTGGGTGAGGCCCATTCGATCGGCCGCCTTCATTGCTTGCCGCAATCGACGCAGCGCAACCCTCGGACGGCCATGACGACGATTCCACTCGGCGCGAAACAGAAGGTCCCATGGCTCCAGAATCGGGCGGCAGAACGCCATGACCCGTAGAACCCTGAGCCATCGCCTTAGCCGGATCATCGCCGGTTCAGCCTGATCACCTCCGTGATCCCAGAGTGCGAAGAGAACTTCGGCAACGCCGACGAAGCCAAACTGCGGAGAGTAGGAGAGCCGGGCACCCGACTCGGCCGCTGCAGCGGCGAGGTCGATGTGCCGCCGTGCGCGCTCGAGACCCTCCTTGCGCAGCCAGGCGGAGGCGAGGAGGCCGTGCGCCTGGAACCGGCTGTTCTGGTCGACAGTATTGGTCCGATTCGCCAGTTCGAGGCACTCGTTCGCGGCCGCGATGGCGTCGTCCAACCGTCCCTGCCGGAACGCCACTTCGCCCATCGAGATCATCGACCACAATTGCGGGACCAGATAGTCGTCCCGCTGTGCACGTGTGAGGATGCTGCGGAAGCGGCCGAGCGCCTCCTCGAGCCGCCCTTGATTGAAGCTTATGTAGGCCAGCACGCCGTCATAGATCAGACAGTCGTGGACGTTCCTCATCTCGGCGCCGAGCGTCAGCGCCTGTTCGAGTGCCGGCGCGGCTTCGAGCCATCCGCCGCGGATGAAGGCGGGGAGCTGGCCCAGTGTGAGCGCGCAGAACAGGGCATGCCGGTCGCCGACTTCTTCGGCGACCGCCCGACCCTGTGCGGCATAGTACGTCGCGAGGCTCTGGCGCCGGAAAAGGGCGACAAGATTGGCAAAAAGCGAATAGGTTCGGCTGAGCTCCGCGCTGGGACCAGCCAGTTCCGCCGCACGCAGCGAGCGGAGAACCGCGACGCCCGAGAGAAAGAACACGTCTCCTTTCCGAGGCGCGTCGGAGTTGCTGCCGGGCAACCCCAAGTACAGGACTTGGACGAAGCTGT
>JANNJO010000362.1:0-8079 GCA_031395755.1 Acidobacteriota bacterium
CGACGCCCCGTCCACGCCCGGTCTTGCGCATGCGGTCTCGCAGACCAAGCACCTGTTCGGGCGTGGACGGGGCGTCGTCGCCCATTGGGCCGATCGGAGGCTACCATGTTTGTCGGGATCGATGTTGCCAAAGACGAGCTGGTCATCGCCTGTCATCCGGATGGAGAGTGCTGGAGATCGGGCCCGGCCAAGGGTCGCTGCATCTCGAGCTTCGAAAGCGGGTGAAGGGACCGGTCGACTTCGTCGAGCAATCGCCGGTGTTTGCGGCGGCGCTGGCGAGAGCATGCCGCCGGGACGGGCTCGGCCAGGCGCAGAGTTGGAACACCAACCTGCTCGACGCGCCGCTGCCTCGCGGCGCGTACGATTTTATTTTCGCGCGCTGGGTGTTCATGTACCTTCCCAATCCCGAAGCCCATGTGCGCAAGCTCGTGCGGGCGCTCAAGCCTGGTGGGGTGCTGGCGATTCAGGACTACCATCGCGAGACCTTCGCCATGGCCCCGAAGCCGCCGGAGTGGAATCGCCTGATGGTCGCCGACCTGGCCTTCTTCGCGTCGCAAGGCGGAGACGCGAGCGTCGGAGGCCGGCTGCCGGACATGTATCGGCGCGCGGGGCTCGCGGTGACGGATATTGAGATCACGATCAAGACGGGCGCACCAGGGTCTCCCGTGTGGTCGTGGCTGACGTCCTACTTTCTTGGCGTCCTCGATCGCTACGCGACGTTTCCTCCCTTCACACGCCGCGATGCCGCGGTCATCCGCCGACACTGGCTGGCCGCCGGCCGGCAGAACACGTCGAAGCTGATCGGGCCGGCGCTGCTGGATGTCGTGGGACGGAAGAAAGGGGCAAGGGGCAAGGGGTGAGGGGTAAAGGGCGAATCATCGCAGTGTGCGTCTGCATCATCGTCGCTTCGATTGCGGCTGGTGCACAGTCGCGCGTCACGCTGCCGAGCGGAGTTGCCGGTGTGTCGTTCGGCACAGCGCAGAGGTACAAGGACGCGTCGGGCAAGGAAATGTGCAGCATCGGTCAGCCGCTCGCCGATCCGCCGGCGTTCGAGCGCGGCGTGAGGGAAATCTCGTACGGCGTGCACCTCCAGCCGCGGGCCGTGAAGAGCGCGTCAACCCAGGTGGTCGCACCGGCGCCACAAGGAGAGCTGCAGCGCGTCCCCTGCAATACAGTCACGCTTGTGAAGGGAGGCTTCAGTCAAACGCAATTGGGCAGCACGCTGTCTCGACTCGACAAGGCGCCGCTGCTGTCGGGCAAGTACCTTCTCCGGCTCACGATCGATGGTCAGACCGCAGACGTTCCCTTCACAATCAAATGAGTGACGTGCCTCCGCTGCCCTCGGGCCTTCTGCTCGATCTCGACGACACGATTCTCGACGACAGCAGCCTGGTAGACGGGTGCTGGCGCGAGGCGTGCGCGGGTCAGGCCGGCCGCCTCACGCCGTTCCATGCCGATGCCGTCGCCGACGCCATTCAGAAAACTTCGAAATGGTTCTGGGCCGATCCCGAACGACATCGCGCGGGCAGGCTGGGGCTCGACGTCGCCCGCCGTGAGGTCGTGCGGTTGGCCCTTCTCGAGATGGGGATTGCAGATGCATCGCTTGCGCGCGATATCGGAGACGCCTACAGCCACAGGCGCGACGTCGGGATGGAACCGCTCCCGGACGCGATTGAGACGGTGCGATGGTTTCGCGATTCGGGTTGCCGCCTGGCGCTGCTGACCAACGGAGCCGGGCCGGCACAGCGCAGAAAGATCGCGCGCTTCGGCCTTGCGGATCTGTTCGACACGATCCTGGTCGAAGGCGAGATGGGTTTTGGAAAGCCCGATGAGCGTGTGTATCGGCAGGCACTGGATCAGCTGGACGTTCGGCCGGCCGATGCGTGGATGATCGGCGACAACCTCGAGTGGGATGTTGCGGCGCCGCAGAAGCTGGGAATATCCGGCGTCTGGATTGACGCGCGAGGGCGCGGACTGCCCGAGCAGAGCTCCGTCCGGCCCGATTATGTCGTGCGGTCGCTCGCGGAGCTGCGGTCGTTCATTCGGCCCATGGGCTAGAGGCTTCGCAGGAAATCCAGAAGCGCGGTCCGTTCCTTGTCGTTCAACTTCATCCCGAACGTGTGGCCGGGCACGGCTCGAGTCTTCTGCCCCAACGGCATGAACCCCGTCGGCAGGTAGTCGTCTTGCAGGCGCGCGGGATCGAACATCTCTTCCAGGGTCGTCAGCGAACCGTCGTGGAGATAGCGTCCCCGGTACCAGACGCCCTTGAGCGACGGCACCTTGTAATAACCGGTGCCTTTCCGCGTCTTCATCGCCAGGTGTGGATCTGTCCCGACCGATACGCGCATGATGTCGAGAAACGTAAAATGCTCCGGAGGCGGCGTGAAGCCTTGTGCCAGCGTCAGGCGGTTGTTCGTGTAAAGCGGGGCCGTATGACACCCACCGCAGCCTTCGCGCTGAAAGATTTTCTCGCCGGCCGCGACCCCCGGATTGTTCCCGTTCGGATTGGGGGGCGGTTGCAGCGAGTAGATGAACATCGTCAGCGCGTAGAGCGCTTCGTCGGTCGCGCGGAAGGGAACACGCCGCTGCTGGTCCGTGAGCATGCGATGCGAGCCGAAATCGGACGAATCGCTGTAGCTGACGAGTGCCGCGTAGCGCATCAAATCGCCTGGACTGCGATGCTGGTGTGTCGCGGTGTGATCGATGTATTTGCGATTTTTGATCCCGATGAGATCGGGAATTTTGGTCGGATAAAAGGCGCTGCCATTCCATCGAGGGAACATTCCAGGCGCGGCCGCCGAACCGAACAACGGCCCGAGCTGCGGGGGTTTCATCGTTTTGAGGGATGCGTGAATGTCGTCGTTGATCCAGGGTGCGGCCCAGGAGCGCCATAACGACATCGGCAGGGCGTCGCCCGCGAGCTCGATCGCAGAAGCTCCCCACAACCCCATCCTGAAGCGCCCAAGCGGAGCGGGCTCTTCGTTGGGAGGCGCGCCGCGCAGCAGTGTGCCGTCCGCCATCAAGCGTGTGTGGCAGGCTGCGCAGTTCGACAGGCCAAGCGCCACGCCGTCGGACGTGGGAATCCACCGCAGATCCGCCAGCGTTCCGTCGGGGCGCGCTTTTACGTGCGTGCCGTCGAATCCTTGCGGACTGCGGGCGAGGGTCACGATTTTTGGATCGAGGACGCGAAACGCCGCAACATCGTACTCGTCGAAGACCCGTTGGCCTGCGCGAATCCAATCGGCATCGGTCTTCAACACCTCGGGGTCGATCAGTGGCCTGGGACCAACCGACTGCAGCATGTCCCAATAGCCGACCGGTTCGCGCCCCGGATAGTAAGCAGGATAGGTTCGAAGGTTGTCGATCGGCGCCGCGTGATATTCCTCGGCTGAAAAATGCCCGGGTCGAATATTGAGGCCGGCGACCGGCGTCGCCCATTCGCGTAACGAGGCTTCGTCCCAGGTTGCCGGCGGCTTTTTCGTGCCTTGCGCAAGAAGCAGGGTGCTGCCCAGCACGATCGATACAAGGGCGTTTCGCATGCCGGTCTCCTTATTGGGCTCGATACTACTCCCACTGTCAAAGAGCCCCTTGACCCATCCAACGCTTGTCATATGATGCTTCCACCTCAACAGCAGCAGGAGCCCCGATATGAATCGTCTAGGACCGTCCCTTCTCTTCGCCTCCGCCCTTTTCATTGGCTTGACCATCGCATCCGTCGGCGGCCAGCAGCCTCAACCTGCTGCGGGAGTCACCTACACGGCCGCCCAGGCGCAGGCAGGGCAGGCCGCATACGCGCAGCAGTGCGCCGGGTGCCATCTCGCCGACTTCCGCGGATCGGGCGACGCGCCGCCGGTCGCAGGGGTCGACTTCCGGGCGAAATGGGGACCGAGAGCCGTGAACGACCTGTTCACCTATCTCGTGCAGACGATGCCGCCGACGAACCCCGGGGCGCTAGGCGAACAGGGGACGCTCAATGTGACGGCGTACCTGCTGCAAGCCAACGGTGTGCCTGTGGGGCAGCAGTCGCTGACCCCCCAGATGTCGACAACGCTGAACGCGATGGGAGCGGGCCAGGCTGGATCAGGCGCGGCACCTGCGGCGCGCGGCGGCGGCCGCGGACAGGGTCCCGCGCAGATGGTCGTGCTTGGGGCAGGAGGTGCCGCTCGAGGCCGCGGCGGTCCGACGGGACGCGGAGTCACCGTGCCGGGGGAAGTGAAGAATTACGTTCCCGTCACCACCGAGATGCTCAGGAACCCGCCCGCGGGCGACTGGCTGATCTTCCGCCGAAACTATCAAGGGCACAGCTACAGCCCGCTGAATCAAATCACGCGCGACAACGTCAAGAACCTGCAACTCCAGTGGGTCTGGGCGATGAACGATTCGGGCGCGAACCAGACCACACCCATCGTGCACAACGGCGTGATCTATCTCGCGAGCCCAAGCAACATCGTGCAGGCGCTCGACGCGAAGACGGGCAGTCTGATCTGGGAAACGCGGGCAGGCCCGGATCAGGCGCCGGGCTACGGCGGCATACGCAGCATCGCGATCGCCGATGACAAGATCTTTCTGCCTACCAGCAACGCACACATGGTGGCGCTCAGCGCCCGCAACGGCGAAATTCTGTGGGACACGCCGGCGGCACCGGATGGTTCGCGCGTGAACACGAGCGGCGCGGTCGCCATTGGCGACAAGGTGCTTCAGGGGATGACCGGATGCACCCGATTTGACGGCCTAGGCTGCTACATCAGCGCGTATGACATCAGTACCGGCAGGCAGGCCTGGAAGTTCTATACGGTTCCCCGCGAGGGAGAGCCCGGCAGCGAGACGTGGGGCAAACTGCCCATGACGTTCCGCGGTGGCGGTGATACGTGGATTGCCGGCAGCTACGATCCGGAGCTGAACCTCACGTACTGGGGCGTTGCGCAGGCGAAGCCGTGGAACTTCCTGAGCCGGAAGCTGACGCTGCTCGACAAGACGCTGTACACGAACTCCACCGTGGCCCTCAACCCGGACACCGGAAAGCTCGGGTGGCATTTCCAGCACGCGCCGGCCGAGTCGTTCGACCTCGACGAAGTCTTCGAGCGTGTGCTCGTCGACATCGGCGATCAGAAGGTCGTGTTCAGCGCCGGAAAGGCCGGCGTGCTCTGGAAGAACGATCGCCGAACCGGCCAGTTTCTCGGACACAAGCAGATGGTCGCCCAGAATGTCTGGGATCGCATCGATCCCAAGACGGGCGTGCCGAGCTATCGACCTGACATCCTCGAGATGCAAATCGGCAAGCCCATCTTCATCTGCCCGAGCACCGAGGGCGGCAAGAACTGGCAGGCCATGAGCTACAACCAGCCGGCGGGCGTACTCATCATCCCGCTCAGCCAGTCGTGCATGGACTACACCGCCAGGGACGTGGCGCAGACCGAAGGCGGCGGCGGATCCGGCGGCGATCGGCTGTTCAAGCACATGCCCGGCAGCAAAGAGAATGTCGGGAAGCTGGCGGCCTACGACGTGCGAACCATGCAGGAAGTGTGGTCGCACGAGCAGCGCGCGCCCTATCTGACGGCGGCGTTATCCACGGCGGGCGGCGTGGTGTTTGTGGGCGACATCGATCGCACGGTCCGCGCGCACGACGTGAAGACCGGCCAGATTCTGTGGCAAACACGCCTTGGCACGTCGGCGCAGGGATTTCCGGTCAGTTTCGGCGTCGACGGCCGGCAGTACATCGCCGTGATGTCGGGCCTGGGCGGCGGCAGCCCGCGCAACGTGCCGGCGGCGATTCTGCCGGACATCAAGATTCCGCAGAGCGGACAGGCGCTGTACGTCTTCGCATTGCCGGACAGTAAGTAAGCAGGGCATTTGATGAGACATCGCTTCGCGTTCATGTTCGCCACCATCCTCGTTCTCGCCGTTGCTGCGTCCAGTACTCAGCAGCCGACACAACCGGCGGGCTCGACCGTGACCCCTGACGATTACAAGCGCTGGGCGACCGAGCTTCGCAACTGGGGACGCTGGGGCCCGAACGATCAAAAAGGGCCGGCCAACCTCATTACGCCGCAAAAGGTGCGGAGCGCCGTGAGGCTGGCGCGAAGCGGAATCGTCGTGTCCCTGGCGCACGCAGTGCCTCAGGAACAGGCGGCGGACGTCGGCGCCGGGCAGGTGTTTCGACGGACGACGAATTCGATCGGTGCAATGGTGACGACGGACACGTATCAGGTGGCGTATCACGGTCAGGCGCTGTCGCACATGGATGCGCTCTGCCACTTCTTCATCGACGGGCAGATGTACAACGGGTACTCCGTGAAGGAGAACATCACACCGGAAGCCGGATGCAAACAGGGGGACATCATGGCTCGCCGCGACGGCATCGTCACGCGCGGCGTGTTGTACGACATGCCGCAGATGAAGGGCGTCGAGTGGCTGGAGCCGGGCACGCCTGTGACGCGCGCCGATCTGGAAGCGTGGGAGAAGCGGACAGGGACCCGCGTCGGTCCAGGAGACATGATTTTGCTGTATGTCGGCCGCTGGAAGCGACGGGCGAAGTTGGGGGCGCATAAAGGCGCCGTGGCGGGCTACTACGTCGACACCGTCCCGTTTTTCAGGGAGCGCGACGTCGCGTTCGTGGGGCACGACATGAACATCGACTGGAGCCCGAGGCCGGGCTGGGGTCCCGAACAAGGCATCAACGGCACGCCGGTCCATCACGCGCTCCTCACGTGGTTAGGCGCCGCCATCGTTGAGAACCTCGATCTGGAACAGCTCGCTGAAACCGCGCGCAAACTAAAACGCTACGAGTTCATGGTGACGTTCGCGCCGATCCCGGTCGAAGGCGGCACCGGCTCCCCGGTGAATCCGCTCGCCGTCTTCTGAAGGGGCTCTAGTCTCCCGGGGCCGGGCTCCGGGCCAGAAGCCAGAAGCCCGGAGTCCGAAGCCTTCGTGTCCTTCGTGCCTTCTTCGTGGTTAGAACTTGAAGTTGAACGCCAGCCGCGGGAAGCGTCCCAGCATGATCGTGTTCGCGTTGCCGAGGCTGCCTCCAACGGAGTTGTTCGCGCCGCGAATCGGGTTGGCGTTCAGGACGTTGAACACATCGAATTGGAACGTCAGCACTTTGTTGTTATGCCGGAAGTTCTTCTTCAGGTTGATGTCGAGCTGGTTCCAGCGATCGTAGAAGATGGACCCAGGCGGGTTCAGGACGAACGTCTCGGCCTGGGTTCGCAAACCGCCGGGGAAGAGATTGGCCGCCGGCTGCCAGGTGATGACGCGCTCCTGACCCGCGTAGCTCTGCATGACGGCGCCGATGTCGAGACCGTACGGCAGTCCGTAGCTTCCGGCGAACTTGAACTCATGGAGGAACGGATAGTCGAACTGGGTTTGATCGCAGTAGCGACCTCCCAACGGTGAGTCCACGCCTGTGGTGGCGGCGGTCGGGTTGAACTGTCCGGTCGTCGTCGGACCGTTCGGGTTGTCGTCGTTGTCGCACCACCGCTGGAGCGTGTGGTCCGCGGTCCAGCTCCCAAACAGCATCGCGCCGCCGGGAAGCCTGAGGTTGAACGACGCCTCGAAACCGGTGTAGAGCGTGTCATTCGTGGTATCGCTGCGATCGACGACGCCGATATTGAAGACGCCCAGCTTCGCCAGATTCAGGTTATAGACCGGAACCATGTCACCCGCCTTCAGGACGGCGCTGACCTCCGGATCTCTTGAAACGTCCGGCATCGGCACCTGGAACGCCGTGTAGTCGGCCAGCGTGATGTTGGTCCGATCCTGGAACGCCAAATCGGCGATCTTGCGCTTGTAGAACATCGCGCCGACCGCCAGCCGCGCCGTCATCTGATGCTGCATGCCCGCCGTGAACTCGTCGTTGTACTGACGTTCGAGATTCAGCGCCCTGCGATCGGGCCGGTCGGGGTTGGCGAACAACCCGCCGCTCGGGCTGATGCCGATTTCATTATCCTGCGCAATACCGTCGCAATCAGTCGGAAGGATTCGCACGCCGGGACACAGGACCGTGGCGGGGCTGCCCGTCGGGGTATTGCTGCCCGACGCCAGATTACGGTCGAGCCACGTCCGCCTTTCGCTGCGCTCGCC
>JANNJO010000364.1:0-4562 GCA_031395755.1 Acidobacteriota bacterium
CTTTCGGACCCGCATCGATCATGTCCGCCCAGACTTCGGCCGCCCGCTCACGCGGCACGGCGCGAGATGGCCTCGCGCAGAAGATCGTCTACGGCGACGTGCCGCACTTCCTCGCCGACAAGCGCATTCTGGCGCTCGACATCTCGCTCATCGTCGCCGGCACGAAGTATCGCGGGCAGTTCGAAGAGCGCCTCAAGGCCATCATGAAGGAGCTCACGGACAACCCGAACATCATCGTCTTCATCGACGAGCTGCACACGCTGGTGGGCGCGGGCTCCGCCGAGGGCTCGCTCGACGCGGCCAATATCCTGAAGCCCGCGCTGTCGCGCGGCGAGATCCGCTGCATCGGCGCGACGACGCCGGCCGAGTACCGGAAGTACATCGAGAAGGACCGCTCGCTCGAGCGCCGGTTCCAGGCGATCAAGGTGGATCCGCCGGCCGAGCGCGAGACGATCGAGATCATTCTCGGCGTGAAGGATCGCTACGAGTCGTTCCACCACGTCGAGTACACGCGCGAAGCCATCGAGGCGGCGGTGTATCAGTCGAGCCGCTATATCACGGATCGCTTCCTTCCCGACAAGGCGATCGATCTCATCGACGAAGCCGGCGCGCGCGCCAAGCTGCGCGAGGCGGGCTACAGCGAAGAGTTCGGCGAGATCAACCGCAGCATCCGCGTGGCCGTCGAGCAGATGGAGAACGCGGTCTCGCAGAAGGACTTCGAGAAGGCGCAGTTCTACCGCGAGCAGGAAGTCAGCGCGCGCGAGAACCTGCAGTTCGTGCGCGAAAAGTTCGACGTCAAGTCGAGCGCGCGCCGTGTCGCGGTCGGCAAGCAGGAGATCGACGAGGTCGTCTCCAAGTGGACCGGTGTGCCATTGGCGGCGATCAATCAGGATGAGGGCGACAAGCTGCTGCGCATGGAGCAGGATCTCCATCGGCGCGTGGTCAGCCAGGAGAAGGCCACCTCGGCGGTGTCGCGCGCCATCCGCCGCTCGCGTGCCGGGTTGAAGAACCCGAACCGTCCGGTCGGCAGCTTCATGTTCCTCGGGCCGACGGGTGTCGGCAAGACGGAGCTCGCGCGGGCCCTTGCCAACTTCCTGTTCGGCAGCGACAACGCCCTGATCCGGTTCGACATGTCCGAATACATGGAGAAGCACTCGGTCTCGAAGCTCATCGGCTCGCCTCCCGGGTACGTGGGGCACGAAGAGGGCGGCCAGCTCACCGAGAAGGTTCGCCGGAATCCGTACTCCGTCGTGCTGCTCGATGAAATCGAGAAGGCGCACCCCGACATCTTCAACATCCTGCTGCAGGTGTTCGAGGACGGCCATCTCACTGACGGGCTCGGCAACCGGGTGAATTTCAAGAACACCATTCTGATCATGACGTCGAACATCGGCGCGCGCTTCATTCAGAAGAAGGCGTCGCTCGGGTTCCAGTCGTCGGAGTTGGAAACGATCGCCAAGAGCGTCACCGACATGGTGCTCGGCGAAGTGAAGCGGACGTTCAATCCGGAGTTCATCAACCGCATCGAAGAGATCATCGTCTTCGAGGCGCTGGGCGACGATGATTTGCGGCGCATCATGCTGCTGCTCGTGGATCAGCTGAACGAGAATTTGATCAATCGCCAGCTCAAAATCACGCTCATGCCCGAGGTGGTGGACTGGATCATCGACCTCACCTGCAAGGATCGCTCGTATGGAGCGCGTCCGCTCCGCCGCGCCATCCAGCGTTACGTCGAGGATCCGCTGTCGGAGGAGCTCATTCGCGGGCACCTCAAAGGCGGGGACATTGAGGTGTACCTCGATGGGGGCGTGCTGGCCTACCGCGCAGCCGGAGCGGTGGCCTCAGGCCGCCGTCTGGCCCAGGACGTCTAAAATAGCCGGTAGGGCTAGCGCGCCAGCTCCCGGGCCGGAGGGCCTTTTTCCATGCGGATTTACAGCTTTATCGTGGCAACGGCCGTGTGGGCGGGGCCCGTGTTCGCCCAGGCTCCCGTCGTGCCGGCACCGATTGCGGCCGAGCCGGTCATCACCAAGCCGGCCCCGCCGGTTCCGGCCGGCACGCTCTCGCTCTGCAACGGCGCCTATCAGATTGGCCCGCCTGCGAACCTGCCGCCCGCAGGGTCGGGCCCGATCGTCTATCAAGTCATCGTCTGCTTCCCCACCCAGGGCAACGTCTCCCTCGTCGAGCCGCAGACCTACCTGTATTACATGCAGTCGACCGATCTCGTCAGCCTGCCGTCGCGCAACGAGTGGAAGCCGTACAACGAGCCGGCCGAACAGACCATCATCGGCGACCACAAGCGCCTCTGGGCGACGAACTTCCTCGACGACCTCTCCATCGAGACCGTTGACTATCCGTTCTCGAACGGGGTGATCGGGAAGATCATCCTCTACAACATGGAAGAGCGGCAGCGGATCAAGAACACCATTTACAACGAGGGTACCAAGGAGCTCGAGCAGGCGAAGGTCGAAGAGCGGCTGCGCGAGCTCAGCATCACGATCCGGCTCGACTCGTTCGTCGATCAGGCCACTGAGAAGCGCGTGGCCAACGTGATCCGCGAGATGATGGTCGAAAAGGGGTTCACGGAGGCCAAAGTCGAGCCTGTCCACGAGGCCTTGCCGGGCGGTCCTAAGACGGTCGCGCTGAAATTCAAGGTGACCGAGGGCCCCAAGGTCAAGATTTCGAGCGTCGACTTCGTCGGCAACGATGTCTACGGTGACGGCAAGCTGAAGCGCCGCATGAAGACGAACAAGGGCGGCGGCTTCTGGATCTTTCCAGGCAGCGGCATCTATCAGGAAGACAAGTTCGAGGAAGACGCCGAAGGCATCATCGCCTTCTACCGTGAGAAAGGCTACCTCCAGTCTAACGTCGGCCAGCCGAACCTGAAGCCCCTGCGCGACTCCGAGGATGGCAAGACGCGCTACATGACGCTGGAGATTCCGATTACCGAAGGCACGCGTTATCGCATCGAGAAATTCGAGTTCGCCGGCAACGACAAGGTGCCGGCCGACGTCATGCGGCCGCTCTTCAAGCTCAAGCCCGGTGATTTCTACAACGAGAAGCGCGTTCGTGACGGGTTCGAGAAAGTGAAGGAGATCTACGGCTCCGGCGGTCACTTCGAGATGACGCCGCTGCCCGACTTCTCATTCGAGGGCGACAAGGTCAACGTGACGATGCGGATTAATGAGGGCAAGCAGTACTTCATCAACCGCATCACGTTCCTGGGCAACACGACGACGCGCGACAGCGTCATCCGGCGCGAGATGCGGCTCTACGAGAACGGCGTGTTCAATACGGAGGCGCTGAAGTTCAGCGTGCGCCGCCTGAACCAGCTCGGGTACTTCAAGCCGCTCGAAGACCAGAAAAACATCACGATCGACAAGACGGCGAACCTCGAGAACAAGGTCGACGTCACGCTGAAGCTCGAGGAGCAGAACCGCAACACGATCTCGTTCGGCGCCGGCGTGTCGCAGTATGACGGCGTCTTCGGTCAGCTGTCGTTCTCGACCATGAACTTCATGGGCAAGGGCGAGTCGCTCACGGTCTCCCTGCAGTCGGGCGCGCGGGCCAGCGACTATCAGATCGCGTTCACCGAGCCGTTCCTGTTCGACCGGCCGATTACCGGCTCAATCGATCTGCACAAGCGGAACATCCAGTACATCGATCAGTTCACCCAGGGGTCGACGGGCGGCAACATCACAATGGGGTTCCCGACGGGGAACTTCTCGCGGATGTACCTGCAATACAGCTACGACAAAGTGCACGTGAGCGATCTCAACCAGGCGTTCTTCGACAGCTCGTGCTACTTCACGGACGAGGGCTGCCGGTCGATCGACTTCAGGGATCTCACCGAGGCGCAGCGGCGCATCATCGAGTTCAGCCCGTACCTCAAGGACGCGCTGCTCATCGGGCAGGGTGGACGCCGTGTGATCAGCAAGATCACGCCGACCTTCTCGCTGAACTCGGTGGACAACCCGGTCACTCCGGTCACCGGGCGCCGCTATACGGCGTCGTTCGCGGTCGCCGGCATGGGCGGCGACACGCGGTACGTGAATCCGACGCTGGAAGCTGTGTGGTTCCTGCAGCATACGCGCAAGACCACGCTGGGCATTCGTGCGCAGGCCGAGTACATCAGGCCGTTCGGCACGAGCAGCCCGCTCCCCATCTTCGAGAGGCTGGTGCTCGGGGGCGGCTACAGCGTGCGCGGCTACGATCTGCGGACCATCGGACCGCAGGACCCGGGCAGCGGCATCGTCATCGGCGGCAACAAGAGCCTGCTCTTCAACGCCGAGTACCTGATCTCGGTCGCCGGACCGGTCCGGCTGATTTTGTTCTATGATGCTGGCCAGGTGCAGGACAGCGGGCAGCGGTTGCGCATGCGCGGGGAAACCGACGCGGCCGGCATCTACCACCTGGGTTTCATTACCTCCGCAGGCGCGGAAATCCGGTTCTTCATGCCTGTGTTGAACGTGCCGTTCCGTCTGATTTTTGCGTCGAACCCGCAGCGGAAGGGCATTCTGAACTACAGCACCGGGCTGCCGGAAAAGGGGTTCCGGTTCCGGTTC
>JANNJO010000371.1:0-3419 GCA_031395755.1 Acidobacteriota bacterium
GTGATGTCGTTCGAGAGCTCCTGCAACGGCCGCCCATCGGTGTTGGCGGAAATGCGCACCTCGCGAACGAGGTCGCGCCGCCGGATCGACGAAGGGCCCGTTCCCGGAAACACGGTCGCCACTTCCCTGAGCGGCCTCAGAATCTTGTCGCCGTGGTCGTCATCCTTGTCCGTCGGCACCGACAACCGCTCGAGATCGTCGGCGAACCGGCGCTGATCCGCCCGGAGACGGACCCGCACGTCGTGGTTATCGCCGACCGAGTCCTGAATCGTCGTCGCCACCTGGCCGACGACGCCCGCCTGCATCGTCGCGGCGATCGTCGAGACAGGGATGCCAAGATCGCTGGCCCGCTGACGATTCACGTTGACCCGCAGCTCGGGCTTCGACTTTTCGAGGCTGTTCTCGATATCGGCGCTCCCGGGGATCGCACGCATCGAGGCCACGAGCTCTCGCGAAATACGATCGAGCTCGTCGATTTCGGGTCCGCGCACGCTAATCTGAATCGGCTTCTGACCGAACGCTCCGGCCTCGGTCAGCCCGAACGTCAAGCCCGGCACCTGCTCCACCTTCTGTCGAGCCTGGCCCAGCACTTCGCTGAACGTTCCGCCCGAGTGCGGCTTGAGCTTTACGTAGGTGGCGCCTTCGGTGACCGGACGGTACTGAGAGCCGGCCTCGCCAATGGTCGTGTACGTGTATTCCACTCCAGGGAGCTCGCGCAGCTTCGCGACCATCTCCAGCGCCCGCTCGCTCGACTCGCGCAACGTCGCGCCGGGAGTCGCCTTGAACGCAACCTGATACTCACCGCGGTTGTAGTCGGGCAGGAAGTCGCCGCCGAGCGCGCCAAGAATCGGAAGCGCGCTTACGAAAGCCACAATCGCGACGAGCGAAACCACCCACCGATGACGCAGCGACCAGCCGAGCGTCCGCTCGTAGGTGCCGTGAAGGCCGTCGAACCAGCGGTTGAACGCCTGCAGCCCGCGGCCGACAAATCCACGCCGGCGGCCTTCTTCGACATCCGGGTCGTACCACAGGGAGGAGAGCATCGGGTCGAGCGTGAAGCTGACGAACAACGACACGAGAACCGCGGCCGCGACGGTAATGCCGAACTCGTAGAAAAACTGGCCGACCATTCCGCCCATGAACGCGACAGGGATGAACACCGCGATGATGGTGAACGTCGTCGCCATGACGGCGAGGCCGATTTCCGCGGTGCCCTCGCGCGCTGCGTCGAGATGGTCTTTACCCTTCTGCATGTGCCGCACGATGTTCTCGCGAACGACGATGGCATCATCGATCAGCATGCCAATCGCGAGCGACAGACCCATCAGTGTGAGGACGTTGAGGGTGAAGCCGAACATCCGCATGGCGATGAACGCCGCGATAACCGAGATGGGCAGCGTGAGGCCGGTGATGACCGTCGAGCGCCACGAGTTGAGAAACAGAAACACGATGAAGACGGTCAGCAGGCCGCCGAGCACCAGCGTCACCTGGACGTCTTCGATCGACTCGCGAATAAACGCCGAGTCGTCGCGCACCATCTGCAGGGAAACGCCCGGCGGCAGCTCGGTCTGCATCCTGGCAACGGCTTCGCGGACGCCATCGGCCACACCCACGGTGTTGGCACCGGCTTGTTTCTGGACGTCGAGCGCAATAGCCGGTCGATCGTTGACAAAGGCGACGCTGGTGGCTTCCTCCACCCCATCGATCACCTGGGCCACATCCCTCACCAGAATCGTCCGCTCGCCAACGCGTTTTACGGGGATATCGGCGATCTGCGCGGCCGACGTGCCACGGGCGGCCACGCGCACCATCGCCTCGGTCGCGCCGCGATCGGCGGTGCCCACCGGCGCATCGACGTTTTGCGTCCGAAGCGCCGTCACCACCTCCACGAGCGACAGTCCATAGGATTCAAGGCGGCTGCGATCGACCACGACCTGAATCTCCCGTTTCGCCTCACCGACGAGGTTCACCGCGCCAACGCCCGGCACGTTCTCCAGCCGGCGCTTCACCAGCTTGTCGGCGATGTCGGACACCGCGCGGGGCGTCAGCGTCGGCGCGTTGACCGCAACTGACACGATCGGCGTCGATGCCGGATCGATGCGCAGGATGATGGGCTCGTCTATCTCGCGGGGCAGCTCGCCCCGGATGGCCGCCACTTTCCCCCGGATGTCCTGCGACGCGTTCAGCGTGGGCACCCCGACGTTGAACTGCACCACGATGGTCGACAAACCCTCCTGGGACGTCGACTCGATGTGCCGCACGCCTTCGACGGTGTTCGTCGCTTCCTCGATGAACTTCGTGACGTCGCGCTCGACCGTCTCTGGAGACGCGCCTGAGTAGCGCGTCGTCACCGTGACGACGGGAAACTCGACGTCAGGAAACAGATCGACCTTCAACGCCTGGTACGAAGTGAGGCCGAGCACGGCCAGCGCCGCCATCATCATGGTGGCAAGCACCGGCTGCTTGATTGAGAGATCGCTGAGGAACATGGTTTATGACCCTTGAACCTGCACCTGGGTGCCTGGACCCAGCGCACTCGGCGGGTCGAGGACCACAACATCCCCAACCTTGAGGCCGCTGGTCACCTGAACGGCGTCGGGCGATTCCACGCCGACCATCACGTCGCGCCGCTCGGCCTTGTGGTTGACGACGACAAATGTCTGCGCCTTCGTCGGATCGGAGCCGTCCCGCAGCAGCGCTGACGGCGGCACCGTCAGGCTGCCGGGAACATCGCGGACTTTCAACTCGGCTCGAGCGAAAAGGCCCGACACGAGCTGCGGCCGTCCGGGAAGGCGGATGATCACCTCGAATGATCGGCTGCGCACATCAACCTGAGGTGAAATGCGATTGACCTCCCCTTCGGTGACGAATCCCGGCAGCGCATCCACCGTCACCGTCACGGTCCCGCCAACTTTCAGCTTGCCGAAATCGCCCGACCCGACCGAAGACCGGAGCTCGAACACCGAGTCGTCCACGATCGTGTAAAGCGGGGTCCCGGCGCTGACGATGGCGCCGGCATCGGCATGGCGTTTTGCGATGCGCCCGCTGATCGGGGCGCTGATGTGTGAGCGGCCAAGCTGCCGTTCGGTGATCGCGAGCTCGGTGCGAGCCTGCGCGTTCGATGCGTCCGCCAGCTGCACCGCGACCTGCGCCGAAAGATGGTCCTTGTCGGTGATGCCGCCGGTCTTCAGCAGCGCGTCCGCGCGGTCTTTTTCGGCCCGGGCGTGTGCGCGATTCGCGTCGGCGAGATCCAGTTGCGCCTTCGCGCGATCGCGCGCGAGCCTGAAGTCCGCGTCATCGAGCACGGCGAGCGGCTGTCCACGCGTCACGCGGTCGCCTTCGTTTCTAAGCACGCGCTCGATCCGCGCGGTTACTTCAGGAACGACGATGACCTCGGCCCGGGGGTCGAGCGTGCCCGT
>JANNJO010000405.1:0-8232 GCA_031395755.1 Acidobacteriota bacterium
CGATGGTGAAGTTCGCAATCGAAGCGATGCAGCTGCAGCGTGCGGGCTGGGTCGAGATACCGCTCCGCTAATCGAATACCGTCTCAATGGGGACGCCGGGCGCCAGCGCTTTGGTGACCGGCGTCTTATCCGCGATTTCCAGCAGCCTGGCCTGCTGTCCGGCCTCCACCTTTTCACCAACCGAAATTTTCCGTTCGATATGCGCGGGCTCGTCGCCGTTTTTCACCAGCCGCAGCTTTACGTCTATGGAGCCGAGGTTCCATTGCTTGCGCTCGGCGTACATCCGCAACGTGATGGCCGTACACGCGCCCAGGCTCGCGAGCATGAGCTCGAAGGGACTCGGGCCGGTGTTGGTGCCCCCGCGCTTTTCGGGCTCGTCCGACCTGAGCTCGTGCGCTGCGGTCGTGATCTGTTGCGCGTAGCCCGTCGTCCCCGTCACGCTGGCATTCGCCAGGATCATCATCGCCATAGGTGGCTTATTATGAGGGCATATGTTTGCTTCACGAAAGACGATGATGGTCGAACAGGACAAGGCGCTGCGGGGGCGCCCGGCGAAGATACCCGTGACCGATCGCCACGCGATCCATGGAACGCAGATGGAAGGGCCTTTTCCCGGGATGGAGATGGCGCTCTTCGGCATGGGCTGTTTCTGGGGGGCGGAGAAGGGGTTCTGGCTGCTGCCGGGCGTGCATTCGACGTCGGTGGGTTACGCCGGCGGCTACACGCCGAACGCGAACTATGAAGAAGTGTGCTCGGGGCAGACGGGGCATACCGAGGTGGTGCGCGTGGTTTTCGACCCGAAGGTGACTTCGTTCGAGGCAATGTTGAAGCAGTTCTGGGAGGGTCACGATCCGACGCAGGGCATGCGGCAGGGAGCGGACGCCGGCACGCAGTATCGCTCTGCGATCTACTACTACTCGGACGATCAGCGCCGCGCCGCAGAGCAGTCGAAGGCCGCGTATCAGGTCAGGCTGAGCGCCGCCGGCTTCGGGGCGATAACCACGGACGTCGCGCCCGCACTCGAGTACTACTTCGCGGAGGACTACCACCAGCAATATCTCGCCAAGAACCCGCGTGGTTACTGCGGCCACGGCGGCACCGGTGTGTCGTGCCCGATCGGTGTAACCGCGACATCGTAAGGAGTTGCGGAACCGTCACCAGTTGTTTACAAACAATTTACATTCCCGAAACGGGGAGGAAATCGCCGGCACACTATTGTGAGGAACATGAAAAATTACCTTCGCCTTATTCCGACCTTCGCGGCTCTCCTTACAACAACGGCCTGCGGGGGAAACAGCGGCAGTTCCGAGACCGGCGGTCAGCCCTCCGCCCCGGCGGCTCAAGTCATCGCCATCGATGGTTCCAGCACTGTGTTTCCGGTGACCGAAGCGGTGGCCGAGGAATTTCAGAAGGCCAACCCCGGCACCAAAGTGACTGTCGGTCTGTCCGGGACGGGCGGTGGTTTTGCGAAGTTCTGCCGGGGGGAGTCGGTGATCTCGAACGCGTCGCGCCCGATAAGCGCGGCAGAAATCGAGGCGTGCGGGAAAACAGGGATTACCTACATCGAGCTGCCTGTCGCCTACGACGGCATGGCCATCGTCGTCAATCCGAAGAACACCTTCGCCACGTCGATCACGGTGCCGGAACTGAAGAAGCTGTGGGATCCGGCCGCTCAAGGAAAGGTTCTTCGGTGGAACCAGGTGCGGGCGAACTGGCCCAATCAGGAGATCCACTTGTTCGGCGCGGGCGTGGATTCGGGCACCTTCGACTACTTTACCGAGGTCATCAACGGCAAGGCGAAGGTGAGCCGCGGTGACTACACCTCCAGTGAGGACGACAACATTCTCGTGCAGGGTGTCGCGGGCGACCAGTATGCGCTCGGCTACATGGGGCTGGCGTACTTCGAGGAAAACAAGGACAAGCTGAAGTTGGTGCCGGTTGATGACGGAAATCCGGATAACGGCGCCGGCCCGATCGCACCCTCACCAGAGACTGTGCGGGATGGCACCTACCGTCCTCTGTCGCGACCGATCTTCATCTATGTCAGTACAGCGGCGCTGGCGCGATCCGAGGTCCAGAAGTTCGTGCAGTTCTATCTCGAGAACGGCAGCCCGCTGATCAGGGAAGTCGGGTACGTTCCGCTGACGGACGCCGAGCAAGGGCTGGTGCGGCAGAGGTTCACCAACAAGACCGCCGGCACGATGTTCGACGCATCCGCGCCCATGGATCCCAAAGTCAGCCTCGAGATGCGATTGGGCGGACAGGCGAAGTGAACAACCGGCAGCGCCGTGTCGTGGAGTTTGGCATCGAGCGGGCGCTGTTCGTCTGCGCGGCGACGTCCGTTCTGGTGACAGGCGGCATCATCGCGGTGCTGTTGTTCGAGACGATCGCCTTCCTGCGCGAAGTGTCGATCGTCGAGTTTCTCACCGGCACGGAGTGGACGCCGCTCTTTTCCGAAAAGCATTTCGGCGTGCTCCCGCTGGTGGCCGGCACCGCGCTGGTGTCGGCCATCGCGATGGTGGTCGCTCTGCCGGCTGGCCTCCTGGCGGCCATTTACTTGAGTGAGTACGCGCCCGGAGGACTCCGGCGGATTGTGAAGCCGCTGCTCGAAGTGCTGGCAGGTGTGCCGACAGTCGTCTACGGGTACTTCGCGCTGCTGTTCGTCACGCCGCTGCTGCAGCAGCTCATCCCGACGCTGTCGGGCTTCAACGCCCTCGGGCCGGGAATCGTAATGGGGATCATGATTCTTCCGCTGGTGTCCTCTCTGTCCGAGGACGCGCTTCATTCGGTGCCGAACGGATTGCGCGAAGGCGCGTTCGCGCTCGGCTCGACCCGCATGCAGGCCACGCTTCGTGTGGTGGTGCCGGCGGCATTCTCGGGCATTTCCGCGTCGTTCATCCTCGCCGTCTCGCGGGCCATCGGCGAGACCATGATCGTGGCCGTGGCCGCCGGACAGCAGCCACGCTTGACCGCCAATCCGCTGGTGCCCATCGAGACCATGACGGCCTATATCGTCCAGGTCAGCCTCGGCGACACGCCTGCGGGCACGCTCGAATACAGAACAATTTTTGCGGTCGGGATGCTGCTCTTCGTGATGACCTTCATTCTGAATCTGATCAGCAACCGGCTGCGTCGGCGCTTCCGGGAGGAGTACGCGTGAGCGACAGCGCACCGATTCGCGTCGGCCGCAGTCCCACGGTGTTCTTCGAGCGCCTCTTCGGTGACGTCGCGCTTCAGTCGGTCGCCATCATCGTCGTGGTGCTCGCGCTGATCGCGCTCGGCGCGCTGCTGTACGATGTGTTTTCCGATGGCTGGGGTCGTTTGAGCTGGCAGTTCCTGACGAGTTTCCCCTCGCGGCGTCCGGCCGAAGCGGGCATTTACCCGGCGCTCATCGGGACCCTGTACCTGGTCGGCTTGACGACCATTCTTGCGATGCCCATCGGGGTGGCGGCGGCGATTTACCTGGAAGAGTACGGAAAGGGAAACCGGCTGGCGCGCATCATCGAGATCAACATCGCCAACCTTGCAGGCGTTCCTTCCATCATCTACGGACTGCTGGGGCTGGGCTTGTTCGTTCGCGCGCTGGGGTTCGGTCGAAGCGTAATGGCCGGCGCCGCGACGATGGCCTTGCTCGTGCTGCCGATCGTGATTCTCTCGACACGAGAGGCTCTTCGGACGGTGCCGAAGTCGATGCGCGAAGGCTCGTACGCGCTGGGCGCGACCAAGTGGCAGACCATCTGGCACCAGGTGCTTCCCAGCGCCATGCCAGGTGTGTTTACGGGACTGATTCTGGCGTTGTCGCGCGCCATCGGCGAGACGGCGCCGCTCATCACCATTGGCGCGCTCACGTATGTGCCCTTTGCCCCCGACGGCATCTGGTCGCCGTTTACCGTCCTGCCGATCCAGATCTTCAACTGGCTGTCACGACCGCAGGCGGCGTTTGCCGTAAATGCCGCCGCAGGCATCATCGTGCTGCTGGTGCTGCTCCTCGCGATGAACAGCGTCGCGATTGTGCTGCGCGACCGCCTTCAGCGAAACCGCTCCTCATAATTACCAGCCTACCCGCAAACCGGTCGTCCATGCGACGCCTGAATAGGCGCCGCCGTCGTTGGCGCGGTCGTTCATATCCGCGAGCTGAATCCCGCTTTGCAGCTTGAGCCTGTGGCCGTAGAAGTAGTAGTTCGCGCCGAGGTAGAGCTCGTTGTACTCGTCACCGCGGCCTGGGACGACCCGGCTTTCGTAGGTGGCAAGCCTCACACCGTTCGGCGCGTCGCTGCTGATGAATGTATAGCGCCCCACGAACTGGAGCTTCGGGGTTGCGTTGACGAACGGCATCGCCTGAAACGCCCAGAGGTCGCTTTGACCAAGGTAACCGGAGCCGGTGGAGAGATCCGTTCGCGCGCCCCACTTCGTCGTCTCGAACCGGAAGTTCACCGACCCGATGTGCTCCAGCTGCCGCGTAAACGTGTTGTCGCGATCGGGATTTTGATAGACATAATTCCCGGTCAACAGCGCCTCGCGCACTCCCAGCGCCGGCGCAAAGTCGTAGCCGAGCACACCAAGGGTGGCCGTGCCGCCGCTGAACTCGCCGAACTCGCGATTCATCTCACCTGCCGAGTACACGCCGACCCGGTACACCCAGGGGGCGCGCCTCCCGGAGACGCTCACCCCGGGCAGATACTCCTGCGGAAACCAGAGGTTGTTCGCCAGATTGCTCCGATCGATCGTCAGAACTTCTCTGGAAGACGTCGCGCCGTCCACCGTGAACGGGGCGCTCTGCTTGCCGACGGTCAGCACCATCCGGCCGCTCTTGGTCCACTGGACGTAGAAGTCGGTAAATCGAACGTAGAACGGGTCTCGGCGCTGCGGATCAAGCTCGATCTCGCTGTGGACGGTGAGCGTGCGGAACAGCGTGATTCTCGGTCCGATGCGAAGGCGGCGGACGTTCCACTCATCGTGATCGCCCTGGTCAGCGTTGATGACGGCGTAATCGTAATGGAAGCGGCCGCTCAGGAGGATCCGCTGCACCACGGGGTTCGAATCGTCTCGGTACCACTCGGTGAACGATCCCCAGATCTTGTCGTAGTTGGACGGAGCCTGCGCGGCAGGCTTGCTCTGAGATGACGGAGGCGCCGGCGCCGCCGGCGCGGGTGTCTGTGCGGCGGCAAGCACCGGAAGCGCGCACAGCGGAATGAGTGAGAGGAGTAGTCGCATGCGAACAGCGTATGAATGTGGCGTTTCCACGACATGTCCAATGTGTTTCGTGGGTGTTAATTCGCGTTACACGAATGTTAAAGGTATGACTGCGGCGTGAAGTCAGTCGCCTTGGATGGCTTTCGAGTTCTTCAGAAAGAGATTGACCTTCTTCACGTAGTTGCGGGTTTCCTTGTACGGTGGGATGCCGTTGTACCTGTCGACTGCACCCGGCCCCGCGTTGTAGCTCGCCACTGCCAGATCGATATTGCCGTGGTTGCGATCGAGCAGCCATCGTAGATAGCGCGCCCCGCCAAAGATGTTCTGACGCGGGTCGAACGGATCGAGGACATCGAGCTCTTCTGCGACGGCGGGCATCAGCTGCATCAGTCCTTGGGCGCCGACTCTCGACACCGCAAACGGGTTGAAGGCGGACTCGGCGCGAATGATGGCGCGAATCAGGTTCGGGTCCAGGTTGTAGAGGTCGGCAGCCTCCGCGATGGCGTCGTTGTAGGCGATGGCGGCGGGCAGCGGACGGTAGTTTTCGGATACTGACACGAAGGCTTCTGGTGTTTTCAGGCTGTTGTGTTTGGAGATGTTTGCACCCGGCAGCGATATCGCGAACATGCCGAACACCAGCCCTCGCAGGCTTCGCCGCCTCCGGGAGCCGCGGCGCCGCTCAACGAGCGCTCCGGGTTCACCTCCGGTCCGGCGGCGCTCTTCCCTGTGGCGGCGCTCCTCGTGCCGAAGCCCAAGAATATCTCCCAAAGACATCTGCGTGTTGAAAGAGCAAGATGCCTACCATCCTTGCAGTGCTGTCTGTCAGGCTCAAACAGGTCAAAACCGCCCGAATAGGCCAATTGGGTGTCCGTGTGCACTACACACCGGAGTCTTCCCACACCACTGCGTCGCCGGTGGCAATCGTGCCACCCTCGAGGACTTCGGCGAAGGCACCCCCGCCCCAATGCTCGCGCATGGCCGCCTGCAGCCCTGTTGCGGCCGCCTCCATGAGCTCGCAGGGACGCGTTTCGCCGCCAATACGCACTCGGCAGGAGCCGATGAGCAACGTGCGCCCACGGCTGTTCTCGAGATCGATGCCCGACAGAATCAGATTCGCACGCCGCGCCTCGGGCCGGAGCGACGCACCGACTTTCTGCAGGAGCTCATCCCATCGCTCCTGCGAGAGTAATGTGACCTGGCGGCGGCCGCCGCGGTCGGCGTTACCGACGAGGCCACGGCCCGCTTCGAGCACGGCGGTCTGCTGAGCATCCATCGGCCCCCCGTGCACCCGTTTAATGAAAATGCCGGTTATCTCGCCCGCTGTCATATACGTGAATCAGGTTTCAGATCTATGGAAGCTGCTGTCCGTAGGTGCCCCAGCCGCGCGTCAGGTAATCGCTCAGCGTGAGCGCCAGCAGAATCCCCATCCAGTAGATCCCCGCGATAACGGTCAGCTTGACGAGGCGCGTGCCGTATTTCACGTGCATGAAGTAGAGGACCACGATCAGCGCTTTGACGCAGGCGATGGCGATGGCGACGACTGCGTTGAGCGGTCCGAGATCCACGTACGCCACCGCGACGGTGACGCCTGTCAACACCAGCAGCGTGACGAAGATCGCGTAGTAGATGTTCCGCGGGACGACGTGATGTTCGGCGTGGGCAACCATGTCAGGGCCCCGTCGCGTGCCGCCCGATCAGGTAGAGCAGCGGGAACAGGAAAATCCAGACGATGTCGACGAAATGCCAGTACAGTCCCACGATTTCGACGGGAGAGTAGTAGCCGTCCCCGAGCGTTCCGTTGTACGCCCACAGGAGCATCCAGATCATGAGGCCGATGCCGATGATCATGTGGAGCGCGTGGAGCCCGGTCATCACGAAATAGAGCGAGAAGAAGAGCTGCGCGGGCTTGAAAAATTCGGCGGCGAACTGGAAATTCGGTCCGGGCACGAGATGCTCGTGGAACTTGTGCGAGTACTCGATACCCTTGATGCCGAGGAACACGCCGCCCAGGATCATGGTGAGCACCAGGAACACCATGATGCCTTTGCGCGAGTTCGACTGCGCCGCGCGCACCGCCAGCGCCATCGTCAGACTGCTGCCGATGAGCACGGCCGTGTTGATGGTGCCGAGCGGGATGTCCAGGTGATGGCTGGCGGCCGCGAACGCTCCTGGATACCACGTCCGGTAGATCGTGTAGACGAGGAACAGCCCGCCGAAGAACAGAATTTCCGTCAGCAGGAACACCCACATGCCGAGCGTCGCGGCTTCCTGCTGCTGATCGAGGTTGTCGAAATGGTGCGCCAGCGCCGGATGGTGAGGCGCCGCGTGAGTCAACGTCTCGTTATGCAACGTGTTTCACCACGGCTGATGGATAGTTGTACGGACTCTCGGTGACCGTCGGCGTCACGGCAAAATTCTCGGTCGGCGGCGGCGACGTGGTTTCCCATTCCAGACCGGACGCGCCCCACGGATTGGCACCGGCCGCCGGGCCGTACCGCAGCGACCAGGCGAGATAGAACATGGGCAGCAGGTAACCGGCGCCGAGAATCGACGCGCCCGCCGAAGAGAGCACATTCAGCACCTGAAACTCGGAGGGGTACGCGTGATAGCGGCGGGGCATGCCGAGGTAGCCGAGAATGAACTGGGGGAAGAACGTCAGGTTGAACCCGACGAAGATGATGCCCGCCGACAGCTTCGACAGCCCCTCGGGATACATGCGCCCGCTGATCTTCGGCCACCAGTAGTGGAGCCCGCCCAGGTAGCCCATGATCGTGCCGCCCACCATGATGTAGTGGAAGTGCGCGATGATGAAGTAGGTGTCCGTCAGGTGCACGTCCATGCCGATGGCCGCCAGGAACAACCCCGTGAGCCCGCCGATCGTGAACAGGCCGATGAAACCAATCGCGTAGAGCATCGGCGTCTGCCACGACACCGATCCCTTGTACATGGTGGCCGTCCAGTTGAACACCTTCACGGCCGAAGGGATGGCGACAAGAAAGCTCAACAGCGAGAACACGAGGGACGCGTATACCGACTGGC
>JANNJO010000124.1:0-6571 GCA_031395755.1 Acidobacteriota bacterium
ATGGATCTCGCGGACGCGTCGCTGGTTGCTGCCGCAGAGGCCCTGGGCACTCGCCAGGTGTTCACGATCGATCGGAAGGACTTCGAGACGTACAGGATGCGTCGGGGACATCGCCATCAGGCGATGGAGATTGTCTCCTGAAATCACGCGGTGAGCACGTCGTCTTGGACCGTGTGGACGCGAACCTCGCCAAGCATGGCATCGATTTTGTGAGGGCGCAGGTCATCTGGGATGACCCCGACCGGCTCGAGGTTCCGGCCCGCAGCGTGGACGAGCCGCGTGTTCAGGTGATTGGCCGGGTGGACGGAATTACACCGACATCCAGCCCGCCCTGCTTACTTGCCCGTGTACGTGATGCGATCGATCACGTGCGCGAAATCGTCGGACACCAGCATCGAGCCGTCCCGTTCCCGAGACGTGGCGAGCAACGCCGTCCCGGCCGTTTGCCGGCATCCGTGTTACCCTCCTTCGTATTACGAGCGTGAAGGCGTCGTAGAAACTCTCTCGCGGGCCAACAAGTCTGGTGTCAGTAAAGCCGACCGGGCCTGCCGCGCCGAAGTTCGGCATGATGCGGTCGAACGAAGGCGGGCCACCGCATGGTTCTCACCTGGCTCGATTACGCGGTTATCGCCGGCTACTTGGTCGCGATCACGCTCTTCGGGTCGTACTTCGCCCGCTTTCAGAAAACCACCCGCGACTACTTCCTCACGGGCCGGTCGGTGCCGTGGTGGGCGATCTGCTTCACGATCGTCGCCACCGAGACGAGCACGCTGACCTTCATCAGCGTGCCGGCGACGGCGTACGCCGGGGACATGACATTCCTGCAGCTCGTCTTCGGGTACGTGATCGGCCGGGTGATCGTCAGCGTGATCTTCATTCCCACGTACTTTCGCGGGGATCTCTTCACGTCGTACGAGCTGCTCCAGCGCCGCTTCGGCGATCGCGTGAAGAACGTGGCGGCGGTCATTTTCCTGATCACGCGCTCGCTCGCCGACGGCATCCGGCTCTTCGCGACGGCGCTCGTCATCTCGGTCGTGACGCAGGTGCCGGTGACCGCCGCCGTCATCCTGATCGGCGCCGCGATGATCGTCTATACCGTGCGGGGCGGCTCGGCTGCGGTGATCTGGACCGACGTCGTCCAGTTGTTCGTGTATGTCGCGGGCGCGGTGGTGGTGTTCGTGTCGCTCCTGGCGCTCATCCCGGGCGGATGGGCGGAAGTCGTCCGGGTCGGATCCGCGGCGGGCAAATTCCGCGTGTTCGATCTGTCGTGGACCCTCGCGCGGCCGTACACACTGTGGGCGGGGATCATCGGGGGCGTGGCGCTGACGCTGGCCACACACGGCACCGATCAGTCTCTCGTGCAGCGCTTGCTCTCCGCACGATCGGCGCGCGAGGCTGCGCGCGGACTCGTGCTCAGCGGCTTCCTGGTCCTCGCGCAGTTCGTGCTGTTTCTCCTCATCGGCGTGATGTTGTTCACGTATTACCAGCACGTGCCGCTGCCCCGGGCGCTGGCGCGCAGCGACGAAATTCTTCCCGTCTTCATCGTGACCGCGCTGTCGCACGGCGCCGCCGGCTTCATTGTCGCCGCGATTGTCGCCGCCGCGCTCTCGCCGTCCATCAATTCCATGGCCGCGACGACCGTGAACGACTTCTACGCGAAGTACGTCCGGCCGGACGCCGACGAGGCGACGCTGATGCGGGTGTCGCGGACGTGGACGATCGTCTGGGGTGTCGTGCAGATCGGCGTGGCGATTGCCGCGCAGCGGATGCAGCGGTCGGTGCTCGACGCGGGGCTTGCGGTGCTGTCGTGGGCGTCAGGGCCTGTGCTCGGTGCGTTTCTGCTTAGCACACTCGCACCGGGGATCACCGAGGGGCAGGCGTTCGGAGCCATGATGGCCGGTCTGGTCGCGATGACGATCGTCTGGGGATGGCCGCTGCCGATCGCATTCACCTGGTACGTGTTCATCGGCGCGGCCACGACGGTGAGTGTCGCGTGGATCGTGCACCTCATTCAGCGAAAGCGCGCCATGCATGTCAGGCGGTAATCCGCAGGTCACCGATACAGCAGGTATTTTGCGCGCAGGAGCCGCCATCTCGCCTCGCCCGCCGCCCACGATGCCGCAATCGCCTGGGGATCGTCGCCCGCACGGATGCGCGAGAGCGCGTCTTTCGATCCGAACAGACGCTCGGCAGCTTCGAGCTCGAACGTCGCGCCGTACAATTTGTGCAGCATCGCCGCGATCTCCACGCCGAGGGCGACCGGTCGAAGCACGAGCCGATCGGTCACGACCATGAAGACGCCCTGGCATTCCTCATGTGCGTACTTGCTGGACGTGGGGGTAAACCGCACCGGATAGAAGCCGACGCCGGGAATGCCTCGCGCGGTGAGCGCGCCGGCGAGCTGCACGCCGTCAATCCACGGAGCGCCGAGTTGTTCGAACGGCGTGTCTGTGCCACGCCCGACAGACAGGTTCGTGCCCTCGATGGCACCGACGCCTGGATACAGCGTCGCCTGAAGAAGATTGCGCATGTTCGGCGACGGGTTGATCCAGGGCAGCCCGGTCTGATCGAACCATTCATCACGCCGCCAGTTCGTCATCGGGACAACCGTCAGCTCAGCGCCGATGCCATTCTCGCCGTTGAACAGCTTCGCGAGCTCTCCCAATGTCATCCCGTGCCGAATCGGCATCGGAAAATATCCGGTGAACCCGAGCCCCGATGTGTCCAGCGTCGGGCCCTCGATGTGAAAACCGTCAATCGGATTCGGCCGGTCGAGCACGACCACCGACACCTTCCTTTTGGCGGCTTCTTCCATCGCGTACGCCATCGTGGTCATGTATGTGTAGAATCGCGCGCCGATGTCCTGCAGGTCGATGACCAGCGTGTCGATGCCTTGCAGCATGGCGTCGGTCGGCCGGCGTGTGTCGCCGTAGAGCGAATGGACAGGTAGTCCAGTCTTCTCGTCCCTCGTCGACGGCACGTTCGCCTCGAGTACGCCGCGGATGCCGTGCTCGGGGCTGAACAATGCCACCAGCGTGTGCCCGTTCGCTGTCGAGGAATTGTGCAGAAGGTCGATGGTCGTCGCGCCGTCCCGGGCGCGTCCCGTATGGTTCGTCACCAGGCCGACGCGCTTGCCCTTGAGCAGCGCAAACCCGTCAGCGCGAAGCACGTCAATTCCCGCGAGGGCCGGGCGGACGGCCGGCGTGGAAGCCGGCAGCGATCCGGACGGCCCGAAATCCGCGCCGGTGAACCAGGACTCGCGCGCGACCGAAGGCAGCGACGTGAGGGCGGACGCGGCCACGGTTGCCACTCGCGCGCGCAACGGCGTGACGTCCCCCTTCCCGTCCGGATGCACACGATTCGAGAGGAACACCACGAACATGCCGGTCGCTGGATCGATCCACAGCGATGTGCCCGTGAATCCGGTGTGACCGAAGGATCCCATGGGCAGGAGCTCGCCGCGATTGGATGAGAACGAGGAATCGATGTCCCATCCCAGACCACGCGTGTTCCGCTGGTCCGCAAGCGTCGCGCGCGACGTCATCTTTGCCACCGCCAGCGGCGAAAGAATGCGCGCGCCGCGATGCGTGCCGCCACCGAGGATCATCCTGCAGAAGGTCGCCAGGTCCGCCGCGGTGCTGAACAGCCCCGCGTGACCGGCGACGCCTCCCATCCGTCTGGCAGTCGGATCGTGAACGATGCCGCGCAGAGGTTGTGTGTCGGTCGGAGCGATCCGGCTGTGCCATGACTCCCCAGGCGTGAATCCCGTGTCCGTCATGCCGAGCGGGGCAAAAATCCTGTCGTGCGAAAAACGATCGAGCGGTTCGCCGCTCACGCGGCGGACGACGTCGCCCAGGAGGAAAAAGTTGATGTCGCTGTAGACGAAGCGCGTGCCCGGAGCCGATGTCGGTACCTCCTCGCTCGCCAGGGCTATGGCGGTGTCCGATCCGGTCCACACCTCCGCCAGGTCGACGTCGGGGCGCAGTCCCGAGACGTGCGTCAGCAAATGGCGGATCGTGATATTTCCCTTGCCGTAGCGTTCGAAACCGGGAATGAAGGCTGCCACGCGATCGTTCAGTCCGATCTTGCCTTCCTCGATGAGGATCATCACGCTTGTGGTGGTCGCGACCACTTTCGTCAGCGACGCGAGGTCGAAGATGGTGTCGAGCGTCATCAGCTCGGGAGAGGGCACAACGGCGCGCTGGCCGATCGCTTTGTGAGACAGCGTGCGCTCGCCGCGGCCGATGAGCACGACCGCCCCCGGCAACTTCTGGTCGGCGATGGCGGCCCGGATCAGAGGCTCGAGTGCGTCGAACCGTGACGGATCGACAGGTCCAGGTTGAGCGACGATCGTCAGTCGCTGCGGCGTCATGCATGCAGCGAAGGTCAGCACAAGGATCAGGTATTTAGCCATGGCGCGGGAACGCCTGCAGGCTCCACACAAACTGAGATTCCTGGCGCTTCACCACCCATTGGTCACCACGCGTCACCACGAGACGATCGCTCCGATACACGCGCAACCTCAAACTCGACGCGGCTGGCATGCCGAGATCGACCCATCGGTGCACCAGCTGCAGCAGGCGCTCGGTCGCTGTCGCGTTGCCGTACGAGATGAGCTCATCGTCCCTTGCAAGGACGAGCGACATGTTGTCGCGATCCCATAACCCGAAATAGTGGTGTTCCGTTGCCGCCGCGTGCGCCCTTGCGATCTTGAACGCGCGGAACAGGGGTTCCGTCACGCCGAGAAACGAACGAATCCCGACTGTTTGCCACACGAACCATTCGCGGCCTTTGCCGCCCCACCAAAAAGGCCGCCTCGCAATCTCTTGGTGTTGCAGCTCACTCCATTCTGGGAGCGTCTCGATGGTGATCGGATCCAAACTGTCGACCGTGTATTTGCCGCTCAATTGCACAAAGCTGCACGGCATTGAGTAGCTGGACTCAAAGTGGTCGTCCATCTTTTGCAGCAAAAAGAGGTTGTCACCGCCACCTTCGTTCTTGATGACGACCAGCAGCAGGCCACCCGCCTTGATCTGCTCGTAGAACTGGCGCGGAAGATCATAGGTACCCGCGGTGAAGGCGACGCGATCGTACGGCCCGCCCGCCGCGTAGCCGTCGCCCCCGTCGGCCGTGATGACTCGGACATTCGTGATCCCCAACTCGGCGATCGTCTCGGCAGCACGCTGCGCGACCTCCGGAATGATCTCAAGGCTGTAGACTCTTCCGGACGGCCCTACCAGCTGCCCAATCAACGCGGCGTTCCACCCAGACCCTGTTCCCAACTCCAACACGGTCTGTCCCGGCTGAAATGTCAGCAGGTCAAGCATGCGGAGGACGAACGATGGTTGCGAAATCGTGGATGGGACGTTGTCGTCATCGTCGCCGAACAGCGTGAGCGGATTATCCGCATACAGCATGGCGACATGCTGATGCAGATTTCCCTGGTTGACCTCGCACCATTCTTTGCTGGCTCTTTCGCGGTACCGCCGCACGAACAGATGCCGCGGCGTGGCGAAGTACGCGTGGACTGTCGCATCGCTGATCGGTGTTTGATGATAGATCTGGCGCGCTTGGTCCAGGAGCTGCCGTTGGTACTTGATGGGCGCATCCATACTATTGGGTCGCGTGAGCTTGGCTCTACTTACAGGTGGACGTCATGCGATAGATCACGTCCACAAAATCGTCCGACCCCGTGCTCAGCTCGCCTCTGCCGTCAGCCTTGGGAGTGCCTTGACTTTTGGTCGCCGACCACGGGCGCGCAGCGCATGCCAGAGATCCCACTTGGCCTGCAGCGTCAGCCAGATCTGGGCGTCCCAGCGTGTCAAGGCTTCCAGCAGAAGCGCGGTGTCAGCGCTGACGGCCCGGCGCCGCCTAATAATGGCGTTGAGGCGCTGGAAGGGAATATTCATCCGCCGGGCCGCCTCGACCTGCGACACGCCGAGAGGCTCGAGAAACTCCCTGAGTAGCATCTCGCCGGGGTGGGTGGGCGGACGATGAGTCGGCAGCATCGCAATACTCCTCAGTGGTAGTCGGTGCAGCGCACGTCGAAGGCGTGTTCTCCCTCGAACCGGAAGACGATCCGATACTGGTCGTTCACTCGAATCGCGTGAAAACCGGCCAGCTCGTCCACCAATGGGTGGAGCCGATTTCCCGGCGGGACACGCAGGTCCTCAAGCTTGGCCACCGCATCGATCTGATCCAGCTTGCGCTGAATGACGGGCCAGATCGCTCGAGGAATCCGTCGAGCGACTTTGCTGTTGACGCCGTTCCAGATGTCCCTGGTCGTGTCGTCAGCCAGCGACCGAATCATTCAGCCATCACTATAGCACACGTAGCGTGCTACGCGCAGACCATCCACACCTCGGGCGGTGTGCACACGAGATTTCCCCGTCCTTGCAACGCCACCGATACTTACCCGCGTACGTGATGCGATAAAGCCAGCGATCCACGATACCGGGAAACAGTACGCCATCATAATCCCGTCCGGGCTGCCGTCCTGCCCCGTATAATTCACCGCGACCCCTGTGGCCCTCACTCCCGGCACCCGAATCGGCGTCTACGAAGTCACCGC
>JANNJO010000128.1:0-5097 GCA_031395755.1 Acidobacteriota bacterium
TGGTGCTGCGGAAGGCGGGCTGTTGCAGAGCGCCCACATACACAACCACAGCGAGCACGATGCCCAACGCCACAAACAACCGCCGACGGAATTGTGGGAAGAGTGGATTGGGCATGGCTAGGAGTGACTATTATGGCGCGAATCTCATGGTGCGGAAGAGGGGATTCGAACCCCTACGCCCTTGCGGGCGCCAGCCCCTCAAGCTTGTCGAAATCGCGTGCTGAAGCGAACTCACCCGTATTCACAGGGCGGGTGTTGATCAGGAGCGTGCTGCACCGCACGCCAGCGACGACCTCATTCGCACAAATTCGCACACGCTCAACGCACTCGCTAGTTGTATGGTCGGTAGTGACACGCGACCGTCCGCGCTGGGGTCGACGCGCCCAGTGTGGGGAGAGGCCGCGAGTGAGCGCCAAACGCGAAACGACAACAACGACTTGTGGCGGTTTGGCACCGACTAACGCGCGAACAGTGCGACAAAGCACGCGAGAACAGATGTCACTGACGCCGCGATGGCCACCACGAGCAGCCAACGGGTCCGTGCCTCGAGCACCTCGCCCGCAGTGGTCAGTGCCGCGACCTGCGCGCTGACTCGCGTGAGCAGCTCCGCGGTTTCGCGGTCGCGCTGCTCGAGCACCGCGACACGATCGGCAAGAGTCTGAATGTCATTCCGGGACGCCGACGCAGGCGGGCGAACCTTCGTCTCCGACCGCAGCGCATCCGCCGATCGCAGGATGGCCGGCGCATTGGCCAGGATCGTGTCCCAGGGAATCGCCTTCAACGCCAGGAGCCACGGAATGCCCATGCCGTTAAGCCTAGTCGACGAGGCGGGCGTTTTCACTCACTACGTGAACAAGCCCTCGGCCCCACCGAATCTGACCCCCAGGGCGCAAACTCGTCGTCACGCGGGTCACGCCAGCGGGGTGACCGAGAACTCGCGTATCGAGACGGTGCTGCCGAAGCACGGTCCGACCGAGGGGGCGGAATCGATGCCGGAATAGTCCCCTTGTGTTTCGAAGCGGACCTCGCCATCGACGATCACGCGCATGCGGTCCAGCCGGATCTCTCAGAGGATCTCGTGCCAGTCACTGGTGGTAATGAAGCCTTTGTCCTTGAGGCTGTGCTGCTCCGCCGTGGCAGGATCGTGAACGCGCGGTTCCCGTACCTGATCACAGCCGCTGCAGAGAGCCACTGCCTCGCCGGCCGGCGCTCCGCGCGTGTCCTCTCGATGTGCCTGTCGGGTTCCTGAAGTTGCGAAGGAACCACAACACGCACATACGGAGGACACGGCAATGCAGACGGGGATGATGAGACTTCGGGAGCTAACCGTACGATACGAAGTAAGAAAGGATCACGAGGGCCAACCGATTGTCGTTGGTCGAAACCTCGGCAGTCCTAAGGAGACGGCGTCGGCGTTGATGACCGCGCTGCAGGATCAGCCCGGCGAGGTCTTCGCAATCCTCTGTGTATCCACGAAGCTGCGCGTGATCGCCTATCGCGAGGTTCAGCCGAGGCACGCTCGACGCTACGCTGGTCCATCCGCGCGAGGTCTTCAAGGCGGCCCTACTGGCAAACGCCGCGGCGATCATCCTGACGCACTATGTGGCGCACCACATAATGCGCCTTATGTGTCGGAGATCGTTATGTGGCCGTGGCCAATGGGAGCCGCCGATCACACCGGTCGACCCGTTGATCTCAGCCACATAACGGACTGGCTCAAATGGGGGCTGTCTTCGTCACCGTTTGACAGAGAGGAGATTGTCCTGGAGGGCTATTCTGTTCGTACCACAATCGGCGATCCATCGGTCGATCAGCTCGAGCCGAATGTGAACCGCCAGTGAACTCGATGCACTGCATGGCCCGCAGGCGTATTCGCGCTATCGAGAACTGTGTATCCCGCCTGATGTCTGCTACCCGTTCAACGACAAGTGACGATGTTGGTAGCACTTTCCGACAGATTGAATCCCCCGGTCGCCGCGCTACACTGCAGCCGTCGCTCGCGTACGGTGTTACCGAGTTCGGCCGACTATTCGTTGGGCGGGCGATATTGACCGGGCGATCGTTCGAACTACCCTGCCCACGCCCCGAAAGATCCACTGATGTCAATCGCTCGAGCGAATGCGCTTTACGAAAAAATTGACCGTGGACTCACCGGGATTCGTCTCTACGGAATCGCCCCTCCGAAGCTCGCGTCGGACCCCGAGCAGCTGCGTGAGATCGCTTCTCAACAGGTAGCTCGACTTCGTATGCTTGCGCCTGAAGGCTTGGTCGTCTACGACATCCAGGACGAGCCGGGACGCAGCGGCCAGGCACGCCCGTTCCCGTTCCTACCCACCGTCGACCCTGAGGTTTACGCGTACGACGCACTTGCCGAGCTCGCGATTCCGAAGATCGTGTACCGATGCGTGGGCGCGCATCCGCAGCAAGTGTTCTCGAGCTGGATCGACAGGATGCGGTCCGCGGCCGGCCGGCGCCTCGGCGTCTTCGTCGGCGCACCAGGTGTTCGGTCGCACAGCCCGGGTTTGCCGCTGGCCGAGGCGTATGTGCTCGCGCGCGCTGCTCCCAACCTGGTCCTCGGTGGAATCGCCATTGCGGAGCGGCACGTCGCGAAAGAGAATGAGCACCAGCGGATGCTCGCCAAGCAGGACCACGGCTGCCGCTTCTTCATCACTCAATCGGTGTACGATGCCGCTTCGACAAGGTCATTGCTCTCCGACTACGCACTGTCATTGCAGGCGTGCGCCCGCTCGCCCGCCCCTGTGGTGCTTACGTTCTCGCCGTGCGGCTCGGTGCGCACGCTCGAGTTCATGAAGTGGCTCGGCATTTCGTTCCCGCGATGGCTGGAGAACGAGCTGCGCCATTCTGCCGACACGCTGGAGCGCTCTATCGACCTGTGCGAGAGCGTATTCACCGACGTGCAGGACTACGCGCGCGAAAAGCACTTGCCAATCGGCATCAACGTCGAGAGCGTCTCCATTCGAAAGTCGGAGATCGACGCGTCGGTGGAGCTCTATCGGCGATTGAGCTCGCGTCTCGGGGGGTAGCCGCCCAACAAAGCGTTACGTTGAGTCCAGCCCCAACGTCGCAGCTACAGAGAAGCCAGCCACGTCAGCAAGGCAGCGTCGTCTCACCACCCGGTTTTCCTTCGATCGTGACCTACGGTCGGCGGCTCACACAACTTCATCGCGGCCTCTTTCATGCGCACGGTGATTTCGGCGTATCGGTTCGTCGTCTCCAGACTGACGTGTCCGAGCCAGTCGCGGATGACATTCACCTCGACGCCGGCTTCCAGAAAATGAACGGCTGCCGTGTGCCGAAACACGTGAGGCGTGATCCGACGCGTGGGCGATGTCGCGACGGATTCGAGACGAGCGGCATGATGCCGCACGCGTTTGTAGATCCCGAAGCGCGTTAAGGGGCGGCCCGTCGCGCGAGCAGCTCGCCTCCCGGACCTCCACCCCGTATTGGCGGCATCGGCTGCTGTACCGACGGCGCAGCGGGTTGCTGCGCGCGCGGCGCAATCGAGGCGATAAATGCGACCGCACCAGCCACAGCGAATCCGCACAGGTATCTCTGCTTCACAGTCACACAACCTCCGCGAGTGGGTCGGTCAACAAAGGTCGTTGGTCAGTTCGTCGCCGGAAGGAGGGTGAGGGCGCAGAGCTCCGCTTCTGTGTATGAAACAATCCAGCCTTCCAGCTGCACCGATCGTCCCTGCTGGAAGTCACGACGCACGGCAAGACCCAGCGCCCTGATGGCATTCTGCTGACTTGAGGCTCGTTCGATGACCTCGAGCGCACCCCGCGACGCCTTGCGAATCGACTCCGCGCTCGTGTCGAGCCCCAGTTGCCGTACGTATGCTTCGCCAATCGCACGCGCTGAGTCGGTGCGGCCGCCGAAATAGCCAGCGGCAGCGGTGCCCGCCTGCGGTTTCTGCAAGCCTTCAACAGATGCCAAAGGCATGAGGAACGGGGTGCCGCACGCCGCCAGCGCCTGCAACAGGAACTCGCGTCTGGGATAGCTGTTCATACGCTCTTCTTCATCGGTCCGGCGCCCCGCTTCAGCGTGTCCGCCAGTCGGTGGGCCAACGCCACGATAGTCAGGGTTGGATTGGAATCTCCCCCCGTCGTGAAGACCGAACCGCCGGTGATGTAGAGATTCTCGACCTGGTGCGTCCGGGAATCGGCATTGACGACGCTAACGGCCGAGTCGGTTCCCATGCGCGTCGCACCCATGTGATGCCCCCCGGGATCCTGCCGCCAGACGAAGCGCGAGGCGTCACCCGGAACCCACGTGCGCGCAAGGCCTGCCGCGCCCAACTCGCGCGCCAGAATCACCATCGCGCGGCGCATCCGCACGTCATCCTCCGGAGCGATCCGCCAGTCGAGCGCCACCCTCGGCATCCCTAGCGCATCGAGATCCTCCGTCAACGTGATGCGGCTTTCCCGAAATGGCGACTGCTCCGACCTCACGGTCAACTCGGTTGCATTGAAGTCGCCGTCGCCGCGCGTCACCAGAGCCTGCGCGGTGCTCGCGGGGAGAACGGCGCTCTGCGCCTTGGCCGAAGCGGCGCGTCCAGCGCCCGGCCCCGCAAACGTCGCCGAGAAATTCAGCAGCTTCTCCCGGCGCGAGATCTCGGCAGCGAGACCAAGCGCTCCGAGCGTTTCCACGGTAGTCCCGTCTGCCCGCTTGAGATCCGACGGTCCGCGCCTGTAAAACGACAGGTCGACCGTTAACGGGAGCACCACGCCCACCGAGCCGTAGTAGTGGGGATGCTCCATAAAATACCTACCCACCACGCCGTGGCCGTTTGCCACTCCGTCGGATTCCTGGGATCGCGAGGCCAGCAGAACGCGAGCGTTTTCGATGCCCCCAAGCGCGAGCACATACCGGCCGGCGTGAACGTTGAACGTGGTCCTTTGGAGGGTGCGACACGCAAAGGACTCGACGCGTCCCCGCCGCTGATCCAGGCGGATATCTTGCACGTTCGCGATAGAAACAGCATTATTTGCTTTCGAGAAGCCAAAAGTATCGTGAGAAGGCAAGTATGGCATATATCAAGCCATTCAGACTGGCGATAAAAGATGCTATCTCTTC
>JANNJO010000442.1:0-4726 GCA_031395755.1 Acidobacteriota bacterium
CCTCTCGCGCATGGCCAAGATCGAGCAGACTGACACCGACAGCCGCTTCGCGATCCTCGCCGACGGGACGAGGCTGCCGATCAGCAGGAGCGGGTACGTGAGGCTGCGCGAGGTGCTGGGACCGTAGGCTTCAAGCACGAGACCCCGAAGGAGGTTTACTTCCGCGCGAAAGGGCGCTAATACTTCCAGCGTCTTCCTTTTATTGCTGAATCCGAGGACTTCCTTGATGACGTGTCCCTGCGACCGACGAAGCTGCCTCCGCGACCCACGCAAGCAAAGTGACGCTCTGCTAACAACTTGGGGTTCATTCTCTGACGCCGAGTCTCTCCCGCCGACGGCGAGTTCGAACTGGACCTGATCTTGCTAACGGCGATCACTAATCCGCCCATTTTTTCACGTCACTTCTCGGGGACGTTTGCCTCGAGGACGTTTTTGCCGACGTCTCGGTCCGATGGCAAGGGGATCCGTCATGAAGCCACTGCGCGTTGTCATGCTCGTCCTGGCGTTGAGCCTTCTGGCAGCGCCGGCCCGTGCGGCCGTCATCGGTTTGCTCGGTGGTGATTACGATCCCCAGTCCATCTTTGATCCAACGTTCAACTCGCTATTGCTCAATTGCGACCCCGAGGGCCCCGCGATCACGGGACTGCCTCCTGGCTACTATTGTGCGTTGTATGAGATTCTTTCCCCCGAAGAAGCCCCAACCTACCCTGCGTCGCCGTTTGTAGTGAGCAGCATCGATTTTCGACTTCTCGATCCGTTGGGCGGTTATTTCAGCACCACTGCCATCGGTGAGGGTCTCGAGGCCGACGGGGAAATCAGTGATCTCGGCACCCTGGCGGCGTCTGTGTTGTTTCCAGATGGCATCACGTTCACGCTGTACGGTGGCTCCATCTCCTGTCCGTTTTACTGCTCCGCCACGTTCTTTTCCGACAGCGCTTCCGTGGCACAGGTGTCTATCGTCGCTGTGAACAACGTCGCCAGTGTTCCAGAGCCGGCGACGCTGCTTTTGTTGGGACCCGCCTTTGCGGCGCTCATGGCGCGCCGCAAGTGGGCAAGGCGCGGAACATCCTCGCTGACTAGGTCGGCCGGAACTTCGTCGCCAGTTGCTTGAATCCCGGCTCGTCGATCAGCGGCCGTAGATCAGGATCGCTTTGGGCCGCAGCGAGAGGGTAGCCGGCCTTCAATGCCTCCTCGATCGCCACCAGCGCCTCGGACGTTCGGCCGCCGAGGACCTCGATGACGGCTTCCGCGTAGATCAGATTGACGTTCGCGCGATCGATCGTCCGAGCATCGGAAATCATCCGCCGGGCCCTGGACTGATCGCCCTTTTTGGCGTAGTACAACGCCATATTTCCTCTGGCCGCAGCGTTTCGAGGATTGACCTGGAGATCTTTCAAGGCTAGCGCGATGGCCTTGTCGTACGCGCTCGCCGCCTTCACGGCCTGTCCGCCCCATCGGTAGCCGTCGCCCAAATTGCCAACGAACATTTCTCCATTCGGGCTCAGGTCGACGGCCTTCTCGAACATCGGGATCGCGTCGGCGTGCTTCCCGGCGTACGCGTATGCGATGCCCAGATTGGTGTACGTCTGAGCGATGGGCTGCAGCTCGAGCGCCTTCCTGAAGGCAGCCGCCGACTCATCGTAGCGCCCCATCTGCAGATAGACGGCGCCCAAGTCGTTGTGGCCGCTCACGTTCCCAGGCTCGAGCTCGATGACCTTCGTCAAGGCCCTGGCCGCCGGGCCGTAGGCACCGAGCTGCATATGCGCGGTCGCAAGCGCGCCGTAGCTGACCCAGTAGTACGGGTTCACGGCCACCGCTTTCTCGTACGCTCGAATCGCCTCTTCACCCCGGCCGGTCGATAGGTAGGCTCGCCCGAGTCGGCGGAACACGTCGTCGGAACCCGGCGCCAGTTCCGACGCGACGGTCAGTTCCGCGATCGCCTCCGCAGTCCTCCCTGTGGCCTGATAGACGCTGCCGAGCGCCAGGTGCACTTCCAGCAGCTTCTCATCGAGCCGCTGCCCCTGTTGCGCCGACGACAGGGCCTTCTCCGCCCAGCGTGTCTCCTTAGTGGCCCTGTACATGCGCAACGCGCTGTCCGAGATTCCCGCATACGCTCGGGCGAATCCCGCATCTCGCTTCAATGCCTCTTCATAGAAGCCAATGGCGGCCTGAACGCTCTTGGGATCCTGCTGGGTGCGCATCGCGTTACGCCCGCGCAGGTACAACTGGTAGGCTTCGATATTCTCGGTCGGATGCGACAGCGCGCGCGCCAGTTGCTCGCTCGTCGGTTCGAGATCCAGGGCCGCGATCAGCCGGCTGTAGATTTGATCTTCGATGGTCAGCAAATCGGCCTGAACACCGGAAAAATCCTGGGCCCAGACGCGCCGACCCGCATCCGTATCGTCAAGTGTGACGGTGACACGCACGGCGTCGACAGCGCCCTGCACCGTGCCCGAGATGAGGAGAGTCGCGCCGAGCTCGCGCGCGATCGCGCCGAGCGAGTCTTTGGTGGCGGCCCGCTCCACCGCTGCGGCTGATGCCACATTCAGGGCTGGCAACTGAAATAGCTGCGTCGACAACGCCTCTTCGATGCCCGCCGCGACGTGCGCCAGGGCGGATTGCTCGCCGATCACGCGAAACGGCAGCACGGCGATCCGCCTCTGGGCTGGAGCCGGCGCCGGCGCCGCCGGGCGGTTGTCGCTCAGCGCCGGCACATATCGTCGGATCAGCGGGACCGCCGCGACGAGACCGGCCAAGACGACCGCCACAACAACCATCCTCGAACGGCGGGTGACGACGGGCAGTGGGAGCGTCACCGACACGGTCCGCCTGACCGGGGTCACGGGGTCGGCTCTTTTCGCCTCGAGATCGGCCAGAATCTCGCGTGCGCTCGAATAACGGGCCGCAGGATCGCGCTCGAGACATCGCATGACGATGCGACAGAAGTATTCGGGCAGGTCGGGATTGAGGAGTCTGGGATCCTTTGGAGGCTCCTGCACCCGCTGATACATGAGCTCGATCACTGACTGACGCGTGACAGGCAATTGACCCGTTGCCATCTCGAAGTACATGAGGCCGAGCGCGTACAGGTCGCTCCGATGGTCGGCGGGGTTGCCCTGGATCTGCTCTGGCGAGATGTACTGCGGAGTGCCGACAATTTCTCCCGGGCGAGTAATACCGATCATCGTCACGGCTTCGAGCGATTTCGCGAGACCAAAGTCAGAGATGTACAGGTTGTCGGCCGCGTCGATCAGGATGTTCTGCGGCTTGAGATCGCGATGCACGACGCCCACGTCATGGGCAGCCAAGATCCCAGACGCAAGTTGCCTGGCAAACGCAAGCACGCGCTCGAAGGGCAGTGTTCCCTGCGTGATGATCGTCGCGAGGTTCGTGCCTTCGACGAACTGCATCGTGATGTATTTCACGCCTCCGCTGTCGCCGAGGTCGTGAATGCGTGTCACGTTGCGATGCGTCACCTGGCGGGCCATGAGGAGCTCTTGTTTGAACCGCTGCTCGAAGTCTTGGGCCAGGCCAGGGGTTCCGATGATGTCTGGCCGAATCACCTTGAGGGCGACCGCTAGGCCCAGCTCCTGATCCCACGCCTTGTACACCGCGCCCATGCCGCCCGCGCCCAGGAGGCGCTCGATGCGATAACGCGAACCAAATATGTAGCCCGCTGGCATCGTACCGAGTCCGACACCGACGGCGAACATCGGGCCATACTGTCCGGGTGAGACTGCGGTCACAGCGCTTGCAAACCCCGGATCTGGAAGTGCGCCTGGAGCCGGTGCTTGAACGAGCGGAGCAACCAGGGGGACGTGGCAGCTCACGCAGAACGACGAGTCGTCTGGCGTCTCGTAATTGCAGTGCGGACAGCGCATCGGGATGCCCCAGAACCCAGGGACGCAAGGCGGCAGCGACCTGTTTCCGTGTCATCCTACGTCATTTCGGCCTGCCGACCGAGATCCTTGACCCAACGTCGCAGGCCAGATAGCTACGGAGTCGGAACGAGGCGCGTGAGCGTGCCTACCTGCCTGCCGCGCCCGCATCCAGCAGGGCGGTCGGATGCACTTGAAGGAACAAAACACTCGCCGAGGTCGAAGCGCTCCTCGATCCCCGCGCGTTCGTCCGCATCCACCGCCGCTACGTCCTGAACCTCTCGCGCATGGCCAAGATCGAGCAGACCGACACCGACAGCCGCTTCGCGATCCTCGCCGACGGCACTGAGGTGACCGATTAGCCGGAGCGGGTACGGACGGTTGCGAGAAGTTCTGGGACCGTAGGCAGCGAGGGATCACGCAACCGGATCGAACGACTCCAAAAACGGAAAGCGATGGAAATCCGTGTCTCGAGTGACGATGCGGCGAATGCCGTGCTCGCGCATCAGGACGGCTGTGTGGGTGTCGTGTAGCAGGTTGCCGGAGAGATGCGGCAGCTCGTCGATCACCTGGGCCGCGACGGCTGCATGGCGCGGCGTGGCCGTGAGCACCTCCATGCCGGGCGAGGCCAACACCGCGGCGACGAATCGCCAGGCGTCCGGCGCGGGCCAGGGTCGTCGCATGACCCGCGGATGGGTGGTCACCCGAAAGAACTCGTACACGATCGGCCACGTCGTGAACCACGCGTCGGGGCGCGGCCGCTGGGCTTCGACCCACGGAGGGGAATGATGGCTCTTGTGCGCGCCGGCCGGATTGGCGTCGTTGCTCTCACGGGTGTTCTCTTTCTG
>JANNJO010000467.1:0-3212 GCA_031395755.1 Acidobacteriota bacterium
CGCCCTGGACGATGGCGCCGGTGGAGTCCTGCACGATGCCCCGGAGTGTTCCGCTGAACTGCTGTGCCTCGAGCGGCATGCAGAACGCGGCCAGCAGCATAAGGGTGAGCCCGGTTCTGGACATGCTCATATTCAGCCCCCCTGGTTGGACCGTATCGGGAGCGACGCCGCTCCGATGCAATCGATTACATGGCAGGGTTATAGGCCGGGGAGGGTGACGAGTCAAGCGAATTTGCTAAGGGGAAGCTACAGGTCGACCATGTACTCGAGCGCGCCATACTGCTTCCAGATTTTGCCGTTGAATTATCCTATCGCCATGCCCACTCCGCCACACCACGCGGTCCAGGCGGTTCACGAGCGGGCGACGATCGCCCTGTCCCACGCCCACGGCTCGGCGCCGGGCGGTTTCTGGCATCGTTGGTTCGACAAGCCGACTGAGCGCCAGTTTGCCGACGAGGTGCGCGCCTTCGTCGTCGCGCTCGACTATCTGCTGGACGTGCCGCCGACGCTGCTGAGCCGCAGCGAGCTAATCTCCATCGGCGAGGACGTCGAGCAGGTCGCCAGGCACATCGAGGCAGCGATCGAGGCGCATGGAGGGGCGCCTGCGGACGTCGCCGCGTCGCTCGCGCCGGCGATCTACGCGATCCGTCTCCGATATGAGGAGCTCTACAAGCGCGGCGCCTTGAAGCCAGACTGACGGCCCGCACCGCGCTTTCGTCGTGGGGGTGTTCGCAAACGAGCACCACAGTTCCATTCCCGAACAAGGGCGCTAACGCTGCGATGTCTAGCGACGCATTTGTGGCATTGGCGTTGGCACCACCGTTGCTGACGTCCCGGGTCGCCTCCATGTTTATCGAGCTTCGCCACTTCAGCCGCGTCATCCGCAGATCGCCGTCAAGCGCTGCCGTCACCGTGCTGACGCTCGCACTAACGTTGGGCGTAGGCACCGCTCTCTTCGCACTCGTCGACGCTGTCGTCTTGACCCCGCCGCCCTTTGCGGAGCCGGAATCACTCGTTCTCATCGGCGAAGTTCCAGTCGAGAGCACGAGCGCGTTGCCGAGGCCTGTGCGCAGGACGACCTTCGAGCGCTGGCGCGAGTACCGACACGTCATCACGCAGGTCGAGGCGTTCGATGGGACAAACATGACATTGACCGGACACGGCCCGGCGGAACGTGTGTCTGGCACCGCGGTGACCCCCGGGTTCTTTTCTCTGCTGGGTGTGTCACCCATGCTCGGGCGAACCTGGGGGGAGGAGGACGACGAAAGCGACGTGACCGTCGTGTCGGAGGATTTCTGGCGCGTGAAGCTCGGCGCCGACCCTAACGTCCTCGGCAGCCTGCTCGTGCTCGGCGGCCGCAGTTTTACCGTCGTTGGCGTGTTTCCGAAACGGTTCAGCTTTGGCAGTCCGTCAGACGTCTGGGTACCGCTTCGGCGATTCCCGATAGTGAGCGTGATCGGGCGGCTGGCCCCGGGAGCGACCGCGGCTCGAGCGTCGCTGGCTCTCGACGAAGTCAGCAGCCGCGTGACTCCTCCAACGCGAGCCGTCGCGTTGCCGCTGGCGGGTGTTATCGCCGGCACTGCGGGAAACATTGTTCCTTTGTTACTGCTCGGTGCCGCGGTCGCAATCTCGCTGGCGATGATCAACCTTGCGGGTCTGCTCGTCGTGAGAGCGATCGAGCGGCATCGCGAGTTCGCCATTCGTCGTGCTCTGGGCGCGAGCGCAATGCAGATCGCGAAACTGCTGCTCATCGAGGCGCACGTGTTCGTCGCGTTGGGGGCGATAGGAGGCACCCTCGTGGCCTACTGGATCACACCGCTGGTCGGCCGATTCGCCCTCGAACAGTTCCGCCATGCAGCGATCAGCGATCTCGAGGTGAACTGGCGGGCGATGGCGGCGCTCTGCCTCGCGGTGTGGCCGTGCGCCTGGTTGTGCGGACTGGCCGTGTCTGCGAGCGGTCTGCGCGCCAATGGCCGGGACCTGCTCTCCCGGAATGCGGGGGCTGGTCCGCGCGAGCTCGCATTCCGCCGCATCCTCGTCGCCGCCGAGGTCACGCTCGCCTTCGTGCTGCTCGCGTCGCTGGCTGTTGTCGGCCAGAGCCTGCATCGGACGTTCGACATCGATCCGGGCTTTGACGCTGTGGGGGTGCTCACGGTCGGTGTTTCGCTGCCCGCTGCACGATACCCGGATCAGCAGCGCGTCGCGGCGTTCTACCAGAATCTCGATCAGGTGTTGAGCGGTCAATTGGGGCGGCAGAATGTCGCCCTCGTGGACGAGCTTCCGCTCACCGGCGATTCAGGCCGGAGTTTTGTCGGCGCGCGCCAGGGGCAGACCGATCGCGAATCGGTCCTCCGTGTCGCCGGTACCGGTTATTTCGACGTGATGCGGATTCCGATCGTCGATGGGCGCGGCTTTGAGGGAGATGACGACCGAAGCGTTCCCGCGCGTGTCGTCATCAGTCAATCTATCGCGCACGAGCTCTTTGGCGACTTGCCTGCGGCGGGGCGCCGGATTTGGGTGGCTGCGCTGGAAGGCATGGCTGAAGTCGTGGGCGTGGCGGGGGACGTGAAGCATCGCGAGTTGGATGAGCCCGCCCTCTCTACTATCTATCTCTCCGCCTGGCAGGAGCCGTCCCGAACGAGCAGAATCGTCGTCCGAAGCGATCGCGGAGCTTCGGACATCCTCTCGATACTGCGCACGGAAGTGGAACGGCTGGATCGCGAGCTACCGGTGTACGGCGTGCGGCCGATGGAAGACTACGTGCAAACATCGCCCGGTATTCCGACACGCCGCGTGATGGCTGTCTGTTTTCTTGCATTTGCCGCTCTTGCCGTCATCGTCGCCGGCCTGGGCATCTTTGGCATCTTCACGCACGAGCTCGCCCGGCGCCGATTTGAGTTCGCGCTGCGCCTGGCCCTTGGCGCGAACCCGGCGCAGCTTCAAGGATCGATGGCGGGACGCGCGGCAGCGCTCGTTGCGGCAGGCGTGGTCCCGGGCATTCTGCTCGCGACAGTGGCATCCAGAATGCTCGGATCGGTGCTCGCAGATATCGATTCAACCGATCCGGTGGCCTTCGCCGCGGTGGCAGCCGTATTGTTTTTCGTCGCAGGCATCGCTGTCGCCGCGCCTGCGCGTCGAGTGGCTCGCACCGATCCGGCGCTCGTGCTTCGCGGCGATTAGCACCGAACGGTGACACTCCGGCCTTTTCTGAC
>JANNJO010000007.1:0-5558 GCA_031395755.1 Acidobacteriota bacterium
TGGCACGACCCACGGTGATGCCATCGCGATTTTGCTTCCTCATGTCGTCCGCTGGAACGCCGACTCGTCCGGTTCGCTGTATGGCGAGCTGATGGGCAGCACCGAGGCCCTCGCGCTGCGGCTGTCGTCGATCGCGGCGGCCGGGCGTCTCCCGGCTACCCTCAGGGATATCGGCGTCTCCCGCGACGATCTGCCCGCGTTGGCCCAGGATGCGGCTGAGCAATGGACCGGCAAATTCAACCCGCGCCCCTTCGATGAGGCGGGCGCCCGCGAGGTGTACGCATGCGCGTTCTAATTGCCCTCATCCTCGCGTCTGCAGCAGTCGCGCCCTCCGCGGCCCAGGCGCCGTCTTCGTGGCCGCAGTTCCGCGGCAGTCCGCCGTTGATCGGCGTGGCCGGATCCACGCTCGCCCCCGCGTTGAAAGTGATGTGGACCTTCGATGCCGGCGCATCGATTGAGTCCTCTGCGGCGATTGCCGACGGCGCTGCGTTCGTGGGATCGGCGGCCGGCGAGCTGATTGCGCTCGATTTACAGTCCGGGGCCGTTCGCTGGAGGTACAAAACAGCGGAGATCGGGGAATCGTCGCCGGCCGTTGCGAACGGGGTCGTCTACATCGGCGATCTCTCGGGCGTGTTTCACGCCGTCGAGGTGAAAAGCGGGAAGGCGCTGTGGACGTTCAAAACGCTGGGGGAGATCCGTTCGTCACCGGTCGTCGTGGGAGAACGCGTGCTGATCGGCTCCTACGATCGCTATCTGTACGCGCTGTCGGCGGCAAAAGGCACGGTCGCGTGGAAGGTCGAGTTCCAGGGGTACGTGCACGCGACACCCGCCGTGATGGACGGGATCGCCTACATTTCCGGCTGCGATGAGACGTTTCGCGGCATCCGTGTCGCGAACGGCAAAGAAGTGCTGAACGTGCCGATCGGATCGTATATGGGCGCGTCCGCCGCGCTGAGGGGGGGCGCCGCCTACGTCGGCACATTCGAGAACGAGGTGATCGGCATCGACATGAAAGGCCGCAAGGTGATGTGGACGTACCGTCACCCCGATCGGTTGTTCCCGTACTACTCCTCGGCGGCCCTCAGCCAGGGGCGCGTGGTGCTCGGCGGCCGCGACAAGATGGTGCACGCGCTCGACGCGAAAACCGGCAAGGTGCACTGGACGTTCATGAGCAACGCCCGCGTGGAATCCTCGCCCGCGATCGTCGGGAACCGCGTCTTCATCGGTTCTACCGATGGCCGCCTCTACGTGCTAGATCTGCTGAAGGGCAGCAAGCTGTGGGAGTTCGATGCCGGCTCGGCGATTACGGCATCACCGGCCATCGCGAGCGGACGACTCATCGTGGGGACCCATGATGGGCGTCTGTACTGCTTCGGGTAGGGCCGATGATCGGGGTTGCAGTCGTTGTTGCCATCATGGCGCTGGTGCTGGCAGCGGGCCTCGTCTATCAAGCGGTCGGCGCGGCACGAGGCCGCCGGAAGTTTCCCGCCCCGGGCTCGCTGATTGATGTCGGCGGTCATCGCCTTCACTGTCGTTGCACGGGGACTGGAGAGCCGGTGGTCGTGTTCGAGGCCGGAATCGCCGCTTCGTCCGTGAGCTGGAGCCTTGTTCAGCCGGAAGTCGCGAAATTCGCTCGCGCGTGCAGCTACGATCGCGCCGGGCTTGCCTGGAGCGACCCCGGCCCGCGAGCTCGCTCCATTCCAGGATTTGTTGCGGATCTGCGCCGGCTGCTCGACGGCATGGGCGTAGCGCCGCCTTATGTCCTGGTCGGCCACTCCTTCGGTGGCTTGATCATTCGCGCCTTCGCCCGGGCATATCCGGGCGATGTCGCCGGTCTGGTGTTCGTCGACACACTCCATCCTGAAGAATGGATGAGCCTCTCACCCGATCAGCGACGAATGCTCCGCGGCGGTATTTTCCTTTCACATGTGGGAGCCGCCCTTGCACGGGTCGGGCTCGTACGACTGTGTCTGTCCTTGCTGAGTGGAGGCGCGCCCGGGCCACCGAGGCGCGTCAGCCGAGTGTTCGGACCGACGGCGGCAGCCTTGCTCGAACACGTCGTGGGTGAAGTGCGGAAGCTTCCCGCAGAGGTCCTGCCGTCAGTGCAGGCGCACTGGTCCAACCCGCGCGCGTTCCGCGGAATGTGGCAGCACCTCGCCGCCCTCCCGCTGTGCGCCGAGCACCTGTCAAGCGAAGCTGACGCATCCGGCGATTTGCCGATCGTCACCTTGTCGGCCGTGAACCGCAGACCGCGCTGGCTCACGGCCGATGACGTCCTCGCACGATCATCCGCGCGGGGGCGTCATATCGTTTCAACGAGAGCAGGGCATTGGATTCATATCGACGACCCGTCGCTGGTCATCGATGCAATTCGGGATGTGGTCTGCCAGGCGCGAGAGCAGTCTTCAAGCCGTTGCTCGGCTATCTCGTCAGTTCAGCCGTCCAATTGAGGATCACAGTCAGCGCAGGACGTGTCGGCTGATCGACGACCGTGTTGACGAGGAACCGTTGGCCATCGGCCGTGACCGCATAATCGGTCGGATAAGGGGGCGTCTGTTCGGGCATTTGAACCTCGAACAACGCGCGCGGCACGCCGGCGGAGAACGTCGTCCCCTCGGTCGTCACGGGCACCGCCATGAGTTTCTTGTCTGCCGAGATGTAGTACAGCTCGCTTCCGATATCAGCGATTGTCCGCTCGCCGCCGGAAACGGACGAACGTACACCTTTGCGCATTCTATCCGCTAACGTCTCGGTGTTCCCACCAACATCAGGAATCCGGGCAGGTAGGCAACCGTCCAGCTGAGAAAATGCACGGCGTAGTCCCATCCTTGCGGATCGAACGGCCGCCAGATGCCTGAAATCAGATAGAAGCCCACGCCGGAGCCGATCATCGCCAGCGTGCCGCGCGTGATCGTCTCCCGCCATGACCATCGAGTCGTGGTTCTCAGGACTCTGCCGATCAGAATCGCGAGCGCCAGCCAGACGAACGCCCATACCGCGAACATCACCGAGTACCCGGCAATCGGCGCGAGCGCGTAGAAACTGCCGGCCGCGAGCAGGCCGATCAGCGCACCGGCGATCGCTCCTCGCAGAGGCTGCCGCTCGATCGATCCCAGATAGGCGCCGATGCAGAGAAAGAGAAGGGCGCCGTGTGCGAGGCCGTAGGGCACGCGGTGCCGCAGGCCGAGCCCCGCCCAGACGAAATCGCCGAACGTGGAAACGGCGGCGATCAGAACTGCGCCGGTCAGTGCGTCGCGCATCTCAAGAACGTCTTCGTGATCTTCGTGTCTTCGTGGTTCAGTGTTCTTCGTGGTTCAATCCGGCAGATTCTCTTTCGGCGGCTCCGGCAGCCAGAAGCTCGCGATCAGCCCGACGAGATAAGCCGAGAATCCGACGACGGCGGCGACGAGCGCCACTTTTGTCGGTGCGTACGCCCGGTCCGGCGTCACGGCAAGCGTCGCCGTGAGCCACGCGAAGGACGTCCCGATCAATCGCCCGCCGATATTGGCGGCGAAGCTCTCACCCGTTCCACGCAGATGGAGCGGATACACCCGCGGGAGATAGTTGCCCCAGAAGCTGAACTGTCCGACGGTGAAAAATCCGGCGAGGAGCATGGCAGGATACAGCCAGTTCAGGCTCGTGGTGGCCGCGACGGCGAAGGTGAGCGGCATCACGATCAGCCCGGGAATCTGAAACAGCCTGATCAGCTTGCGCCGGCTCACGATGATCACGGCCAGGTACGCAAGGGCGACGCGGCCGGCCAGGCCGCCGATTTCCTGGACCTTCGTCACGTTCGCGGCGACTTCCTGGTTGACGAGCCCGGCGCGCGGCGGCGGGAGCCCCTGCGTCATCTGGCGAACTTCCGGAAGCCCGGGAACAATCTGTTGAATCTGCTGAATGGCGCCGAACGCCGCGCCGTACGCGCACGCAAACATGATTGTCGTCACGATCGTTGTCTTGCGCAGCGCGGGCGAGAAAATCGCGGCGATGCTCGGGCGGCCGAGCGTGCCCGCCGCCTTCTTCTCTTGCCACGCCGGCGACTCGGGCAGGAACGGGCGGATCAGAATCAGCGGAATCGCCGGCAGCACGCCGGACATCAACGTATAGCGCCAGGGCGCGTGCGGATCCGCAATGGCAAAGCCGAAGGCGCCGATGGCAGGAAAGTGGGTCGCGTACGCGACGCACAGCCCATTGGCCGTCGCCACCAGAATGCCTCCGAGCGACGAGAACGCCTGCGTGTACCCGAGTACTTTCTCCCGCCGCTTCGGTTCCGGGAAGAGCTCCGCGAGCCATGCCACCGCAGCCACGAATTCCACGCATACGCCGATAAAGACGAAGCACCGCAGCACGAGCAGCATTTCAATCGAGGTCGAGAACCCCGACGCGAAGGCCCCGACCGCATAGATGAGGATGCTGTAGGTCAGCACGCGTCGACGCCCGAGCCGATCGGTGAGATAACCGCCGAGCAGGCCGAAGATGCCGCCCGCGAACGCCGGAATGTAAAAGAGGCGCCCCACCCACATCTGAAACTCCGCCGAGCCCGGCGCCGCGCCCGTCAGCTCGAGCAGCGCCGGCCTCACAATCAACGGCAGCATCAGGATCTCGTAGATGTCGAACGCGAAGCCGATGGCGGCAATGGCGCAGATCAGCCACTGCACGGGCGTCAGCTTCGGCGATGAATCGTGTGGTGCGGTCATGGGTGGCCGATCATAACAACATCTGATTCTGAACAGGAGGTCAGGAGACCAGGAGGCTCGACGGCAGCAACGAAACGACGCATGGTCTGAAGAACTACCAGAGCCCGGCCGGGCCCTTAATCGCTCCGGATAGGACGGCGCTCCGAACGTCGTCGATTGTCACCAAGCCGCCTGGCGCGGTACCACCCAACTCGAGTCGGGTCGCGTCCGGTGTCCAGTGAAACAGCGCCACCCGCCACGTGTGGGCGATGCCGCCGCGCTCGTAGTAGACGAGGCAGTGATCGTACGAGCACCCCGCCGCGACCAGCCGGCGGATTGGCAGCTTCGAATTGACGATCACGTCGCCGACCTGAAACTCGCCTCCGGGCTCGGCGATCTCGAGTACCTGACTGCCAAACAACGTCTGCAGCCCGGCGCGGACACCGAGCGGCAGTCCTCTGATGGACGTGACAATCCCGAACCGTTCGTCCTGCACGTGGGCCTTCAGTTCCCCGGACGGTGCTACTGGAGGCGCCCCTTGGTTTCCGGCGACCACGGCCGACCAGAGGCTCACGCCGATCGCGCAGAGAAGTCGTGTGCGACGCATCCAGACCCCCGGGACTTAGTTCACACCGACGATGCCACTGTCACCGCCATGGCGCAACCGGAATCGCGCGGCGCCAAGGCGCATCTCAAGTGAACGACATGAGGCTGCCGCAATTGTCGAGGGGCTGGCGTATTCCGATATCGGCCGACCCTGACGGTCTAGACAGTATGGCTGTCTGAGCAGAGACCTGACTCACGTAGTACATCGTGGGTTACGCGCCACCAATGAAGGTGACGCGCAGAGCCACATACAACGGAGGCAGGCCATGGCGAAAC
>JANNJO010000046.1:0-3734 GCA_031395755.1 Acidobacteriota bacterium
AGACATCGCCGAGGTGGTGAGCAAGTGGACGCACATCCCCGTCAGCCGGCTGATAGAGGGTGAAATCCAGAAGCTCATCCACATGGAGGAGCGGCTCCACCATCGCGTGGTCGGCCAGGACGAAGCGATTCTGGCGGTCGCCAACGCCATCCGCCGCGCGCGAGCCGGCTTGCAGGATCCCAACCGGCCCCTCGGCAGTTTTATTTTTCTCGGCCCGACGGGTGTCGGAAAGACCGAGCTTGCCCGCGCGCTCGCCGAATTCCTGTTCGACGACGAGCACGCGATGATCCGCGTCGACATGTCGGAGTATCAGGAGAAGCACACCGTCTCCCGCCTGCTGGGTGCACCACCCGGATACGTCGGCTACGAAGAAGCCGGGCAGTTGACCGAGGCGGTGCGCCGCCGGCCGTACTCCGTCGTCCTGTTCGACGAGATCGAGAAGGCGCACCCGGAGGTGCTGAACGTCATGCTGCAGCTGCTCGACGACGGGCGGCTGACTGACGGCAAGGGGCGCACGATCGATTTCAAGAACACCGTCGTCATCATGACCTCGAACCTGGGTAGCGCGTTCCTGTCAGACCTCGGCGATCGAGGGATCGACGAAGGTGTGCGGCGGGAGGTGATGGAGGCGCTGCGCGCGCACTTCCGTCCGGAGTTCATCAACCGTGTCGACGACATCATCATCTTCCATCCGTTGAATCGCGAGCAGATGAAGACCATCATCGACATCCAGGTGAGGAACCTGCTCAAGCGGCTGGATGATAGAAAGATTTTCGTCACTCTCACGGACCTGGCGAAGGAGTGGCTGGTGCGCGAGGGCTACGACCCGGCGTATGGTGCGCGCCCCTTGAAGCGCGCCATCCAGCGCCACATTCTGGATCCGCTTGCCATGCGCGTTCTCGAGGGGGAGTTCCGGGAGGGGGATCACGTGCAGGTAGACGCGGGACCCAAGGACCTGCGGTTCGTGAAACAGCCGGCCGGAGCGGTGGTCGCCGGTACGTAGCGTCCGGCTTTAGCCGGACCATGGAATCCAATGCCGCCTGCCAAAAGCCGACCGCCAAATCCCCGAGGAGAACGTCGTACCGTGCCCGGCCGGCCAGGCGGATCGATGTGGTACGCCCTCGGCTTTCTTCTTCTTCTGGCGCTCGCACAGACCTATTTCCTGATGCCGACGGGCCTGCAGATCCCCTACAGCGAATTCAAGACGGCGCTCAAGCAGGGGAAGGTCGCGGAAGCCACGGTCGGTGAGCAGCTTATCCGCGGCACACTGAAGCCGACCGCTCCAAACGCAGAGCCGGCGCAATTCATCACCACCCGCATCGAGGATGCCACGCTGGTGTCAGAGCTCGAGCAGGCCGGCGTGAAGTACACCGGCGAGCTGATAAACCGCTGGCTGCCAGAGCTGCTGAGTTGGATCATCCCCCTTCTGCTGCTCGTCGCCCTCTGGAGCTTTTTCATGCGGCGCATGGGCGGCGCAGAAGGCGGCGTGATGTCCTTCGCCCGCAGCCGGGCCAAGATTTACTCAGAAGATGACGTCAAGGTGCGGTTCGACGACGTTGCGGGCGTCGACGAAGCCAAGGAAGAGCTGAAGGAGATCGTCGAGTTCCTGCAGCACCCGAAGAAATACACCAACATCGGCGGCCGTATTCCGAAAGGCGTGCTGCTTGTGGGTCCCCCGGGCACAGGCAAGACCCTCCTGGCCAAAGCGGTCGCGGGTGAAGCCAAGGTCCCGTTTTTCAGCCTGAGCGGATCGGAATTCGTCGAGATGTTCGTCGGCGTCGGCGCCGCGCGCGTGCGCGATCTTTTCGGACAGGCCGAAGCCAAAGCGCCTTGCATCGTGTTCATCGACGAGCTCGACGCGCTGGGCAGGGCGCGGGCGCAAGGCCCCATGGGCAGCCACGAAGAACGTGAGCAGACACTGAATCAGCTTCTTGCCGAGATGGATGGGTTCGACGCGCGCAAAGGCGTCATCATCATGGGCGCCACGAACAGGCCTGAAGTGCTCGACTCCGCTCTGCTCCGGCCGGGGCGCTTCGATCGGCAGGTGCTCGTCGACAAGCCCGACGTCCGGGGGCGGGAACAGATTCTGCGCATCCATGCACGCGCCGTGAAGATGCTGCCAAGCGTGGATCTCAAGGTCGTGGCGGCACGAACGGCCGGCTTTGCCGGCGCCGACCTCGCCAACCTCGTCAACGAGGCCGCGCTGCTGGCTGCACGCAACAACAAAGAAGCCGTCGAAATGAGTGATTTCAACGAAGCGATCGATCGCCTCATCGCCGGCCTCGAAAAGAAGCGCGTCATGAACGCGCGCGAACGCGAGATGATCGCGTACCACGAATCCGGCCACGCCATCGTCGCGAGCGCGTTGCCGGGCCTCGACCCGGTACATAAGATCTCGATTGTCCAACGCGGCTTCGGCGCGCTCGGCTACACGATGCAGCTGCCGCTCGAGGATCGCTATCTGCTGACCCGCACCGACTTGCAGAATCAGATGGCCGTGCTGCTCGCCGGCCGCTCCGCCGAAGAGATCGCCATCGGGGAGATCTCGACCGGCGCCCAGAACGACCTCCAGCGCGCGACCGATATCGCCAGGGCGATGGTGACGCAGTTCGGCATGAGCGAGGAGTTGGGGACCGTCAACTATGAGGGCTCGCGGCGGAACGCGTTTCTCGACATCCCCATGGGGCCCGAGCGCGGTCCGTACGGCGAGGATACTGCGCAGCGCATCGACGCAGAGGTGAAACGCCTGCTCAAGGACGCCCACGATCGCGCGCGGCAGATCGTCGGGGATCGCCGCCAGCTTCTCGAAGTGGTCACGCGACGATTGTTGGAGAAAGAAGTGATCGAGGGCGATGAGTTGAGGCAGCTCATCGCCGATACCGAGGAAACACCGATCGGCGCGTTGTAGCTAAGCCGGCTTATCTTCGGAACCTGCCACCGCAGCTTCGGCGGCCTGGAATCCAATTTTTGAGTGCGTGCCGTCGCAGAACGGTTTCTTCGTCGACGCGCCGCAGCGGCACAACGCGAACGGCCGCTTCGCAATTTCGTACGGCTTCCCGTTCCAATCCACGAGCGTGACATCGTCACCTTCCACAAGGTACGGACCGTTCTGCCGGATTCTGATTGTCATCGCCATCAACTAGCCCATTTTCTGCATAGCCGAGAGGAACTCGGTGTTGCCTTTGGTCTTGCCCATCTTATCGAGCAGCAGCTCCATGGCTTCGACCGGCGACAGCGGAGTCAGCACCTTGCGCAGCACCCAGATCCGCATGAGGTCGTCCTTGGGGATGAGCAGTTCTTCTTTACGCGTGCCGCTCTTCTGCAGGTCGATCGCCGGGAACACGCGCTTGTCGGCCAGCTTTCGGTCGAGGTGGATTTCCATGTTGCCCGTCCCTTTGAACTCTTCAAAGATGACGTCGTCCATGCGTGAGCCGGTGTCGATGAGGGCGGTCGCGATAATCGTGAGCGACCCGCCCTCCTCGATATTTCTCGCCGCGCCGAAGAACCGCTTCGGCTTCTGAAGCGCGTTCGAATCGAGACCGCCCGACAGCACCTTGCCTGAGGGCGGAATCACGGTGTTGTAGGCCCGCGCCAGACGCGTGACCGAGTCGAGCAGGATGAGCACGTCTTTCTTGTGCTCGACCAGGCGCTTCGCCTTTTCGATGACCATCTCGGCCACCTGCACGTGACGCTGCGCCGGATCGTCGAAGGTCGAGGAGATGTCTTCCCCATCG
>JANNJO010000067.1:0-3527 GCA_031395755.1 Acidobacteriota bacterium
GTCGCCGTCGTTGGTGAGGATCAGCAGTCCCTCGGAATCAAAGTCGAGCCGGCCGACCGGGTAGACGTATTCGCGCACCCCTTTCAACAGATCAAGAACGGTCCGGCGCTTCTCCGGATCCGATCGCGTCGTCACGTAGCCGCGCGGCTTGTTCAGAAGGAAGTACCGGGGATGCTGGGGGCGCTTGATGCGCCGTTCGTCGACCCGGATGTGATCGACCTCGGGGTCCGCTTTGGAGCCGAGCTCGATGACGGTCTTGCCGTTGACCGTGACACGGCCGTCCGAGATCAATTGTTCCGCGGCGCGCCGCGACGCGATACCCGCGGCCGAAATAATTTTCTGCAACCGAACCTGCATCCCTGAATTGTACGCGCAGGTTCACTTCAAGTGCGGGCGGACCAGCGGCGTCCACACCCGATAACCCTCAGGCGTCATGTGCTGGCCGTCGGAGACGAAGTGTTCAGGCCTGGGCTTGCCGTCCGCGCCCAGCATGGCTGGCCACACGTCCACGTAGACGCAGCGCGTGTGCGAGTCGCAGTACGAACGAATCAGCGTGTTGGCTTGGTGCATCTGAGCGGTGAGATGCCAGCGCGCCGGTGTCGGCTTCAGGCCAATGGCGACCACGCGGGTCGCGGGCAGCGCCTTGCGGACGGTGTCGTAGAAGGCTGCGAAGCCCGCGCCGATGGTCTCGGGCGTGGTTCCTCTCGCGAGGTCGTTCTCGCCGGGATACAGCACGACCACTCGCGGCGCGTGGGGGATGACGACGCGCGCGGCGTAGCGGGCGCTATCGGCCATCTCCGATCCGCCAAATCCCCGGTTGACAGGTTTCAAATCGGGAAACGACTCCGCCAGGTTCCATCGAACGATGCTCGACGCGCCGATGAAGACGATGCCGCCCTTGACCGGCGGGTTCGCCTTGTCCTCTGCTTCGAACTTCTGAATCGCCGGCTCCCATCGATTGGGATCGGCCGGCTTCTCCTGTGCCGCCGCTCCCGCCATGACCGCGAACACAACAGCAACGAGCGCGAGCATTCGTTTCATATGTCCTCCTGACACAGACACGAGATTCTAACCACAGAGGTCGCAGAGAGCACACGGAAAGACAAACAGGGCTCGGCTATACTCGGCCGGTGCCCGCGCGTTCCGCCCCCCGTCCTTTAATTATTGCGATTGATGGACCATCCGGTGCCGGCAAAGGCACGGTGGCGCGGGAGCTCGCGCGGCGTTTGAGCTACACACACCTGGATACGGGCGCGATGTATCGCGCGGTCGCATGGAAGGCGCTCCACGAGGGCGTGCCACTGGATGACGAGGACGCCGTTGCCGCGCTCGCGGAACGGGCAGAGCTCGACGTGGGCCCGGAGAGAGTGGCCATTGACGGCCACGACGTCACCACAGCCATCCGGACGCCGGCCATCGATCGCGCCGCCACCGCAGCCGCACGCCTGCCGAAGGTGCGCGCTGTGCTCGTGGCGCGGCAGCGGAAGGAAGGCGAGCAAGGCGGGATCGTGATGGAAGGCCGTGACATCGGCTCCGTGGTCTTCCCGAGCGCCGACGTGAAAATTTACCTGGACGCGTCGCCGGAAGAGCGCGCGCGACGCCGCGCGGCCGATCCGGCGCATGCGACGAGCCGCACCGCCGCGAGGGCGGACGTGGCCATCGAGATGGCCGCAAGAGACCAGTCAGATAAGACGCGTCCCACGTCACCGCTGACCATTTCGCCCGATGCGGTGGAAATCGACACGACCGGAATGTCGGTGGAGGACGTGGTGAGGCGGGTGATGGCGATGGTGACAGAGAAAGTAAAAAGTAAAAAGTAGAAAGTAAAAAGTAAGAACCGGAGTTACTTTCTACTTTTCACTTTCTACTTTTCACTTTCCCCTTACTGTTTCTTATTCCTGTCGTCGTAGTCTTCCGCGCTCGCCGGGTCGAACTCCCAGCGATTCTTGTCGCGCTCGACGATTTTGTCCGAGCCCTTCAGCTCTTCCGCGTCTTCATACTCCACACCGAGCGCGCGGCCGATTTCTTCGACGACGTCCTGGTCGGGCGTCGGCATGTCGCCGCCCGGGGTTTCCTCGCCGCTCGAGTACGCGTCGTTCCAGTCCGAGTCGAGATCGCCGCCGGTGAGCTCCGTGCCGCCTTCGGTGTGCTCGCGCTTCTTCTGGTTGTACATCTGATGCCCCGACTCGGCAGCCGAGGCCTTCTTCGCGTAGCCGAGCGTCGACGGCGCGCCCGGCGTCACATCTTCGTCGGCCAGCCGGCGACGCTCGCGCTGCAGCGCAAGCGGTTTGGGCCGTGATGACTTCACCGATTTGCGGGCGGCGGCCCGTTTCGCGGGCTTGGAAGCCTTCGCGCGTTTCCGGGCGGCGGCCTTCTTCACCGGTCTTTTTGCCGATTTCTTCGCCGGACGAGCCTTCCGGGCGGCGGCTTTTCTCTTCGGTTGACGAGCGGTCTTCCTGGTGCGCGATCGGGCTTTGCGTTTAGCCATCACAGGTCCTTTCGACCTCTCCTAACCTTGACAGTTTACCCATAACCTACCTACACTCTAATGCTTATCGCGACTCAGCGGCCGCAGTAGTGTGCCCGCCGGATCAACTTGAGGAGGACGTGTCAGGCATGGTGAACGTGGACGACGAGCGCACTCAGAAAGAAGCAGTCCCGGAGGTCGCCGGCGCAGCGACTCGCGCGGGCGGGAAACCTCAGGGGCGGGGCGTGCTCACGCCGTTTAAAGATGATGACGCCGACCCCCAGGAATTTTCCCGGATGCTCGACATCTACGATAACAGCTTCCGCAACATTGCGGAAGGCGAGGTGATGAAGGGCACCGTCCTCAAAGTCACCCCTTCTGAAGTCATCGTCGACATTGGTTACAAATCGGAAGGCATCATCGGCGTCGACGAGTTTCTCGACGAGCGCGGGGAAGTGACCGTGCAGCCCGGCGACACCGTCGACGTGCTGCTCGAGCGCACCGAGGATCGCGACGGCTACGTCGTCCTCTCGCGCGAAAAAGCCGAGAAGATGAAGATCTGGGACGAGGTCGAGAAGGCCTACGCCGAACGCAAGGTCGTGATCGGCCGCGTGATCGAGCGCATCAAGGGCGGCCTCGCGGTGGATATCGGCGTGCGCGCGTTTCTCCCCGGCTCGCAGATCGACGTGCGTCCCGTGCGCAATCTGGACGCGCTGCGCGGCCAGGAGCTGCGGATGCGTGTCATCAAGGTCAACAAGAAGCGCGGCAATATCGTGCTTTCCCGCAAGGTCCTCCTCGAGGAGGAAAACGCGGAGAAGAAGAAGCACACGCTGCACACCCTCGCCGAAGGCAAGGTCCTCAAGGGCACCGTCAAGAACATCACCGACTATGGCGCGTTCATCGACCTGGGCGGCATCGACGGGCTGCTCCATATCACCGACATGTCGTGGGGCCGCGTCGGCCATCCGTCCGAATTGTTCAAGGTGAACGACGAGATCGACGTGATCGTGCTCAAGTACGATCCGGCCACCGAGCGGGTCTCACTCGGCCACAAGCAGCT
>JANNJO010000107.1:0-9336 GCA_031395755.1 Acidobacteriota bacterium
CGCGCGAGCCGCTGCTGCGCCGGAGCGCCATGCAGGCGCTCGGACACCTTCGCTACGCCAACGCGGTTCAGGCCTTGTCGGATCAACTGAGCTTTTACCAAAGGGGTGTCGACGCGGAGGCGGCATCCGAAGGGCTTGCCGGGATCGGCCATCCGACATCGGTCTCCGTTTTCAGACAGCTGCTGACGAGCTCGAACGCCGACATGCGGCGGCTGGGAGTAGAGGGGCTCGCCCGCGCGGATCAGCGGGACGCCCTCGCGGAACTTCAGCAGATGGCGCCGAACGAGCGGTCGAATGGCGTACTGCTCTCGCTCCACTACGCCAACCTCACGCTCGGCGTTCCTGGAAGCACACCCCAGCAGATCGTCGCGGCGCTGCGTGATTCGTCGCTGCGGCCATTCGCCCTGAAATATCTGCTCGATCTCGCCCCTTCGATGGCCTCAGTACTTGCGGAATCCTTGCGGGATGAGGACACGGACGTGCGGCGGCTCGTGGCGGATGTGCTCGGGTTCTCTCGCGATGCGGGGCCGCTCGCCGCACTCGAGGCCGCGACGAAGGATGCCGATCCCGACGTGGCGGCGGCCGCGCAGCAGGCGATCGAGCGCCTCAAGATCATGTAATGGCGCGGCTGCCGCGCAGGTTCTACGCCCGCCCCACGCTCGACGTGGCGCGCGATCTTCTCGGCAAGGTCCTCGTGCGTCGGACGCCCGCCGGCCTCACATCCGGTATCATCGTCGAGGTGGAGGCGTATGTCGGCGAATCGGATCCCGCCTGCCACGCCGCGCCCGGTCCCACGAAGCGGAACGCGCCGATGTACGGGCCGCCCGGCCACGCGTACGTGTATCTCAACTACGGCGTCCACTATCTCGTCAACGTCGTCACGGAGCCGAAGGCCTCGCCCGCCGCCGTGCTGATTCGCGCGCTTGAGCCGCTCGACGGCGTCGATCTGATGCGACGCCGGAGAATGCGATCGCGAACGGCGCGGCACAACAGGCGGACAGCCCCTATCCCCGACCATGCCCTCTGTCAGGGTCCGGGCAACGTGACGCACGCGATGGGGATCACGCTCAAGGACACGGGGGTGGACCTCCTCGGCGACGCGCTGTACATCGACAATCGCGGACACCGTGTCGAGACAGCCTCCTGGAGCCCGCGTATCGGGATTTCAGCCGGGACGGAACACCCATGGCGCTGCTACGTCGAAGGACACGCCTCGGTGTCTGGTAGACACATGTAACTGCCGAGCTGGTGGATCAGTGACCGAGGAATTCTCCCAGGCTCCTGGACTGTTCGCTCTTCGTGACAACGCAGCGGTCGATCGTTTCCGTCGCCTGCAGCAGCATCCGCTCGGTGCCGCGGACCGCGTGCTGATTGAAGAAGCGCTCGACGTCTTCCCTCGCCGCGGGATCGCAGAAGTGCCCCGTCGAGCTGATCACCGCGGGCAGGCCCTGAAATACTCCCACTGATTTTTCGATCGCGCTCCAGTTGCGCTTGAGATGCTCCCATGTCGATGCCGTGGACCAGGGCCGGGCCATCAGTTCGCTGAGGATGTAGGGCGCATCCTGCGAGCGCACTTCCGAAGAGGTGGCATAGGCGAGCGTACGCGATGTAAAGGCAGGATCGGAGAAGTACACCAGCGCGCGGCGATAGGCGGATTCCTCGTCGCGGCTGTCTGTGCCTGTCATGCGGGAGACGTAGCGGTCGTAGAGCGCGGCGTCACCGCCGATCGCGGCCAGCTGGAGCGCGGTATTCACGAGGCTCGGATCCAGCGCGCCCGGGCCGGCGACGTGCAGGTCCACGCGCCGCCGGGCCTCGCGCAGCAGTTCCGGGTCGCGTCCCGCGTAGCCAAGCGTGAAGAGCAGCGACGCACGGATGCGGCGAACCTCTTCGCTTTCGTTCGCCCTGGGGGTCCAGCCGAGGCGCTCCGCGTGTGGCCCGGCGGACTCCCGCACCCAGCGTTCGAACGCCGGCCGCAGCGCCGTGTCCACGAGCCGATCTGAGATGAAATTGATGCGGTCGAGGACGGTCAAGACGGCCGCGCCCGGCTGGCCCTTCATGAACTCGCCCGACAGCGCCAGATAGTCTGCGATGTGCTCCTCGTTCAGCCGGACAAGGGCCCACACGTCCTCGAGCAGCGACGTCTGCTCGACGGCCGTGAGCTGGCCGCCTCGCACCGCGTCACCCGCCTCGCACCGCGTCACCCAGCGCCCGCAGGCCATCCGTGCCGTAGGACGTTCGGTAGTAGCCACGACCCTCCACATTAGCGAACACCCAGGACGAGCATCCGTCGAGCCTGACCGTCGCGGTCGGCGCGGACAGGACGGAGCAGGCCGCCGCCTCGACGTTGCCGTTGCGCACCCGCTTGTAGCAGACGGGAATGTCCCACGTGGTCGACGCCGGCACCGCCGTCGAGAGGGGTTTCTGCGACAGCGCGAGTTGAGTGCGAGTTCCCGAACAACTGGCCTCGATGTTCACGAGCGGCATGCTGCTCTGCGTGATATAGCTCGACAAAATGCGATCAACCGGCTTTTTCGTGACCGACGCCATGGTCGTCCACAGACCTTCGCCGGTGGCAGTGCCATACCCGAACTTCTTGACGTACGCGTTGATTCCGTCGCGATAATTCGCCGCGCCGACGTAACCTTCGACCATCCTGATGACCGCCGCGGTTTTCTGATACGCGATTGCGTCGAAGACCTGGTTGATCTCGTCGGGCGTTTCGACCCGCGTGCGGATCGGGCGAGTGGTTCGAAGCGCATCGAGGCTCATGGCGATCTGCGTATCGCGCACCTCGTCCAGTCGAGGCTGCCATTCCGGCTGCCACTCCTCCATGGGCCGGCGCTCCATCCACGTGGCGAAGCCTTCGTTGAGCCAGATGTCGTCCCACCATTGCATGGTGACGAGATCGCCGAGCCACTGATGCGCGATCTCGTGCGCCAGGTACTGTGAGACCTGCTTTTTCAGTTCGGTCGTGCCGCCCTCCTTTGCCACGAGCAGGAACTGCTCCCGGAAGACGATCGCCGCGGTGTTCTCCATGGCACCCGCCGAGAAGTCCGGTACGGCGATGATGTCGAGCTTTCCGAACGGATACCTGGTGGAGAAGTAGCGGTTGAAATATCGCAGCGCGATCTCGGCCGCCTCGAGGGCGAAGCCGAGGTTCTCTTTCGAGCCTGGCGTCCCGCAGATACGGACAGGAATCCCATCGGCGCCGCCGGCAATGCACTCCCAATCGCCGACGAGGAGCGCCACGAGATAGGGCGACATCCGTTTGGTCGTCGAGAACCTCAGCGTGTGCTTGCCCGCGCCGGGGCCGGGCGTGTCGGAGACGATGCGACCGTTCGAGATGGCGGTGTCGCGCGTATCGATCGTCGTCGAGAGGGCGAAGGTCGCCTTCATCGCCGGCTCATCGAATGACGGAAACGCGCGCCGCGCATCGGTCGCTTCGAGCTGAGTAATGGCGTAACTGCGGTTGTTCGCGCGGCTCAGGTAGAACCCGCGCAGCTGGTCGTTGAGTGCTCCCGCGTAGCGAACCAAGATCGTGGCCAGCCCTGCGGGGATCGTTCTCTCGACGGTGAGCGTGGCGATCTCTCTCTCGCGGTCGAGCACGACGCGTGCGGTCTGGGTCATGGCCCCAGCGGTGACGGTGACTTCGTGAAACGCGATCTCCGCGGCGTTCAAAATGATGGCGCGCGCGGGCTCGGTGAGCCGCACAGAGATGCTGACGCGGCCGGCAAACGTCTCAGTGGCGAAATCGGGCGCGAGATGTATGTCGTAATGCTCGGGGACGGCCGTGCGCCCGAGTCGCTGTGCCGGTGCGGCGATCGCAAGAGAGCAAACCACCGCCAGAGCGGCCGCGGCCACCCGGATGTTCATGGGCTACTCCTCGCGCTGGAGCACAGGAATCTGCAAGGTCACCTGCCGGCCCTCCCGCATGACGACGACAGCGGCCGTGCCGCCGATTCGCGCATCGGCGACCAGCCGGACGAGGTGAGGCGGATCGTCGACGAGCTGGCCGTTGAAGGAGATGATGACGTCGCCCGGGGCGACGCCGGCCTGGAAGGCGGGCGAGCGACGATCGATCCGGTTCACGAACGCTCCACGCGTGTCGCGCAGGCCGATCTGCGACGACAGCTGGGTGGTGAGCGGATACAGATCCATTCTGCCGAGCGACCCGCGGCGCACGACGCCGTGCTCGACGAGCTCGCCGAGCACCTTGCGCGCCAGGTTGCTGGGGATCGCGAACCCGATGCCCTGATAGCCGCCGCCCTGCGTCGTGCTGAGGATGCCGGTATTGATGCCGATCAGCTCGCCCCGTGCGTTGACGAGCGCGCCACCCGAGTTTCCCTGATTAATGGCGGCATCGGTCTGAATGAAGTCTTCGAACTCCGAGAATCCGAGATTGCGCCGGCCGAGCGCGCTGATGATGCCGAGGGTGACCGTCTGGCTGAGCTGATAGGGACTGCCGATCGCGAGCACCCACTCGGCCACCCTCGTCCTCGACGAGTCGCCCCATTTCAGCGGCGGCTGCGACGGCTTCGCGGTCTTCACGAGTGCCAGATCGGTGGCCTTGTCGATGCCGATGATCTTCGCGGGCGCCTCGTGCTTGTCGGCGAACACGACGGTGATCTCGGCTTTTTCGCTTCCGATCACGTGGCTGTTGGTGACGACGTAGCCGTCGTCGGAAATCAGCACGCCGGATCCCAGGCTGCGTTCCAGGCGCTCGCGCGAGCCGAAAATATCTTCGCGCCCGCCGAACAGATAGTCGAACATCGGATCGTTCGCGAACGGCGAGTTCGGCCGGCGGATGACCTGCACCGACGAGATATTGACGACGCCTTTGACGGCCTGCTCGGCGATGACGGTGAGATCCGGAAGGCCGGTGGACGTCGCCATCGCCGCGGGGATCGCGAGGGGTTGACCGCTGCGCCGGGTTGTCTGTGCTGTGGATTCTTCCGCCGACCGCAGGCGGCCGGTGAGCACGAGGCCCGCAACAAATCCCGCAATGAGGAGCGCAATACCGATTGAGGCCCGTTTCATCGAGGTTTTCGCATCGTAGCATGGTTTGACGGGCCTCCGCGAAGTTGGGTACGATCCCCCGCATGGCGTCAATTCAGGCAACACGGCTTCGCAAGGGCAATTTGATCAAGATCGGCGACGATCTGCTGCGCATCCTCGAGCTGCATCACCTCACCCCCGGCAACAAGCGCGGGTTCGTGCAGTGCAAGGCGCGCAACATCAGGACAACCACGCTCATCGATCACAAGTTCCGCGCCGAAGAAGACATCGAGCGTGCGATCCTGGACGAGCACGAGATGCAGTACCTCTACAGCGACGGCGATGCGTTCCATTTCATGAACACGGCGTCGTACGAACAGATTCACATCGATCGCGAAGTCCTCGGCGACGCCGTGAACTACATCCTGCCGGACTCGTTCATCAAGGTGGAGTTCTACGGCGACGAGCCGGTGGGGATCGATCTGCCGGTGACCGTGGATCTGCGCGTGGAAGACACCGCGCCGGGCATCAAGGGCGCAACCGCGAGCGCCCAGGTCAAGCCCGCGCGCACCGAAACCGGGCTGGTCGTCCAGGTTCCGCCGTTCATCAACGTCGGTGACCGGATTCGAGTAAGTACGGAAACAGGGGAATATCAGTCTCGTGCCTAATCCCTAATCCCTAATTGCGATCTCGATCATGGACGTACCACACCGCAACCCCGCGCACGGCTGGATCGAGGTGATCACCGGCAGCATGTTCAGCGGCAAGAGCGAAGAGCTCATCCGCCGGCTTCGCCGTGCCCAGATCGCGCGCCAGAAAGTCCAGATCTTCAAGCCGGCCTTCGACAACCGGTTTGCCGAGTCGGAGATCGTGTCGCACAGCGAGATGCGCATTCAGGGCGTCAACGTCGGCAACTCGGCAGAGCTGCTGCGGCTGATCCACGCCGACACCGCAGTGATCGGCGTCGACGAGGCGCAGTTTTTCGACAAGGATTTGCCCGCCGCGTGCACGCAGCTTGCCGGCCGCGGCAAGCGGGTCGTCGTGGCGGGACTCGACACGGACTACCTCGGGCGGCCGTTCGAGCCGATGCCCGTCCTCATGGCGATCGCCGAGTACGTCACGAAGGCGCACGCTATCTGCATGGTGTGTGGCAACCCGGCCAACTACACGCAGCGGCTTGTCGCGAGCGACGAGCGGATGCTGCTCGGCGCCACCGGCACCTACGAGGCGCGTTGCCGCGCGTGTTTCGATCCCGCCCTGGCTGCCACTCCCGTCAAGCCCGTCACGACCTAGTACCGCCATGTTCGCCGAGCTGACCCCGCAGATTCTGTTGCTTCTGGGCGTGGGGTTCCTCATCGCCAACGTGCGCGTGGGGTTCGATGCGCTGCGGCTCCTGCGCCGCCGATCGTCCGCCGTGCTGATCTGGCGCGGACCGCGCCCCCGATACTACGGATTGCAGCTTGCCCTCGGGGTCGTCCTCGGCCTTCTCCTGTGCTACGACCTCTTCATTCTCCGGCGTCCGGCGACCCAACTCTTCGGCATCAGCATGATGTTCGTGTACTACGGGTATCTCGTCCCGCTGAGCCGCCGGTTCGGCCGCGGGTTCTACGCCGACGGCATCTGGTCGGAGAGCGGCTTCGTCCCGTACTGGAAGATCGGCGCGGTGTCCTGGCGGGAAGGGGAGGAGATTGCCCTCGTCATCGTCTCGCGACTGCGGAATCTGGCCCGCCGGCTGATCGTGCCCGGCATCCATTACGCCGCCGCCCGACGGTTGCTTCGGGACAGGATCGCCGCACATGACATTCAGTTGATGCACACGGGTCTCGAGCTGGGGGCACACGACGAACGCGACGACGTGTAGCTGGTAAGCCGCCAACGCGCGAACCGGATCCGTCTGCCGCCGGCCGGAACTGACGGTGCACGAACACGGCCGGCTTGCATTCGGATCCGCCTCGCGCATGGCGAGGCTACTCGTTTGTCGCACACCGCTCCCTCGATCGCCGTCAGATAAAGCCCTACTGCTAAACCGAGCCAGTTTGGCTACAGTACTGGCTTCATGAACCAGCAAAGCATGAACAGACCCGCGCTACCGTCGATCGCAGCGTCGATGCAACAGTGAGTCTAAGGAGAGCCGCAATGAAGAATAAAATGTTTAGTGAGCTCATTGAATCGGCCCGCGAGGCTCTCGCACACGCGCAGGGCAAGCGCAGTCTCAGGACGACCAGCCTTCCGCTGCCGCCTCAACCGATCAATGGCATAGCCGTGAAGAACGTGCGGGCCGCAATGCACGCATCCCAGGCGGTCTTCGCTCGCTACCTGAACGTCACGGCTGATCGAGCAACGGGCACAGCTGCCCGGCACGGCTGGCCCGAGCAGGCCAACACATCCGTCTTCAATTCGACTTGGCACAATACTACGGTAGACGTATCATCGTGTCGTGATCCGGTCATTCGTGGACGCGCCCACTGAGCATATTTTCCACGGGCTGGACACCAAGGCAGCGCGACGGCTTCCGAAGACGCTCTGGCGCATCATCCACCGCAAGCTGCTGGTCATTGACGCCGCGAACAACCTGGCGGATCTAACGTTCGTCCCTGGCTATCGGTTGGAAGCACTGAAGGGCGATCAGCGGGGCCGGTACAGCATCCGCGTCAACGACCAGTATCGGATCACCTTTCGGTTCGAGGGCGGGCACGCCCACGACGTGACGTGCGAGGACTATCACTAATGGCCAAGACAATCACGGACCCGATCCACCCCGGCGAGATCCTGCTCGAGGAGTTTCTAAAGAGCTACAACCCGCCGGTGTCGCAGACCGACGCCGCCGACCGGCTCGGCTGGACGTTTGTCCGGTTGAATCAGTTCGTGAACGGCAAGCGTGCCGTGACGGCCGCGAACGCGATCGCGCTGGGTCAGCTGACTGGCACGTCGCCGGAGTTCTGGATGAACCTTCAGGTGCGCCATGACCTGCGGATGGCGCAGCGCAACCGTGAGCGGCGCGGCGTTCCGAAGGTGCGGTCGCTCGTGAAGAAGCGACCGGCGCCAGCTCAGGTTGTGGGATAGGCTCACTAATGCGGCGCGCGACGCACCGCAGGAGTGTTGCGTGCGGAATCGTTTCGAAGTGCTTGGGCAAATCAGCGTCAACCACTTCGGTGTGCCCTCATCAATCGCCAAGTGGACGGCCCACGCCACTGGCTTTCGGAATCATCACGCGTCTGACCGGCTGCGGTGTGTCGCGTCCGGTCCGAGCCTCCTCTCGCAATTCGCCGAGCCAGCGCTCCACCCCGTAGACCTCGATGCGCGCACACGTTTCCCCGTCCACACCTGGCGCTCCGCCATTCGCCCGGCTGAGCGCGAATGCGTGTGCGAGGATGTCGTCACGCCACACCTTGTCATACAGAAAATGGAACCGCCGCGTCGGCTCCTGCTTGGCCTTCACGTACAGCGCTCGTTGGAGCGTCCGGATTCGTTCGGGAGTTGCCAGGCTCACGCCAATCCCCCTCTCCTCAGCTCGTCCAAGCGCACCTCGAACCAGGGCCCCTTCCCTCCACCGAAGTTACCCGGCTTCATCAGTACTATGAGCCCCTCCGACTCCTGTCGTGCCCGTCTCCCGATGGAGCCGTTGCCAGGGTCCCCTGACAGCCCGACAGGCCTCCCGTGTTGCGAATCACCGCGTGTGTACGTGCCGCGCCCACTACCCCGGCGAGCAGGTCGACCTTCGCTTGTCGGTCGTACTGGGCGACCTCGACGGCCTTCGTCTATTGAGAGGAGACTCGGCGCCCGCATTCAACCTTTCGAGGCCTGCTCAGGCTTCACTCACGTTGCGGCCCATACACTCGCTGGCCCGCCCGAAGCGGACCTTTGTCCCCGGAGCTTCGATGGCTCGGTCACCCTCGCCTATCGCCCGGGTAGCTACCAAGGCGTACCGACACCTCCTCGGACCGGACTCTCACCGGCTGCGTTGATTCACCTTTCACGGCGCACTCTCACCGATTATTGGCACAGGGGGCCGCTCAATTTCATGGCCTCAAGTCGTCGAGATCGCGGTTGCCGTTCCACGAGGAACAGAAACATGTCTCGGTCTCCCAGCATCACGCTTCGTCTGTGACCGGTGAGACAGGCGACGAGAGCGGAACCCCGGTGAGTCCCGCTCTCAAACCTGGCGATGTCAAGGCGCCGAATCGAAGAGAGCGCCGCCGTCGATGGCGGGCGCCTTCACGCTGTTCGGGCAGAACCGGTCGATGATGCAACAGGTCGCCGTCGGGATGGTCGCGACGCTAGCCCCCTCAATTGGCCCGACGCTTGGCGGCTGGATCACCGAGCACACGAGCTGGCATTGGT